>CANRLS010000038.1 GCA_947631545.1 uncultured Atopobiaceae bacterium
TTCTGGTGCGGCGTGAGGGATTCGAACCCCCGACGTTCTGATTCGTAGTCAGGCCCTCTATCCAGCTGAGGTAACGCCGCTTGAGGTCTCAAAGTATGGGCGCACGCTCGGGGACTGTCAAGGCGACGGGGCGGCCCGGCATCGTCTCTGGACCCTCGAGGCGGCCACGCGGACCCGCGCTCGCTACAATCCTCAACGCGACGAAGCGAACGCGTCGGCGGGGGAGGACGATGCTCAGCTCAGAGGCGAAATTCATCATCACGATGGTGGGCTACGGCTCCATCGGCCTCGTGCTGGCCTTCGTGCCCTTCAGCACCGAGGTGGTGGTGCTCTGCCGGGCGATGGTCGGCGCGGCGACCATCCTCCTGCTCATCACGGCGCTCAAGCACCGAGTGGATCTCGCCGCCATCAAGAGCCACCTGCCCGTGATGATCGGATCGAGCCTCTGCCTGGCCTTCAACTGGCTCTGCCTCTTCGCGGCCTACCGGCTCACCACCGTGGCCGTGGCGAGCGTCCTCAACTATCTGGCGCCCATCCTCCTCGTCGTCGCGGCGCCCTTCCTCTTCCACGAGCGCATCACCGCCAAGAAGGCGGTCTGCGTGGGCGTGGCCTTCGTGGGCGTGGCGCTCGTCTCGGGGGTCTTCGGCGGGCTCGCCGAGGGCACGGACCCCCTCGGCATCGTGCTCGCCATCGCGGCCGCCTTCTGCTTCGCGGGCATCGTGACCTTCAACAAGCATCTCGTGGGCGTGGATCCGCTCGACAAGACCTTCGTGCAGCTCTTCCTCGCGGGACTCTGGCTCATCCCCTTCGCCATCGTGGTGGGGCCGGCGCCCGAGGTTCCCGTGGCGGTGGATCCGGCCATCGGCCTGGGGGCGCTCCTCTTCGTGGGCGTCGTGCTCACCGGGCTCGTCTACGTGTGGTACTTCGACGCCATCGCCACGCTGCCGGTGCAGACGGTGGCCGTCCTCGGCTACCTGGAGCCCGTCGTCTCGGTGCTCACCTCGGCCCTCATCCTGGGCGAGCCGCTCACGCCCGCCGGGCTCGTGGGATCGATCCTCGTGATCGGCGCGGCCCTTGCGGGGGAGACCTGGGCCCGGACGCCTGCGGACGATGCGGCGGATGCCGAGGAGGCGACTGCGTCGAAGGACCTGGCGAGCGGCGCCTAGCGGCGGCCCGGAGAGACCCCCCGAGGGATCAGAGCACGCGCCAGCTGCCGGTCCTTCGGCTTCCCACGCGCTCGAGCTTGCCCTCTGATTGGAGCGCGGCCACGTAGCGCGCGCAGGTGCGTGGCGCCATGTCGAGCGCATCGGCCGCGCGGGCGATCGTGGCCTCGGGGTGCTCGAAGAAGTAGGCGAGCAGCCGTTGCGCCTTGACGGCGGGGGCCGAGACGCCCTCGAGCCTGCCCTCGAGCCGGCGAAGCGCCTCGACGATGGACTCCAGCATGAACGTGACGTAGGGGGCGTCGTTGATCCGCGTCCGCGATTCCCTGATGGCGGCGCGCAGATCCTCGCGCCGCTCGCGGATCGCCTCCTCGAGCACCGTCCAGCGGAGCACCGGGCTCCATGTGACGAGCATCAAGTGGTGCCAGAGGCGGCCGGTGTAGTTGCAGGCGCAGGCGAAGGGCTGGATGTAGAGGTACTCGATCCTGAAGATGGAGCTCGCCACGAGCGGGTGGAGGTCGGTGCCCGCGTACCAGTCCAGCAGCCGCTCCAAGAGGTCCAAGACGCGCTCGGGAGGCGCGGGGGTGATGCCCAGGGATTCGGGAAGCTCGACGTCCCCCGTGCGCCAGATGTCCCAGGAGCCCATCGCGTTGGCGATGAGCGCGTTCAGGCGCATGAGGTCGGAGAGCGACGTGGGGTCGTAGGCGCTGAACCGCGGGAACGCCTCGCGAAGCGCCCGCTCCACGTCCCTCGCCTCGCCCGGGGCCATTCCCTCGGCCGCGGCGAGGCTCGCGAGCTGCTCGGTGTGGAGCGCGTCCACGAGCTTGAGGTCGCGAGGCGGAACCTGCGCCTCGAGCGAGCCCACGAGCGTCCCCACCTCGACGCAGAGCCGGGCGATGGGAGCGGTGATGGTGATGGGCGGGTTGTAATCCATGAACCTCAGGTTCTCCGCGGAGTCCGAAGGAAGGCGCAACGACGTGGAACGAGGATCGGGTCGCGGCGCCCGTGAGGATCCGAGCGCCGCGACCCGAAGGAGAGTGGGCCCCTAGAAGATGCCGATGAGCGCGCCGATGATGCCCACGGCGAAGAGCCCGACGATGATCGCGATCGGGTTCACGTGCCTCTTCAGCAGCCAGATGCAGAAGAACGTGAGGATCAGCGGCAGCAGGCCGGGCAGCAGCTGATCGAGCACGCTCTGGAGCGAGGTGGTGGTGAGGAGGCGCCAGGGATCGTCGGGATAGTTGGCGGCGTCGTTCATGATGGAGAAGCCGCCGCTCACAGCGCCCTGGAGCGACTGGACGCCGTTGTGGAACACGTCCAGGCCCATTGGCTCGCCGTTCACGATGCCGTTCAGCGACTCGATCATCGCGATGGCATCGGGGAACTTATCGCCCACGGCGCCCATGTCGGCCTTGCTGAACACCACCGTGCTCATGTCGATGGACGTCCAGCGCGGGATCAGCACGCCCATGATGAACATGCCGAGGATGGAGGCGCCGAGGGTGATCTTCTGGAGCAGGCCGCCCGTGAGGTTCTGGGTGATCGAGGCGCCCTGCTGGTAGCCGAACTCCAAGGTGTACCAGATGAACACCATGCGGATGATGTTCCAGAGCACGAAGAACAGGATGGGGCCCAGGATGTTGCCCGTGAGGGCGAGGGAGGCCGCGAAGGCTCCCAGGACCGGGCGGAGCGTCCCCCAGAAGATGGGGTCGCCCACGCCTGCGAGCGGGCCGATCATGCCGATCTTGACGCCCTGGATGGCGGCGTCGTCGACCTCGCCGCCGTTGGCGCGGTTCTCTTCCAGCGCCAGCTCGACGCCGAAGATCGGCGCGGCGCAGTAGGGGTGGGTGTTGAAGAACTCGAGGTGGCGCTTCAGGAAGGCGCTGATCTCCTCTTTGGTGTCGTAGAGCTTGCGCATCGCGGGGATGAGCGAGTAGGCCACGCCCATGTTCTGCATGCGCTCGTAGTTGAACGAGGCGAGCAGGAACTGGGCACGCCACCAGATCTTGTGGCGGTCGCGAAGGTCGATGGTCTTCCTGCCCTTGCCTTCGGCCTCGATGGACGTCTCGACTTCCTTCTGGATCTCGTCAGCCATGGTGAATGCCTCCCTTCCTACTCGTAGTCGTTGAGGATCGCGTCGACCGGATCGACGCCGGCTGCCTGGGCGGCACCGCCGCCACCGCCGTTGAACTCAGGCGAGAGCTCCACGTAGACGAGCGCGATGACGACGCCGATGATGCCGAGGGCCACGAGGCCGAGCTCGGAGAGCGAGGCCAGCGCGAAGCCCAGGAAGAAGAACGGCCACACCTTGGGGGAGGCCATCATGTTGATGACCATCGCGTAACCGACGACGACGATGAAGCCGCCCGCGGTGGAGAGGCCCGTGGTGAGCCAGGTGGGGATGGCGTCGAGGGCGGCCTGCACGGCCTGGGCCGGGATGGCGATGATGACGCCGGCCGGGATGGCCACGCGGAGGCCCTGGATCATGAGGGCGCCGATGTGGCACCACTCGACGCCTCCGACGCTGCCCTTCTCGGCCGCCGCGTCGGCGGCGTGCGCGATGCCGACGGTGATGGTGCGCACGAAGATGGTGAGCGCGAGACCGGCGACGGCCATCGGGATGGCCACGGCCACGGCCTCTTCGACCGCCATGCCCTTCATGCAGACGAAGATGCTGGAAGCCACGCCGGCGAGTGCCGCGTCAGGGGCCATGGCGGCGCCGATGTTCATCCACCCGAGGGCGATGAGCTGCAGGGTGCCGCCGAGGATGACGCCCTCGACGGGGTGGCCGGTCACGATGCCGATCATCGTGCAGTTAAGGATCGGCTGGTGGAACTGCCACTGGTCGAGCACGGATTCCATGCCCGCGAAGAACGCGACCACGAGCACGAGGATCACAGAGATGATTTCCATTGCCTACCCTCCTTCTCCTTTCTCATTGCTCGCATGCCGCTCAGGGCATGAGTCCGTTGTCCTCGATGAGCTTGAACAGGTCGTCCGACCCGCTCGATGGCACCTGCTTGGTGTCGAAGGTCACGCCCTCGGCCTTGAGGGCCAAAACCGCCTTGGCATCCGTCTTGTCCATGGCGATGGCCTGCGAGAGCATGGTCTTGCCGGCCTTGTGGGCGAGCGAGCCGAAGTTGATGTGCTCGATGGGCACGCCCTTGGCCACGAGCTCGAGGGCGTCCGCGGGGTTCTCGAAGAGCACGAGGGCCCTCACGTTGCCCATGCGGGTGTCGTGGTAGGCCTCCGCGAAGCGATCGAGCGTGGTGACGTTGGCCTTGACGCCCGGGGGCGCCGCCTCGACGATGAGCGACTTGCGCATCTGGTCGTGGGCGACGTTGTCGCTCACCACGATGATGCGGTTGCAGCCCACCGACTTGGCCCAGTTGGTGGCCACCTGGCCGTGAAGCAGGCGGCTGTCGATGCGCACGTGCACGATCTTCATCTGCCCGTCGCCCACCACCGTGCCGGGCGGGAGCATGCCGGTGGCTTGGGCATCGGCCGCCGGGACCTGGGCGGCGCCCTGTCCCGGATCGATGTCCTCGGGCTTGGTGCGGGTGCCGTTCCTCGCCTCCACCACGATGTGGGCCGCGATCTCCCTCGCCGTCTCCATGCCCATGCGCGCCGTGAAGGCCTCGATGAGCATGGGGAGGTTGAGACCGGTGACGATGCACCACTCGTCGTGGCCGTTGATGGCGGCGCTCGCCTGGTTGAAGGGCGTTCCGCCCCACAGGTCCACCAGGAAGAGCACCTCCTTCTGGTCACTCAGGCTGGCCACCGCCTGGTCGAGCCGCTCCCGGAAGTCATCCGGGCCCTCGCCGGGCTTGAGCGTCACGTGCGCCACGTCCTCCTGCTCGCCGAAGACCATCGACGATGACATGAGGATGCCGGTGGCGAAGTCGCCGTGGGTCGCCAGAACGATTCCGACCATGTTGCGATCCCTCCTTTCCCCTCTCTTCGCTCTCTCCGGAACCGCCATGCGCGCTGGCTCCTACCAGCGCGTTCCCGCGATCCCGGTCTCTCCTTTCGCAGCGAGTGGCCCGACCTTCGGTTTGCGGGTCCGCTCCGCGTAGACGGGCAGGCGGGACCACTCGCGTGCCCTCCTATGATTCAAAAAGTCAAGACATAACAAATACGAGATGACAGAGATATGAAGGAATTCATAAAATCTCAACATCATTTGGCACTGATATCGATACCGCCGAGCTAGATGCACTGACTTAATATGCCAATGGCATAATATATGTCATGAATCACCGTCAGAACATCGCCATGGGGATACCCCTCATGGGGAGATTCGATGGATAGGTTCGTTATGTCACATGGAGATTTCGACCATTTACCGAACGTGGTCGCCGTTCGCCGTTGAATACGGCAATATGTTAATGATTAGCTAGCAACGACCGCACCTATTCCCCCCGGCGGCCGACTCGAGGGGGGGGTCTCCATGGCAGAACCGCTCTACACGCAGATCCGCGACGACCTGGTGGCGAAGATCGAGGACGGCACCTATCCCCCCGGCACGACCATCCCCTCCGAGCTGGAACTTGCCGAAAGCTATGGCGTGAGCCGGCCCACCGTCCGCCAGGCGCTGCAGCTGCTCTCCGAGGATGGCGTCGTGGATCGTCGCCGCCGGCGGGGAACCGTCGTCGTGGACCGTCGCTCCGATCGCCACTTCGTCGATCAGATCGAGGACTTCGAGGGCCAGCTTCCGCTCGTCGAGGAGACGGCCGGCCATATGTCGAACAAGGTGCTCGCGCTACGCAGGGAGCTTCCACCGCCCAGCGTCGCCCAAGAGATGGGGCTCAACCCCGAGGCCGAGGCCTACCTGCTCATGCGCCTGCGGTCGGTGGACGACGTGCCGCAGGTGATCGCCACGAGCTATACGCCGGTGGACCTCTTCCCCGACTTCATGGAGCACGACTTCGAAGTCGAGAGCTTCTATCGCTACCTGGCCTGTGCCGGCCACCCCATCGACCACGTGGAGCGCAAGATCTCCGTGACGATGCCCGAGCTCACGACGGCGACCCTGCTGGAGATCTCGCGCGAAACCCCGTGCTTCGTCTTCGATTCGGTGGGCCGGACCCGAAGCGAGCGCGTCGTCGAGTACTCGCACGTGCTCTATCGCGGCGACACGAACCACTTCACCGTGCGCCTGCGATCGGGCGGGGAGTGACGGCGCTCGGCCAGCGCGATCGAGGCGCCGCCCCCAGCGAGCCGGAGGCGCGGCGACGGCGCGATCCCTCGGCACGCGGACCGCCGCAAGGGCGCGAGCGACGCAGGGGACACGAGGCGCGGCGGGCGCCCGAGGCGCAGCTCGCCCGCTCGGGCCGATCCGGTGAATCATGTAGTCTTACCGTCGGGGGATATGCCTCGCCGATCGCCCGGGGAAGAGGGACGCGCCATGGGCGCAGGAGTTCCCCGCGGACAGGGACGGCCGCTCCTCCGCGCGCCCGTAGGGGGGCGACGTCGCTCGGGAAAGGGGGCGCCATGGGCAGGAAAGTGCTCTACGCGGTGCTCACCATCGTCTTCGGCGCGTTCGCCGGGGCCTTCTGCTGGGCGTTCTTCTTCCTGATGAACCTGGGCATCGACCTTCTGTGGAACGCGCTGCCCGCGCAGCTCGCGGCGGCCGGGCTCCCGGCGGTCCTCTATCCCGTCGCCTTCTGCGCCATCGGCGGCGTGTGCATCGGGCTCTTCGCCAAGCGCTTCGGCGCGTACCCCGAGAGCATGAACGAGGTCATGGCGAAGGTGAAGGAGACGAGCCGCTACGAGTACGACCATCTGGGCTCGTCGTTCTTCGGTGCGCTCCTGCCGCTCCTCTTCGGCGGGTCCATCGGCCCGGAGGCCGGTCTGACCGGCGTCATCGCAGGGCTCTGCACCTGGGTGGGCGACCGCCTGCGCTTTGTGGGCGCCGAGATGCGCGAGCTGGCCGAGTCGGGCACCGCGGCTGTCATCTCGGCCATCTTCGCCACCCCGCTCTTCGGCATGGTCGTGCCGGTGCTGGGCGAGGCGGACGAGTCCGAGGGCCTGCGCTCGGTGAGCGAAGTGCGCCTTGGCGTGCCCAAGGCCCTCAAGGCCGCCGTGTACGTGCTGGCGGTCGCCGGGGCCCTGGGCATGATGGCGCTCCTGGGCTCGCTCTTCGGCGGCGAGGGCGGCCTCCCGCACTTCTCCGAGGTCTCCGTGGGCGTCCCGGAGTTCGTGTGGCTCGTGCCGCTCGTGCTGGTGGGGGCCTTCGCCGGCTGGACGTACTTCCCCTTCGGCGCGCTGGCGAGAAGGATCTCGGCCGTCATGGGCGAGCGCCCCGTGGCGAAGGCGGTCCTTGCGGGATGCCTCTTGGGGCTCGCCGGCGTCGCGCTTCCCTTCGCCATGTTCGCGGGCGAGTCGCAGACCGAGGAGCTCTCGCTCGCCTGGACCGAGCTTCCCGTCATCGCGCTCATGGCCACGTGCTTCGTGAAGGTGCTCGTCACCCAGCTCTGCCTGAACCTGGGATGGCACGGCGGCCACTTCTTCCCCATCATCTTCGCCGGCATCGCGCTCGGCTACGGCATGGCGGCGATCGCGGGCATCGATCCCGTCTTCTCCCTCTGCGCCGTGACGGCCGCGCTCATGGGCGCGGTCATGCGCCAGCCGCTCATGGCGGCGGCCCTCCTGCTGCTGGTCTTTCCCTTGGCGTCGGCCCCCATCATGTTCGTGTCCGCCGCCGTGGGCTCGCTCTTCCCGGTGCCCAAGTCCTGGTTGGGGAAATAGCGCGGTACCTCTATCGTTACCTCTGACGAACCGTCCCCGGCCCGCTCTCGCGCCGGCGGTCATCCATTCGGCGAAAGGCGCGGTCATGGTGGGTTTTCGGAGGCTCTGGCGGATCCTCAAGCACACCGGCACGGCGGTCATGCTCGTGAACTTCCTCTGGATCTTCTTCGTCGCCGCGATCGCGCTCTGGTTCATCGAGCCGGGCATCCCCACGGTGGGGGATTCCCTCTGGTATCTCTTCGTCGCCTCCATGACCATCGGGTTCGGCGACTTCGCGGCGGCGACGCTCATCGGGCGCATCATCACGGTCCTCATCAGCATCCTGGCGGTCATCCTCACGGCGATGATCACGGGCGTGGTGGTGAACTACTACTCCGAATACCTCAAGGTCCGCCAGAGCGAGACCATCTCGATGTTCCTCGAGAAGCTCGAGGACCTTCCCGAGCTCTCGCACGAGGAGCTGGTGGCCCTCTCGAATCGGGTCCGCCGCTTCAACGACGAGAGGCCCGTCGAGCATCCGTAAGGCGAGGCCCCGCCGCCGCGCCGTGCGCTCTCGCGGGTTCCCATCCCCAGCTCGCAATCAGCACACGAAAAAGGCCCGGCGTCGCCGGGCCTCATCGTTTGCTGGCGGAGAGCTGGGGATTCGAACCCCAGAACGGGTCACACCCGTTACTCGCTTAGCAGGCGAGCACCTTCAGCCACTCGGTCAGCTCTCCGTGGTGCTAGGGCATTCTAGCCTATCGGTGCGGAAAGGCCGTCGAGCTTAGGGGAGAAAGCTCCCATCCACCACGATGTCTCCGCGATGCCGCCGGAGCGCCTCCACGGAGAATCGCGCCACCAGGTCGCGGGCGCCAAGCTCCTCGCCGCGCTCGGCCATGCCCACCGCGCAGGCGAGCGCGCCGAGGATGGGTTCCGGCGAGCCGTAGCGCTCGCGGAGTATGCCGAGGTCGAGGTCCCGGTCGCGCTTGGAGAGCCTGCGGCCGTCGGGCGCCACGAGGAGCGGCACGTGGAGGTAGCTCGGGCGAGGGAGTCCCAAGAGCTCCTGGAGGTAGATCTGCCGCGCGGTGGAGCCCAGAAGGTCGCGGCCGCGCACGACCTGCGTCACGCCCTCGTCGCCGTCATCCACCACAACGGCCAGCTGGTAGGCCACGACGCCGTCGGATCGCCGGATGAGGATGTCGCCGCATTCGCGGGCGAGGTCCTGCGCCTGGAGGCCGTAGGCCTCGTCCTCGAAGGCGATCTGCCCCGCGGGGTCTCCCGCATCGCTCACGCGGAGGCGAAGGCCGCATCGGCGCCCCTCGGCGAGGCGCCTCGCCACCTCGCGCTCGGAGAGTTCCCTGCAGGTGCCGGGATACACGTACGTGCCGTCGCTCGCATGGGGCGCCTCCGCCGCGTGGAGCTCCCGTCGCGTGCAGAAGCAGGGATAGACGAGGCCCTTCGCCTCCAGCCGCGCGATCGCCTCGGCATAGGCGCCTCCCCGCCGGCTCTGGTAGATGGGTCCCTCGTCCCAGTCGAGCCCGAGCCATGCGAGGTCGCCGATCACCAGCCGCGCAGCCTCGGGGTCGCCGTTCCGAGGATCCAAGTCCTCGATCCGAAGCACCATCCTCCCGCCCTCCGAGCGCGCGGCGAGCCAGGCCATGAGGCACGAGAAGGCGTTTCCCAGGTGCATGCGACCCGAGGGCGAGGGGGCGAACCTGCCCGTCACTCCCGCGCCGGACGTGGCGCTTCCGGCCACGGATCTTGCGGCAACGGCGCGAGGATCGGGGCCCTTCGCCGCCCTCGGTCCACTGCGCCTTCCCGAGACGCCGGAAGGCCGCCCCTCGCCGGAGCGGCCTTCCGCAGGCTGCGTATGGGTAGCCATGCTCCTTCGCCGAACGGGGGCGCGCCGGAACCTACATGGGCATGCTCGTGGTGGGCGTGAAGGTGCGCGCCGCGTACTTCTGGTCGAGCGAGTAGAGCCCGTCGGCGGAGGAGCCGAAGAGCTCCATCTCCGTCACCATGTCGGTGGCGTTCACCTCTTCCTCGCCCTGCTCGTCGATGAACCAGTCGAGCATCTTCATCGTGCGCCAGTCCTTGACCTCGTAGGCGGCGGCGTAGCAGTCGTTGATGAGGCTCGTCACGTAGCGCTCGTGCTCCAGGCCGGCGCGCAGGGGATCGATGTCGGCCCTGAAGGTCTTGTCGGGCTTGTCGATGGCGAGCATCCGGGGCATGCAGTCGTTGTCGAGGAGGTAGCGGCGAAGGATCATCGCGTGCGAGAGCTCCTCCTGCACCTGCACCATGTACCAGTTGGCGTAGCCCTTGAGGCCGCGACCCTCGTAGTAGTCGGCGAAGGTGAGGTAGAGGTACGCGGAGTAGATCTCCTTGTTGATCTGGGTGTTGAGCTTGTCCTCAACCTTGGCGTCGAGTGCCATGGATCTCCCTTCCCTGGCGGCCGCGGGCGCGCCGCGGACCGCGCGTTCGCTCGCTGCGTTCCCTGCAACCCGTATTATGCCGTCGAGCCGAAGGGCCGGTCGCGGAGTTCCCGCAGAGAAGGGACGCGCATGGACGGATGCATCGCAACTTCCCAGCGTCGCCTGGGCGTCCGGGCGCTCGTCGCCCTCGCCTGCGCCCTCGCGGCGCTCCTCGCGCTCCCGCGCCCCGCCCTCGCCGAGAGCTACGAGATGGGCCCCGTCGCCATCACCGCCACGGTGCGGACCGACGGCACGCTCCATGTGGTGGAGGATCGCGCCTTCGACTTCGAGGGCGAGTTCAACGGCGTCTACTGGGACCTTCCCAACGGCGACTACCACGGCCAGCAGGTCTCGCCAGAGATACTGCAGGTGGGCCTCGTCCAGGGCGACGGCACCTTCATCCCCTTCCGCGCCGAGTACACCTCAGAGCCCCGCACCTACGAGGCCGAGGCCTGGGAGGGGACGGTCAGGCTCACGCTCTTCAACCCGGCGAGCGACGAGCGCATCACCTACCGGGTGGTCTACGACCTCAAGAACGCCGTCTTCGCCTGGGCGGACACCGCGGAGCTCTACTGGAAGTTCGTGAGCGCGGGCTGGGAGGAGCCCACGCGCGACATCACCTGCTCCATCCACCTGCCCGTCCCCGAGGGCGAGACCATCGCGCCGGGCGAGAACGTCAGGGCCTGGGGCCACGGCCCACTGGATAGCCAGGTCTCCTTCGACTCCGGAGGCGACGTCGTCTACACCGTGCCCGAAGTGGGGACGGACCAGTACGCCGAGGCCAGAGTGGTCTTCCCGGTGAGCTGGCTCACCGTCCCTGCGAGGGGCGAGGCCCGGCTCGACGCCATCCTCGCCGAGGAGGCGCAGTGGGCCGACGAGGCCAACGCCCAGCGCGCGCAAGCGCGGGCCATCACCTACGGATCGGCCAGCGTCGTCGCAGCGGGCGGGGCGGCCGCCATCCTCTTCGCGCTCCTCAGCCGAGCGTCGTATCGCCGGCGCCACCGCGCCGACTTCCAGGATCCCTACTGGCGGGAGGCGCCGTCGAAAGACCATCCCGCCATCGTGGGGCTCCTCGTGAACGGCGAGGTGGGGAGCCCGGAGTTCACGGCCACCCTCATGCGCCTCACCGACAGGAGGGCCATCGGCCTCGACCACGTGGACTACAAGCGTCAAGGCGCCTTCAAGGCGAGGCGGGAGGAGACCTATCGCCTCGTGCTCCACCCCAAGGCCGCGGCCGCCCTCACCGATCCCATCGACGAGGCGGCCATCACCTTCCTCTTCGAGGACGTGGCCCCCAAGACGCAGGCCTACCGAAGGCTCCGGGACGAAGCCGAGGCCAAGGCGGCTGAGACGGGCGAGGTGCCCCGATTCGACCCCATCCTCGACCTCGACGACATGCGCGCCGTGGCCAAGGATCGTCCCGAGAGCTATATGGAGGATCTGGACGACTGGAAGGGCACGGTGAGCGCCCAGGCCGAGACGCGCGGGCTCTTCGACGACGGCGCGAGCGCGCAGAGGAACCGCCTCTACGCGGGCTCGGCGCTCTCGATCCTCCTCACCGTGGCCGGCTTCATCGCCTTCATCATCATCGAGCCGCCCGCCTGGTCCCTGCTGCTCCTGCTCCTCCCCATCGCGGGAGCCGTCCTATGCGGCGCCATGGCCAAGGGCTGCGAGGGCTATTCCGACGAGGCCGACGAGATCCGCGCCAAGGCGCTCGCCCTCAGGGCCTGGCTGAAGGACTTCACGCGGCTCGACGAGGCCGTGCCGGAGGATGTGGCGCTCTGGAACGAGCTCCTGGTCTACGCGGTGGTCCTCGGCGTGGCCGACGACGTGATCCGGCAGCTCAAGATCGCCATGCCGCAGATCTTCGACGACCCGTACTTCTATCCGTACTACGTCTGGTACTACGGCTACGGCCACTATGGATCGCCGCTCCGCGCCTTCAACGACGCCTACGACTCGTGCTACCGGGCGTCCACGGCGGCCGTCGCTGCCAGCTCCAACTCCTCGGCCGGCGGCGCTGGCGGGGGCTTCTCCGGCGGAGGCGGGGGCGGCATCGGCGGCGGGGGCGGCGGCGCCTTCTAGCGCGTATCGAAGCCCTCGCGACCGCGCCGAGACGATGCTGCGGAGAGTCGCAGCCGCTGATGCGATCGGTACGTAGCGCTGGTCCGGCGAGACGCCCTCCAGGGCCCCAGATCCGTGGGATCGCGAGGGCGTAGCGTACTGAACGCTACGTGAGCCCTCGGGATCGCGCGGAGACGATGCTGCGGAGAGTCGCAGCCGCTGATGCGATCGGTACGTAGCGCTGGTCCGGCGAGACGCCCTCCAGGGC
>CANRLS010000039.1 GCA_947631545.1 uncultured Atopobiaceae bacterium
ATCTTCATACCTGCGCCAAGAGCCGGCGCATCTCGTGCGGGCGCCCGCGCTTCCGGTGCCGGCGGCGCGCCCTCGCCATCGCCTGGCCGTGCCGGCGGCGCGCCCTCGCCCCTGCGCGCGGGGACGCCCTTGCCGTCCGCGGCCCGCTGGCCCCTTCGGCCCGCTCGCCCTTCAGTCGTCGGCCTCCCGCCGCTGCCGCTCGGATCGGCGCGTGTCCGGCGCCTCGCCCCCGCCGTGAGGCCCCATGGAGGGCTAGACTTCCTACAGCCACCGAACCGAAGGAGCAGCGCCATGAGCGATTGGGAGAGGCCCACCGCCTACGATCCCGAGAACAAGGTCAAGACCGGCATTCCCTTCACGCCCCGCATCCTCGCGGCCATGCTCGTGGGCGGCAACGCCATGGGCGTCAACTGGGCCTCGAAGTTCGCGCGGATCCCCGAGACCGAGATCCCCGAGAACGCGCTCAAGCCCATCGTCTCCAAGGACTACCGCGACCTCGACGGCGAGCGGCTCCTCACGCTGCTTTTGCCCGAGGACATCCTGGGCGACCTCACCGAGACCGAGTCCATCAGCGACGTGCGCGACGGCGAGTGGATCCCCGAGGTCCTCGAGGTCGTGACCGGTCGCCTCGTGGCCAACGACGGCGAGCAGAACGAGTACATCTACGGTCGCTGCGACGACCTGCTCACGGGCGCGGACGTCTCGACCCTCTTCTTCGACGCCAACTTCGTCATCCACTTCATGGCGATGGACCGGATCGACGACGCCACCTTCAACTACGCCATCAGGTACTGCCGGAAGTTCGCCGACGAGGATCCCGTGGGGAGCCTCTTCTCGCTCTTCCTGCTCTCGTTTTTGGGGCCGGCGCACTTCAACGAGGTCATCAAGTCGCTGGAGTAGCGCCCCCGCTGGAATAGCGCTTCGCCCAGGTTCGCTTCGCATCGAGGGGCCCGGCGCGCGGGCCCTTCCCCGTCATCCGGGCGGCGCGGGGCGCGCAGCCCCTCAGAGGCCGAGCCACTCCCTCCAGCGAGGGAGCTCCTCCCTCGCCTGGGCGAGGCCGAGCCCGTAGGCGGCGGCGAGGCGCTTGGCGCTCTTGGTCATGTAGGTGATGGGCATCGTCTTGGGGCAGAACTGGTAGACCGCGCCCTGGCGCTCCAGCTCGTCGATCTCGTCGAGCTGGCGGTCGTAGAGCTCGGGGCGGTGGAGCAGCTCCTCGTAGGCCGCGTCGTGGGTGGCGTAGGCCAGGCGGTAGGTGAAGCGCTTGAGCGGGCGGAGCGGCGGCAGCCTGAAGCCCCTCGGCTGGGTGCGCACGATGAAGAAGCGCTCGAACCCGTCGGCGCGCGCCGCCCCGAGGCAGACGCCGTGGCTCGTGCCCATGCCGCCGTCGATGTAGGGCCTGCCGTCGATGACCACCTTCGGCGTGAACACGGGGTAGGAGCACGAGGCGGCGATGCGCACCATGACCTCGGCCGTCGAGGGCATGTCGCGCTTGGTCCAGGCCTTCGTGGTGCCATCTCCGAGGTCGAGGGCCTCCACCTGCACGTCGGCGGGGTTGGCGGCGAAGGTCCCGTAGTCGAAGGCGAGGTCGGCCACGATCTTGGCCGTGGGGCTCTGCTGGGCCTTGCGGCGCTCGGCCTCGGCCTGCCGGGCCAGCTCGTCGAAGACGAAGGTGGTGTTGAAGAATCCGCGCCCCGTGAGGAACGTGAAGATGCCGCCCGCCTCGGGGAGGTCGGTGGCCTTGGTGAAGAGCGCCTTGGCGCGAAGGACGTCCCGCGCCACGTAGTCGCAGGCGAGCTCGGCCCCGGCCGAGACGCCGTAGGCCTTGGGGAAGTTGATGCCCTCCTCCACGAGCGTCGCGAGCACGGCCGCCGTATAGGCGTTGCGCATCCCGCCGCCCTCGAAGATGAGGGCGACGGGCCCGGTGTTGATGGCGAGGCTGTCGCGCGGCGCGTCCATAGGGGCTACGTACCCAAAGGGAAAGGGGCCCCGGATCCGAGGCCCCTCCCCCACGCGCCGAACGCGCGTCGCTAGCTGATCTCGTCCGGCTCGAGGGCCTCGTCGATGCCCGCGATCAGGTCCTCGGGCTTCGGCGCGGGCTCGGCGACGAAGTCGTTGCTCTCGTCCACGTCCACGGTCACGAGGTCGCCCTCGGCCACCTTGCCGTCGATGACGAGGGTCGCCACCTTGTCCACCACCTGCCGCTGGATGAGGCGCTTCAAGGGCCTCGCCCCGAAGATCGGGTCCAGCCCCTCGAGGGCCAGCGCCTCCACGGCGGCGGGCGTGAGCAGGAGCTCGATCCGCTGGCGCTCCAGGCGCTCGCGGACGTCCTTCAGCTGGATGTCGACGATCTTCTCGATGTCGTCCAGCGTGAGCCCGCTGAAGACCACCACATCGTCGATGCGGTTCAGGAACTCCGGCTTGAAGACCGAGCGCAGGGCCTCGTTCACCTTGGCCTGGAGCTCGGCCGGCTCGGTCACGGCGCTCGCGCTCGCGATGAACTCGCTCCCCACGTTGGAGGTCATGATCACGATCGTGTTCTTGAACGAGACCACGCGGCCCTGGCCGTCGGTGAGGCGGCCGTCGTCAAGCACCTGCAGGAGGATGTTGAAGACGTCGGGATGGGCCTTCTCCATCTCGTCGAGGAGGATCACCGAGTAGGGCCTGCGGCGCACGGCCTCGGTGAGCTGGCCGCCCTCGTCGTAGCCCACGTAGCCCGGGGGCGCGCCGATGAGGCGCTGCACCGAGAACTTCTCCATGTACTCGGACATGTCGATGCGGATGAGGGCGTGCTCGTCGTCGAAGAGGCTCTCGGCGAGGGCCTTGGCGAGCTCCGTCTTGCCCACGCCGGTGGGCCCGAGGAAGAAGAAGCTGCCGATGGGGCGGTTGGGGTCGGAGAGCCCGGCGCGGCTCCTTCGCACGGCGGCCGCCACGGCGCGCACGGCGTCGTCCTGGCCCACCACGCGCTCGTGGAGCTCGTCCTCGAGGTTCTTCAGCTTGTCCATCTCGCCCTGCATCATCTTGGTCACGGGGACGCCCGTCCAGGCCGAGACGACCTCGGCGATCTCGCCGGAGGTGACCTCCTCGTTCAGGACGCCGCCCTCCTGCTGCTTCTCGGCGAGGGCCCGCTCGGCCTCCTCGTAGGCGCCCTCGAGCGTGGGGATGGTCGCGTAGCGGAGCTCCGAGGCGCGCGCGAGGTCGCCGTCGCGCGTGGCGCGCTCCTCCTCGCCCCTGGCCTCGTCGATCTGGCGCTTGAGGTCCTGCACGCGGTCGATGGCGCCCTTCTCGTTCTGCCAGGCGGCCTTCATGCCGTCGAGCCGCTCGCGCACGAGGGCGATCTCGCCCCGGAGGGTCTCGAGCCGCTCCTTGGAGGCGTCGTCCTCCTCCTTCATGAGCGCCTGCTCCTCGATCTGGAGCTGGGTGAGCTGGCGGTCGACGGCGTCGATCTCGGCCGGCATGGAGTCGAGCTCCATGCGCAGGCGGCTCGCCGCCTCGTCGACGAGGTCGATGGCCTTGTCGGGCAGGAACCGGTCGGAGATGTAGCGGTTGGAGAGGTCGGCCGCCGCCACGAGCGCGCCGTCGGTGATGCGCACGCCGTGGTGCATCTCGTACTTCTCCTTGAGGCCGCGGAGGATCGAGATGGTGTCCTCCACGCCGGGCTCCGTGACCATGACGGTCTGGAAGCGCCGGGCGAGGGCCGCGTCCTTCTCCACGTGCTTGCGGTACTCGTCGAGCGTCGTCGCGCCGATGGCGCGGAGCTCGCCCCGGGCGAGGGCGGGCTTCAGGATGTTGCCCGCGTCCATGGAGCCCTCGGCCGCGCCCGCGCCCACGATGGTGTGGAGCTCGTCGATGAAGAGGATCACCTGGCCGTCCGACTTCTGGACCTCCTTGACGACGCTCTTCAGGCGCTCCTCGAACTCGCCGCGGTACTTGGCGCCGGCCACGAGGGCGCTCATGTCGAGCTCCACGAGGTCCTTGTCCCTGAGCGTCGAGGGCACGTCGCCCGAGACGATCCTCTGGGCGAGCCCCTCCACGATGGCGGTCTTGCCCACGCCGGGCTCGCCGATGAGCACGGGGTTGTTCTTGGTGCGCCGCGAGAGCACCTGGATGGTGCGGCGGATCTCCTCCACGCGGCCGATCACAGGATCGAGCTTGCCCTCACGGGCGAGCTGGGTGACGTTTCGGCCGTAGCGCTCGAGGGCCTCGAACTCGGGGCGGCCCTCGGGGTCGGTCACGCGCTCGTCGCCGCGGAGCGCCTCGTAGGCGTCCTCCAGGCGCTTGGCGGTCACGCCTGCGGTGGTGAGGATGGAGCCCGCGGGGCCCTTCTCGTCGGCGAGCGCGATGAGCAGGTGCTCGCTCGTCACGTAGGAGTCGCCCATGGAGCTGGCGAGCCGCTCGGCGTCCTCGATCACCTTCACGAGGTTCCGGGCCATGCCCATCTGCGAGAGCCCCTGGCCGGTGACCTTGGGCTCGCGGGCGATGGCGCCGTCCACCTCGGAGAGGATCTGGCGGGGGTTGGCGCCCACGCGCTCGACGATGCTCTGGAGGTTGCGGTCGCCGGCGTCGAGCAGGGCCTTCAAGAGGTGGATGGGTTCGGTCTGGCTGGCATCCGCGTCGGCCGCGATGCCAACGGCTGCCTGCAGCGCCTCCTGGGCGGTGACGGCGAGCTTGTCGATTCTCATAAGGATGCCTCCCTTGCAGGGTGGTCGTGATTGCGGTTCGTGGGTGGTGCGGGCAGGCGGCGGCGCCTATCCCTCGAGCAGGCCGCGCAGCATCTCGGCCGGGCTCTTGCCCTCGTAGGGCGCGAGCTCGTTGATGCGGATGCGGCTCCTCAGCTCGTGGACCTCGCGCTCGAGCAGGCGCACCTGCTCGCGAAGGCCCACGATCTCGTCGTCGAGCTCCTCCGCCTGCTCCTCCATGTCGAGGATGCGCACGACGCCGGCGAGGTTGATGCCCTCGGCCGTGAGCTCGCCGATGAGGTTCAGCCGATCGATGTCGGCCTGGGAGTAGAGGCGGGTGTTGCCCCTCGAGCGGCCGGGCCGCACGAGCCCCTTCGACTCGTAGACGCGAAGCGTCTGCGGGTGCATGCCCGTGAGCTGGGCGGCGACGCTGATCATGTAGAGGGGACGGTTCCTGCGCCCCTGGTCTTGGCCCCTGTCTGCCATGGTGCTTCCTTTCACGGGCGGGGCGGCGCCCCGGGCGATCAGGCCATGCGCGCCTTGCGGAAGAGGTCGCCCCTGAGGTCCTTCGCGTCGGCCGCTTGGGCCCGCTCGAGCGCCTCGCGCTCGTCCTTCGAGAGGCTCTCGGGCACCTGCACGCGCACGGTCACGAGGAGCGCGCCCCGCTGCCCCTTGCGCTTCACGTTGGGAGCGCCGAGGTCCTTGAAGCGGAAGGTCTTCTCGTCCTGGGTCCCCGCGGGGATCCGGAGGCGCACCGTCTTGCCGTCGGGCGTGGGGACCTCCACCGTCGTGCCGAGGGCCGCCTCGTAGATGGAGATGGGCAGGTCCATGCGCACGTCGGCCCCGTCGCGCGAGAACACCGGGTGATCGGCCACGTGGGTGGTGATCACGAGGTCGCCGCGCTCGCCGCCGTTGGCGCCGTACTCGCCGCGCCTCTTGTAGCGGAGCTTGCCGCCCTCGACGGCGCCGGCCGGGATCTTCACCGTGAGCGACTGCTCGTCTCCCGTGGAGGGGATCCGGTAGGTGATCTTGCGCTCGGCGCCCTCCATGGCCTCCTTGAAGGAGACCTCGATCGCCATGGTGAGGTCGCCGCCCTTGGCGGGGCGCGCCTGGCGCTGGCCGCCCCCGAAGATGCTCGAGAAGTCGAAGCCGCCGCCCTGGCCCTGCCCGCCGAAGCCGCTGAAGATCTCCGACCAGTCCACGTCGCCGGCGGAGCTGTAGGTGTAGGCGCGTCCGCGCCCGCCGTTTCCGCCGAAGTCGGCGCCGGGGATGCCCCCGAACATGAGGATCTGGTCGTACTCCTTGCGCTTCTCGGGATCCGAGAGCGTCTCGTAGGCCTCCGAGATCTCCTTGAACTTCTCCTCGTCGCCGCCGGCGTCGGGGTGGTGCTTCTGGGCGAGCTTTCGGAAGGCCTTCTTTATCTCGTCATCGGAGGCGTCGCGTTTGACGCCGAGGATGTCGTAGAAGTTCTTCGTGGCCACAGCGCTCGCGCCCCCTTCCTGTTCGTCTGTTCATCGGTCGTTTCGCCGGGGCGCACCCCAAGGCTCTGGGGCCGCCCCGCGTCTGGGTGCTAGGCCTCGCCCTTGGGGCGCGCGGGGCCGCCGACGCTCACCTGCACCATCGCGGGGCGCAGCACGCGCCCGCCCATGCGGTAGCCCTTCCTGAGGACCGCCATGACGGTGTCGGCGTAGGCCTCGCCGTCCTCGACGGTGGCGACGGCCTGGGCCTCCATGGGATCGAAGGGCTCGCCCACGGGGTCGATGACCTCGGCGCCCTGCTTGGCGAAGACGTCGAGGATCTTGGCGCGGACGGCGCTCACGCCGTCGGCCAGGCCCCGGGCCGCCTCGTCGTCGGAGGACCTCGCGTGGTCGATCGCCAGCTCGAGGTCGTCCATGGCGGGAAGGAGCGCCTCGATCACGCCCTCGGCCGCCCGCTCCCGCTCGGCGATGCGCTCCTGCGCGGTGCGCTTGCGGAAGTTGTCCCAGTCGGCCTGGAGGCGCTGGTAGCGCGCGTTGGCCTCGTCGGCCTGGGCGCGGGCCTCGATGGCCTCGTCCTGGGTGTCGGCGAGCTTCTGGGAGAGGTCGTCGCGCTCTCGCCTGAGGCGCCCCGCGTCCTTGGCGATGTCGGCCTTGGCGGCCTCCTCGCCGGCGCGGATGGCGGCCTCGACGAGCTCCGGGTCGAGGTCGTCCAGACCATCGGCCCCATCGGGCTTTTCGGGCTCTCCGGAATCTTCCCGGGGAAGCTCCTCGTCGAATTCCCTATCGCGTTCGCTCATCGGTGTCTCCTCGAAACCGGGCCCCGAGCGCCCTCGCGGTCGCCCGGGGCCCGGCATGCTTCTCGCTGCGGGCAGAGGGCGCGCTAGTCGTCGTCCACGACTTCGTAGTCGGCGTCCACCACGTCATCGCCGCCGTCCGAGCCGTCGGAGCCGTTCTGGCCCTCCTCGGTCTGCACGTTGGAGTACACGACCTCGGCCAGCCGGTGGCCCACCTGCTGGAGCTTCTCGGAGGCGGAGCGGATGGCGTCCGCGTCGTCGCCCTCGAGGGCCCTCTTGGCCTCGGCCACGGCCTCGTCGGCCTCGGACTTCATGTCGGCCGGGACCTTGTCGCCCAGGTCGGCGACGGTCTGCTCGGTGGAGTACGCGAGCGAGTCGAGCTGGTTCTTGAGCTCCACCTGCTCCTTGCGCTTCTTGTCCTCCTCGGCGTTGGCCTCGGCGTCCTTGACCATGCGGTCGACCTCGTCGTCGGAGAGGGCCGTGGAGCCGCTGATGGTGATCTGCTGCTCCTTGCCGGTGCCCAGGTCCTTGGCGCTCACCTTGACGATGCCGTTGGCGTCGATGTCGAAGGTGACCTCGATCTTGGGCATGCCGCGCGGCGCCATGGGGATGCCGGTGAGCTGGAAGCGCCCGAGGCTCTTGTTATCGGCCGCCATGTCGCGCTCGCCCTGCAGGACGTTGATCTCGACGGAGGTCTGGTTGTCGGCCGCCGTGGAGTAGATCTCGGTCTTGGAGGTGGGGATCGTGGTGTTGCGGTCGATCATGCGGGTCATGACGCCGCCCATGGTCTCGACGCCGAGCGAGAGCGGGGTCACGTCGAGGAGCAGGATGCCCGAGACGTCGCCCGTGAGCACGCCCGCCTGCACGGCGGCGCCGTCGGCCACGACCTCGTCGGGGTTCACGCCCATGTTGGGGTTCTTGCCGGTGATGCTCTTCACCAGCTCCTGCACGGCGGGCATGCGGGTGGAGCCGCCCACGAGGATGACCTCGTTGATGTCGCCGATCTTGAGGTTCGCGTCGGCGAGCGCCTTGTTCACGGGTTCCTTGCAGCGGTTGAGGAGGTCGCGCGTGAGGCGCTCGAACTCGGCCCGGGTGAGCGTGTAGTCGAGGTTCTTGGGCGTGTTGTTCACCGAGGTGATGAAGGGCAGGTTGATGGTGGCCTGCTGGGAGGCGGAGAGCTCCTTCTTGGCGTTCTCGGCCGCCTCCTTCAGGCGCTGGAGCGCCATGGCGTCCTTGCGGAGGTCGACGCCCTCGTCCTTCTGGAAGCGATCGGCCGCCCAGTCGATGATGCGCTGATCCCAGTCGTCGCCGCCCAGGTGGTTGTCGCCGTTGGTGGAGAGCACCTCGGTGACGCCGTCGGCGAGCTCGAGGATCGACACGTCGAAGGTGCCGCCGCCGAGGTCGAAGACGAGGATCTTCTGGTCGCCGCCCTGCTTCTCGAGCCCGTAGGCGAGCGCCGCGGCGGTGGGCTCGTTCACGATGCGCTTGACCTCGAGGCCGGCGATCTTGCCGGCGTCCTTGGTGGCCTGGCGCTGGGAGTCGTTGAAGTAGGCGGGCACGGTGATGACGGCCTCGGTGATGGTCTCGCCGAGGTACTTCTCGGCGTCGGCCTTCATCTTCGAGAGCACCATCGCGCTGATCTGCTCGGGGGTGTAGTCGGTGCCGTCGATGTCGATGACCACGCGGCCGTCCTTGCCGGCCTTCACCTTGTAGGGCACGGTCTTTATCTCGCTCTGGACCTCGTCGTACTTGCGGCCCATGAAGCGCTTGATCGAGAAGACGGTGTTCGTGGGGTTGGTGACCGCGCGGTTCTTGGCGGCCTTGCCCACGAGGCGCTCGCCGTCGGGCTGGAACGACACGACGGAGGGCGTGGTGCGATCGCCCTCGGCGTTGATGATGATGGTGGGCTCCCCGCCTTCGAGGACCGCCATCGCGGAGTTGGTGGTGCCGAGGTCGATGCCCAGGATCTTGTTGGCCATGGATAGGGTCCTTTCCTGCTGTTCCTTGGTGCCTGCGGAATGTTCGTGGAGCCTGAGCGACCGGTGCCGTATCGCGCCATCGCGCCCGGTGGGGCGGGTACAGCGCCATCTGGGAAGGTCGCTCCGTTCGCCATGTACCCATTGCGTCCGTTTATGACGCTCACATCATCACATAATCTAAGTGTTCTCGCTATAGATTTTCTAAATCTCCACATTCAGCCTGGAAATGGCGCCGGAGGCGCGGCGCACGACGGCGCGGGCGGGCGCGGCGATGAGGGCGCTGGCGGGCGCGGCGATGAGGGCGCTGGCGGGCGCGGCGACGAGGGCGCACTGCCGCACGCCGGCGCCACGTAGGGCCCTCTTTCGCACGCCGGCGCCGCGTAGGGCCTCCTTTCGCACGCCGGCGCCGCGTAGGGCCTTCTTTCGCACATGGACAGCGCCACCGAGGGCATTCCTTCGCGCATTCGGCACGGAGTCGGGGCTCCCCCTTTTGTATTTCCGCTGGTAGGAGGCTTATGAGGGAAAATGTACTCGGCCCGTCCCGCCGAAGGCGCGTGCGAAAGAGCGGCCTACGCGGCTTTCATGCGCGAAAGAACGGGTCAAGTGGCTTTGGCGGCCGGCTAGATCGCCCGCGACATCGCCGAAGGGGGGCGCCCCGGGAGACCGGGGCGCTTTCCCGTGCGCATGTCAACATGCGGGTTCTTTTGCGCGGCCGGCTGATGTGCGAAGGGATTGCCACCACGTCGATGGGGGTGCGGGCGATTCGCCAACACGTTCTGTCTATAACCTGGAGAGAGCATGAAGCCCGATCGCTCGAGGAGGCGCTGACGCTCCATCGGCATCACCTGACGATGCCGATGCGGATGACGTCGTGCTCCACGGCCTCAGACATCGCCAGCTGGCGATGGACCTTCACGCGCCACCGCATGACCTTGGTGAAGCAGATCCCGTTGATGGCGCAGGCGATGGCCGAGAAGTGGATCTCGGGATCGAAGAAGAGGAACAGGGCGATCGCCCCTGCAGCGCAGACGATGGATGCTGTAATGAGCCGTTCGGCGCGCTCCTTCGCACTCAGGTGCAAGCCGCTGCCCAGAGGCAGCACGGCGGCGCACCCGACGGCGAAGGCGCCGCAGATGGTCCCGAAAGCCGCGAGCAGGGTCATGACGATCCCTATCGCACCCAGTGCGCCGGAATCGAGCGCACCCGCGTTCGCCGAGACGAGCGTCGCGATCAAGACGAGCATGGCCGCGATGAAATCCGTCACCACGCTCACG
Source organism: uncultured Atopobiaceae bacterium (assembly GCA_947631545.1). Lineage (GTDB taxonomy): Bacteria > Actinomycetota > Coriobacteriia > Coriobacteriales > Atopobiaceae > CANRLS01. The sequence goes on from CANRLS010000039.1 coordinate 10,202, forward strand.
AGGCAGCTGTACCTAAGGCGCTGGTAAAACTCGTCCCCGAGCTTGTCTCCTGCGTTGAAGACGGCGAGTCCCAGCGAGAGCAGCGGGATGAGGATGCCGAAGGCCGTCATGACCACGTCTCCAACGGTCTTTGCCCCGGATCCTGCGCTCTGATCGGCGCTTACTCCCAGCACGCAGCATGAGACGATGGAGAAGAGCAGCATGAGGAGCCAATAGCAGAACGATATGGCCGTTACCGAGAGATAGCCGCCGATGTTCGTACCGGGATTGGGCACAAGCCGGCAGTTCAGCGCATAGCGCTTCTCGCCGGAATCGAAACTGCCCGGGTAGCGATGAGCCGTATGCCGCTGATCGGAAGAGAAGCGCATGGCGGATGTCCAGAGCTTGAGGCTACCCGACGAGAACGATCCCTTGGGAACGATGGGATCCCTCGGCGTAACGGAGCTCGTGGGATGCCTCTCCATGGTGAGGTTGTACTCCCGCCGCCTGCGGACGAGCACGAACGGAGATACCCCCTCATCCAGCTTGGCCTTCTTGGAGACGCGCACCGCCTCGAGCAATCTCTTGAAGGCGATCCTCAGCCTCTGGTGGGCCGATTCCGCCTGCCTTATAGCGCGATAGGCCCTCACGAAACGGCCTCGCGCTCGCATCGATCTGCCCTTTGCCCCCGCACTCCGAGAACCGGCTTCCAGAGAGAGCCGCCTGAGCGCCGAATCCCTTCGCCTATCGAACCTCCTCGCCAGGAGGATGGCGTGTCGATACGACCCGCGTGCGTTTCTCTCCGCGCGCTTGACCGCGCGCATGTTACGGGGTTGGATCGGATAGAAGCGCGTGCCCTCGGGTGCGGTCACGACGAGGTGGTAGTTCTCAGCGAAGGGGAGCGAATCGTAGCGCAGGGTCAGGGACATGCTCGTGGGCGAATCGATGCTCCTCTTCGTGAATATCTCGTCATCCATGGTATGCCGGTACTTGATGATGCTGAAGCGCTCGTCATAGGGGTCTATTCTCGTCCAGAGGATGGTATGACTGTAGAAGAGCCCCATGAAGTACCTGAAGTTCAACGAGCACTGGAAGTACCGTCGGATCAGCTTTGCGAATTCATCGGACACCTGCTCCTGAAGGAGCCATTCCTCTATGAAGCCCTCGAGGTCCCTGACGTTCCAGGACGTTTCACCCTCGGGAGGCGCAGGAAGGAAACGCTCCCTGATCCAGTGGTTCTGCAGGATGTGGAGAAGCTCGCGCTGCTTGTGAATGGGATCCGTGCCCATCAGCTCGATGAGGGCATCGCCTTTTCCATCGCCGGAGTACTTGGCGCTTCGGAACTCCTCCATGACGGCCCCCACCATGACCGAAAGGCTCATGAGAGATCCCACGTCTTCCGGGACGAGCGACAAAGGGTTGCCGTACTTATCACGCAAATCGAACGACTTAAACATATCGCGCTTGCGCATGCAAAGCACGGGAACGACAAGGTCCATGTGGGGATGCTCTTTCCCACCGGCTCGATTGCGCTCGAGCCCCATGACGGCGCTCACATCTTCGATCGCAGCCAACGCCGAAGCATCGTCCCCGCACGAATCTCCACGCGCCTCCTGAGCATTCACCCCAAGCTCAGGGCCTTGCGACTCACCGTCCTCGTTCAAGGGATCGCCTTCGTAACCCGGAGCGAAGTCGTACCTCCTTGCGGGGTTGCTTCTCCACTCGATGAGGGCATCGGTGTTGATGTCGAGGGAGACGCGCGTGACGAGCCTATGGTCCTCGTCATAGGAACTCTTCTCGACCTTGCGCGCAATCCACGCATATCTGTCTATGAGCTGGTACTGGAGATAGAACCAGTCTTCAGGTTTCGGCTCCTGCCGAACGTCTGGATTGTCCATGGGATGCTAGTGGATCTCTTCTCCCATTGAAAA
>CANRLS010000040.1 GCA_947631545.1 uncultured Atopobiaceae bacterium
GGGCGCCGCAGCCTACTCCGAGACGTCGCTGGCAAAGGCCTGCCTCCCCCACGCCTCCTTGTTCTGGGGCGAGAAGGTCTGGATCTTGTCGGCCGTGGCCAGCTCCTCCGTGACGGTCACGGAGTTCAGCGTGGGGTCCTCGTAGGTGTTCCAGAAGTAGGTCTTGATGCCGCTCGCATAGCCGCCGGTGTAGACGGTGTACTCGTATGAGCCGTCGGCCATGGCGCCCATGCCCTTGACCATCGCCACGTTGTTCAGCGTGTGGAAGAGCCTGAGGATGTTCTCGTTGGCGTTCTTCTCGATGTCGTCCTCGCCGAAGACGGGGCTCATGGCGTTGATGTAGGCGGCGCGGACGAAGCGGGCCACGGCACCACAGTCGCCGGGGAGGCCGAGCATCTGGGGGCCGACGCCGTAGGGGGCGAGCTCGCCGCGGGTCCAGGTGACGGGCTTGTGCCAGTCGTGGTCGACGTTGATGTAGTTCCTCAGGTTCTGGACGTGCCAGTCGAAGGTGGGCTGATTGGTGAGGACGTCGAAGTCGTTGTGGTAGACCTTGAAGCCGTTGGCCTCGGTCTGCTCGATGACGATGGAGCGCTCCTTGTCGGTCACGATCCAGTGCATCGGGGTCGGATCCATGCCGCCGATCTTCAGGCCGACGAGGTTCAGGTTCGCCGTGACCTTCTCGACCTCGTCCACGGTGGTGAACTGGGTGAGGATCCAGAGCGGCAGCTCGTAGGTGGCGACGTTGGTCTTGCCCTCCACCGCGCTATCGGAGTACTTGGCGTAGCCGGCGAAGGAAAGGCCGCCCACGGCGAGACCGTCCTCGTTGGCGCAGTCGAAGAAGAGCGGCGGGATCTCGTCGGTGGGCATGACGACGGCCGAACCGACGATAGCGCTCTTGGTGGTCAGCTCGCCGGAGAAGGCGCTCTTCCAGCTATGGTTGCGCGGGACGATGCAGACTTGCTCGCCGAATCCGCAGCCCCAGTCGAGGTTGCGACCGAAGTAGAAGTTGCCTGCCTTATCGGTGAAACGGACGGCGGTGCACATGGCTCCCCCCTTTTGATCTGTGGCACGGGTGTGCCATTTTCTCGGCTAGCTAGTGAGTACCCTCGCAGAATCGCCATATTTCAGATTCGAAGCAGCGGAAACGCTCAGGTGGATATCAGGTTTGGGGAGCTGTGCGGGCCGGTCGCCGCGCCCCGCCGCACGGCGGATTCCCTCGCACGCGCCGCCCATGCGTCGCAGGGACGTCCCGCGCCCAGCCAGAGGGGTACAAGCGACGATGTAGGCGCTCATGAGCCGCGCAGCGCGGCTCCGGGCAAGGGAGACCCCATGGCAGAGAACGCATCGACCCTCACCGCGAGCGAGCTCACGCCCGTCTCGACCCCCACCTTCACGTGCCTTCAGGACGTGATGGACCAGGCGGCCGCCATGCGGGCATGGTTCGAGCAGGGCCGGACGCTCGACCCGGCCTTTCGCAAGGTCGCCCTGCGGCAGCTGAAGTCGCAGCTCAAGGCCAACGAGCACCGGGTTCTCGAAGCGCTTCGCCAAGATCTTGGCAAAGACCCCTTCGAGGGCTACGAGAGCGAGCTCGCCCTCGTCTACGACGAGATCGACACCTGCGTGGCCAAGCTGGAGGGCTGGTCCAAGCCCCGGCGCGTGCCCACGCCCCTCTACCACTTCCCCTCGAGCTCCAAGGTCTACGCGCAGCCCTATGGCGTGGCGCTCGTGCTCTCGCCCTGGAACTACCCGCTGCAGCTGGGACTCGTACCGCTCGTGGACGCCATCGCGGCCGGCAACTGCGTGGCCATCAAGCCCTCGCGCACCTCGGCCCACACGGGCCAGCTCATCTGCGACCTCTTGGGCCAGATCTTCGACCCGGGCTTCGTCTGCGGCTTCCCCGGCTCGGGCGAGATGAACGATTGGCTCCTGAAGCCGCACTTCGACTTCGTCTTCTTCACCGGAAGCGCCGCCGTGGGCAAGGAGATCATGGGGGCCGCGGCCGAGCACCTCACGCCTGTCTCGCTCGAGCTCGGCGGCAAGAGCCCCTGCTTCGTCGACAAGTCCGCCAACATCAAGGTGGCGGCCGAGCGCATCGCCTGGGGGAAGGGCCTCAACTGCGGCCAGACCTGCGTGGCCCCCGACCACCTGCTCGTGCACGAGGACGTGGCTGGCGAGCTCGTGTGGCGACTCGAGGAGACCTTCAAGCGCTACTACGGCAACGCGCTCGAATGCCCCTGGTGGCCCCATATGATCAGCGACAAGCACTTCAAGCGCGTCATGGGGCTCATCGAGGATCGGCCCGAGGGCACGCGCGTGGCCTTCGGCGGCCACGGGGACGAGGCCTCGCTCAAGATCGAGCCCACCTGCGTCACGGGCGTCGCGCTCGACGACCCCCTCATGGGCCAGGAGATCTTCGGCCCCGTGCTCCCGGTCATCACCTGGAAGAGCCTGGACGAGGCCCTCGCGCTCGCCAAGAGCCTGCCGCACCCTCTGGCCTGCTACATCTTCTCGGAGGACGCCTACGTGCAGCAGCGCATCATCCGGGAGCTCCCCTACGGCGGCGGCTGCGTGAACGACGTGGTCACGCACATCGCGAACAACGCCATGGGCTTCGGCGGGCTCGGTAACTCCGGCATGGGCGCCTACCACGGCAAGGTGGGCTTCGACACGTTCACCCACTACAAGAGCGTGCTCACCAAGGGCACGTGGTGCGAGATCCCCATCCGCCAGCCGCCCTTCAAGAACAAGTTCTGGCTGCTCAAGCTCCTCATGCCGCACTAGTGCGTGAGACCGCCCCGCATGCCCGGGCGAGCGCGATCGAGCTCCCATCGGCAGGCGGATCCGCCGCGGGCCGCCGTTCAGCCGCGAAGGCGCTCCCCCACCCGATCGCAGCAGGTACGGCCTACAAGAAGAGGGACCCGCCGGAGCGGGTCCCTCGTTGCGTTCGAAGGTGGCTGCGGGAGCAGCCGTTGGCAACGTGCTAGGCGGCCATGAGCTCGTAGCGATTGCCGTCGTGGTCGATGATGACCGGAGTCACCTCGCCTCGAATCAGGTCGCTCGTGAGCTGGGCCTCGCGGCCGAAGCCGTCCCACACCCTTTTGGATCCCATGCCGTCGAGATGGGCGTCGAAGCCGCCGGGAAGCACGAACTCGCGCCCGTCTCCCTGGCTGCCCAGGGGCTGCCAGGCACCGTCAACCAGGTAGAGGTTGGTGGTGCGCCCGGAATCCTGGCCGTGCCAGTCCAACTTCCAACCGCGGAGTTGGAGGTTGCGCCGCACGGACCCGTTGTTCAGGTTCCTGTCCATGTCGGTCTCCTTTCCCGCATGCAAGGACGCGTCGTGCTCGTTTGCCTAGGTCGATTCGGTTGCCTGGGTCTCGGATGTCCTCTGTCCGCGCATCCGATTCCCATCGCGTCCTTCGGCGCGTACTCTATACCCCGAATAGGACTAATGCAACTCCTCAATTTCTTCAGTCTTCTTTTAGCTGCGGTTTTATTAGTCAATTGATATCTCAACTACTAATTAGTTCTATTCTTTGCCTGCCGAAAGCCGCCCTTCCCACTGGTTGGATTCGAATGTGCGGGCAAGCGGTCCGTGACCGGAAGGCACGGCGATCCCACACGGTGCACCCCGGATCGCCCGCCTCTGGGTCTCTTCGGTGGCGCTCCGGCTCGACACGGAAGAAGGTCGGACGATGACGTCGTAGGCAAGGTTTAGAAGTCTCTCGAGAGGCCTCAGTGAAATCCGCTAACCGCGGTCGCCGTGGTGTCATCTTCCGACCTACTCGCATTGTTTCCCATCGGGCGCCCTTCATGCGCTCACCGCCCATCACGGCCCCATCCGCACCGATTCGCCACAAGTCGCCATAATCGCTGAAGGAGAGAGCCCGCCCGAACGCCTCCCGCCCAAGCGGCGCGACCCTCCCCCGGGCGGTGCGGGCGAGGGGCATGGCGCGCTACCCCGGGCCCCGCTCGGGCCTGGCGGCGCCCGTCGAGCGTTAAGCCCCGCTTAAGGGGCGCACTCTAGGATCGCCCGCAGAGCTCGGATTCCCTAGTCTTAGGGCATCCGGGCATCCGGACGATTCCCAGAAAGGGCTCACGATGAACGAGCACTCAACGAGGTTCCCGAAGGAGCGGCCGACGGCCATGGGCACCCGCATCGAAGGCGACGCCGCGTCCCGGCCGACCGCAAGATCCGCACGGGCGAAGCGGCGCCGCTCCGCCCTCGCCTCCGCGACCGCGGCGGCGATCCTCTCGCTTGCCGTCCTCACGGGCTGCAACGCCTTCCCCTACGCCGACCAGACCGTGACGGCGCGCGTGACCTCCGTCGAGGGAACGCAGGTCACGGCCGAGGTCCTGGATGATGCGTCCTCTGGCGCCCCGGACGCCGGGGGTGCCGCAGCCGGCAACGCCGACTACGAGCCCCAGCCAGACGAGGTCTTCGCCGTAGGCGACGAGACCGTCTACACCACGGCCCCCACCGACCTCCATCCCACGACGATCACCGGGGCCGAGGGAGTGCCCCTTCGCCTCGAGGACAGCAGCCTCGCCATGGACGTCGAGGGCGTGAGCCTCGAGAACGGCACCCTCACCATCGCCAAGAGCGGCACGTACCGGCTCTCCGGCGACTTCCACGGCAGCATCAACATCACCGCATCGGACGAAGTGCGCTTGCAGTTGGCGGGCTTCACGCTCACATCGGACGCCACCCCCTGCATCCGCTCGGCCGTGACGCTCGTGCTGGAGCCGGCCTCCGGCACGAACCTCATCGCCTCGGACGGCACGTACGAGGGCGAGGACGAGGTGCCCGCGGCCATCGAGGGGGCGGGAGCCGTCTTCGTCGAGGGCGAGGGATCGCTCGAGGTACACGGCGGCGGCCATGCCATCTCGGCCCAGACCATCCTCGGGGTGGACGGCGCGAGCCTCACGCTGAAGGCCGGCGAGGACGCCCTTTACAGCGCGGCCGACCTGCGCATCTCGGACGGCACGATCGCCGCCGAGGCCGGCGACGACGTGGCCCATGGCGACCTCGTGCTCGTGGTGGAGGGCGGATCGCTCTCCGGAGAGGGCACCGAGGGCCTGGAATCCGAGAAGATCTATATCCGCGACGGCTCCGCAACGCTCGCCACGTCGGATGACGGCGTGAACGCGGCCGAGCCCGAGGCCTACGACGACGGCGCTGCGGCGCCCGAGGGCTACAGCGAGCGCGAGAGCTGCCTCATCGCCATCGGCGGCGGGACGCTCGCCGTGGATGCCAAGGGAGACGGCCTCGACTCCAACGGCTCGGTGGAGGTGCGCGGCGGCACCACCACGGTGAGCAGCCTCGCGCCGAACTCAGGCGAGGCCAACGCGCCCCTCGACTACGAGGCGGCCGCCGTTCTCTCGGGCGGGACCATGCTCATGACGGGCGACGGATCGATGGCCCAGGGCTTCACCGCGGCCTCCCAGCCCTACGTGCTCTGCCGCGCGAGCGGGGACGCCGGCCAGGAGGTGGCCCTCGAGGCCGGCGGCCAGACGCTCGCGAGCATGACGGCGGCCCAGGCCTTCGACGTCGTCGTCGCCACGGCGCCCGGCCTCACCGACGGCGAGAGCGCGCAGGTGAGCGTGGCCGGACAGGCGACCGATGCCACTGCCACCACCGAGGCGCAGTCGATGGGGGCCATGGGCGCGATGGGTGCCGGCGGCGAGCCCCCGGCCACGCCCGAGGGCGGGGAAGCGCCCCAGGGCACGTCGCCCGAGCAGCAGGGTGGCCAGAGCCAGCAGGGCACGCCGCCCGAGCAGCAGGGCGACCAGAGCCAGCAGGGCACGCCGCCCGAGCCGCCGACGGACGGGAGCGGCCAGCCCGCCGCTCCTCCCGACGGCCAGGGCGCGAATGGCGAAGACCGCCCCACGCCGCCCGAGCGGCCCGATAACGGCGCCGAGCCCCAAGGGGCCGGCACGGCTCCCAGCGGCCAGGGCACCGCGCCCGATGCCGGTGCCGCGCCCGCAGGCGAAGGCCAGGGCCAGGGCGAGCCGCAAGGCACGGGCGAGACCATCACCTTCACCGTCGATGAGGCCACTGCCCAGACGCTCAAGGCGGGCGACGTCATCCGCGTCACCTTCGGCAGCGACGCCGTGGCCCAGAAGGTCGAGACCGTGGGCGGCACGGGCCCGGGAGCGGCCATGGGCGGCCCGTCCCGAGCGGACGAGGAGGCATCCGCTGCGTAGGCGCCATCCCGCGCGGGCGCGACGCCTCGGATGCGATCCCATCCGCCAGCGGCCCGCACTCCGAACCGAGCGGCTGGCAGGGACTCGCCGACCTGCCAAGGAGTAGATTTCGGGCGGGACGCGGCCTTGGGCCTGCGTTCCGCCCAACGCGTATCGAGGATTGGAGCCGCCATGCCCTTCATCAACACCAAGACCACCGCCTTCATCGGCGAGGCCGCCAAGGAGAGCCTCGCCAAGGCCTACTGCAAGATCGCTCGGGAGTGCCTCGGCAAGGGCGAGGCCTGGGTCATGTGCGGCTTCGAGCCGGAGGCCTCCATCTCCTTCCGAGGCGAGATGGACAACGCCGCCTACATCGAGGTCAAGGCCTACGGAAAGCTCTCGGCCGAGGGCACCGACAAGATGACCGCCCAGGTGACGGACCTCATCGAGGACGAGCTCGGCATACCCGCCGACCGCTGCTACGTCGCCTACTTCCCCGTGGAGATGTGGGGCTGGAGCGGCAGCAATTTCTAGACCCGGGCAGATCGCGAGCCGCAGGGCTCGCAGCTGCGGCGCTTTGGCGCTGCGCTTGCAGATCGGCGGGGCTACACTCGGGCCATGAGGTTCGGGGAGGATGTCCATATCGCCTGGAAGATCTTCTGTCGAGACGTCCGCCGTCTCGTCACGAACCCCGTCGCGCTCATCGTCGTGCTCGGCTGCTGCCTCATGCCCTCGCTCTACGCCTGGACGACGATCCTCGCCAACTGGAACCCCTACGGCAACACGGGATCGCTCAAGGTGGCCGTGGCCAACGAGGACGAAGGGGCCCAGAACCCCCTCGTGGGCACGCTCGACGTGGGCGACGAGCTCGTCGACGAGCTCAAGCGGACGCCCGCCTTCGATTGGCAGTTCGTTGACGAGGGCGAGGCCCTGCGGCTCGTCGAGTCGGGCGAATGCTACGCGGCCTTCGTCGTGCCCGAGAGCTTCAGCGAGGACTTCCTGAGCGTGCTCTCGGGGGACTTCGTCAAGCCCCAGCTCGACTACTACGTGAACGAGAAGGTGAGCGACACCGCCCCGGAGTTCACCGACGAGGGCGCCACCGTCATCGAGAACGAGATCGACCAGACCTTCGTGACCGTGGTGAGCCAGACGGTGATGAAGCTCGCCCAGAAGACCGGGGGCGAGGTGGAGACGGGCGCCACGAGCGCCGAGGGCTCCCTCACCCGGGGCGTCGCGCAGGCGAGGGACGTGATCGGGGAGGTCCGCCAGACGATCCACGACCTCGATGGGGGCTTCAGCGGCGCACAGGGCGAGGTGACAGGCGCGAGCTCGGCCTTCGATGGGCTGCTCGGCGACCTCCCGGGCCTCGCCGCAGATGTTGAGAGCGCCAGGGATGACCTCGACGGGCTCCGGGACGGGCTCTCGGCCTATGGGGGCGAGCTCGCGGACGCGCTCTCCCAGATGGGCCTCGACCTCGGCCAGGCAGCAGCCGCATCGGAAGCCGCCTCGGCCAGAGCGGAGGCGGCCATCGCCAAGGCGGAGGGGGCGACGAGCGCCGCCCTCGCCGGCGCGCGGCGCCTCGTCAGCCAGAACCAGCGGATCATCGACACGCTCCAGGGCCTCGCCCAGGATCGGCCCGCCCTCGAGCAGGCCATAGCCCGTCTGGAAGCGGAGAACGCGGAACTCGAGCAGACCGTCAGCGCCCTCGAGGGCCTCGACGCCTCGCTTGAGGGCGTCATGGGCGAGCTCGAGGACGCCACCGATGCCGCGAACGACGCCGCGGAGCGCGCCTCGCAGCAGCTCTCCTCGGACGCATCGGCGCTTCAGGGCCAGACCCTCCCCACCCTCTCGAAGAGCCTCGACGCCTTCTCAGACGCGCTCGGCACCCTTCACGGGGCCATCCTCTCCATGGAGCCCATCTTGAAGGACACCGTCGCCACGCTCGGGCTCTTGGATTCCGCCCTCGATCAGGCCCAGACGGCCGCCTCCGCCACCGAGGCGGCCCTCGCCTCCATGGAGGAGGCCCTGGGCAATGCCTCCGGCGACCTCCAGGCGCTCGCCACCTCCGCATCCATGGAGGAGCTCGCCACCTACCTCGGACTCGACCCCAAGGACGTGGGCGAGTTCATGGGCTCGCCCGTGAAGATCGAGACCATCACCGAGTACCCGGTGAAGAACTACGGCAGCAGCGTCGCCCCCTTCTACACGAACCTCGCGCTCTGGGTCTCGGGCTTCGTGCTCACGGCCGTCCTCAAGGTGGGGGTGGACGACGGGACGACAGATGACGGGAGGCCCCTCACCACGACCCAGGCCTACTTGGGCCGTTGGATCCTCTTCATGGTGCTCGGGCTCCTGCAGGGGCTCATCGTGTGCGTGGGCGACCTCGTGCTCGGCATCCAATGCCTCTATCCGGCGGCCTACGTCTTCGCCGGGCTCGTCACGGTCTTCGTCGACGTGAACATCCTCTATGCGCTCGTCTTCACCATGCGCCACCTGGGCCGCGCCATCGGCGTCATCCTCATCATCATCCAGATACCTGGATCGTCGGGCGAGTTCCCGGTGCAGATGATGCCGCCCTTCTTCCAGGCGATCCACCCCTTCCTGCCCTTCACCTGGAGCATCGAGGCCATGCGCGAGGCCATCGGGGGCTTCTACGACGGGCGCTACTGGGCCTACCTCGCGATGCTCCTGCCCTTCATCGCCATCGCGCTTTTCGTGGGGCTCGTCGCCGGTCGCTACGCCTACAACCTGAACGCGCTCTTCGACGAGGAGCTCGCCGAGACGGACCTTCTGGTCACCCAGGAGCCGGGCAGGCAGGTACAGCGCTTCCGCATCCGCCACGTGCTCCAGGCGCTCCTCGACATCCGCGGCTACCGCAGCTGGGTCGAGGAGCGCGTGCGGCGGTTCCACGAGCACTACCCGCTGCTCCTCCGCATCGGCTGGATCGCCATCTGCCTCTTGCCGGTGCTCACGCTCGCCCTCGGCTTCGCCTCCAGGGCCGACGCCGAGACCAAGGTGGTGCTCCTCATGCTCATGGTGCTCGGCATCGTGGCCGTGGCCGTCTACCTCATCGTCATCGAGTTCATGGAGCACAACCTCGAGAGCCAGCTCGCGCTCTCCGAGATGGATCCGGACGAGGTGAGGCGGAGCATGGGATCCGGCGAGGGCGGAGCGCACGGCGGCGAGGGTCGGGACCTCGACGACACAGGCGCGCTTCCCAAGATCGCGGTCCGCGAGGCGAGCGAGGCCCCCGAGGGACGCAGCGATGGAACCGAGGGGAGCGGAGCCGTCGGCGGTGCGAGCTCGGCGGAGACCGATGGCGATGGGGCCTTCGGGCAGGGGGCCGGCGATGCGTAACGTCTGGCGCCTCTTCGTCGAGGATGTCTCCGCGCTCAAGGCGAACGCCATCGCCGCCATCGTGGCCATGGGGCTCCTTCTCACGGCCTCGCTCTACGCGTGGTTCAGCCTCCTCGCCTTCTGGGATCCCTACGCCCAGACGGACGAGCTCTCGGTGGCCGTCGCCAACGCCGACGAGGGCTACGAGAGCCAGCTCTTCCCCACGACCGTGAACACCGGCGACGTCGTGGAGAATGCGCTTCGGGCCAACGACGAGTTCCATTGGGTCTTCACGTCGCCAGCGGACGCCGTGGAGGGCGTGAAGAGCGGCGAGTACTTCGCGGCGCTGGTGATCCCCGAGGACTTCAGTCGGGGCCTCCTCCAGATCTTCTCGGGAGACGTCACGGCCACGTCGGGCTCGACCATCGACTACTACGTGAACCAGAAGATGAACGCCGTGGCGCCGGAGCTCACGGGCGAGGGGGCCACGGACCTGCAGCACGAGGTGAGCGCGCAGTTCGACAAGATCGTCGCCGACGTGGCCCTGGGAACCGCCTCCGACCTCATGACCTTCATGGACGGCGACGGCATCGCCGCGTTCGGCAACCGCCTGCTCGCGACCCTCGACGAGACGCTCGCGGACCTCGACGAGGCGACGGAGGGCACGGACGCCTTCGCCGACCTGGCGGATTCCTGCTCGACGCTCCTCAAGGCCACGGGAGCGGTGCTCGGCGAGCTGGGGCAGCTGGACGAGACCGTGCAGCCGCTCATGGACGAGGCCCAGACGGGCCTCTCGGAGGGCGCGGAGGCGCTCGGGAGCGTGGAGGGGATCTTCAGCTCGACGCTCTCGGGTACGCAGTCCTCCCTGGATTCGCTCGCCACCGCCGCGAACGGCGTGCTCGATGCCGCGGGCGACGCCGTGCCCGCCGAGCAGCGCGTGCTGGACGACGCCTCCCAGGACGCCGCCGACCTCGCGTCGGCCTACGGCGCGGTGCGCTCCGCCATCGCCGCCATCGATCCCCAGAGTCCGGCCATCGCCGCCATCGACCAGGCCATCGCCGTCCTGGACGCGCTCTCCGAGGACCTCTCTCAGGCGTCGGCCGCTCTCGGCGAGGGGGCTTCGGACATCGACGCCGACCGGCAGAAGGTCCAAGCCGACATCGACGCGGCCAAGCAGGCGATCGCCGAGCTCCGGAGCTCCCAATCCGGCGAGCTCGCGGACGACGCGCGGGCTTTGCAGCAGAGGCTCCAAGCGCTTCGGGACGGCGCGCTCTCCCTCGGGGAGCGCGCGTCATCGGAGACCGAGGGGCTCGCCGCTACGGCGGAGAGCCTCTCCGGCGACCTCGACAGCGTCGAGGCGTCGCTCGACGCCATGGCCCGTACCCTCTCCTCCACGAGGGAAAGGCTCCAGGGAGCCCGCGATCGGCTTGCGCAAGCGCTCCTCTCGGGCGACCTCCAGCAGATCCGCACCATCATCGGCGCCGACCCCAACGGCCTCGCGGACTTCCTTTCGTCGCCCACGGAGCTGGTGCGCCATGAGATCTATCCCATGGCCAACAACGGCAGCGCCATGGCGCCCTTCTACCTCTCGCTCGCCATCTGGATCGGTTGCATCTTCGAGATAGCGCTCATCCGCACGAGCGTCTCCAGCGATCGCCGCGCCGCAGTGGAGGCGGCGACGGGCAGACGGCTCACCGCCAACCAGTGCTACCTGGGAAGGTACTTCACCTTCGCCCTCATCTCCATCGGCCAGGTCACGATCCTCATGCTCGGGGCCATCCTCTTCCTCGGCATCCAGTGCGAGCACCCGTTCCTGCTCATCGCGAGCGGGTGGGTGGCGTCACTCGTCTTCAGCAACATCATCTACACGCTCGTGCTCTCCTTCGGGCGCGTGGGCGAGGCGCTCGCCGTCGTGGGGCTCGTGGCCCAGATCGCGGGCGCCGGAGGGGTCTTCCCGGTGCAGGTCTCGGGCCCCGTCTTCGAGGCCATCTACCCGTGGCTCCCCTTCACCCACTCCATGGAGGCCTTCTCGAGCTGCATCGCCGGCATCTACGACGGCCAGCTCTGGCAGAGCCTGCTCTTCCTCGTCGCGCTCATCCTGCCGTTCCTCTTCCTGGGACTCGTGCTCCGCCGGCCGATCATCAAGCTGAACGAGTTCGTGGATGGCGAGCTCGAGCGCTCCCACCTCATCTACAAGGAGTAGCCCGAGCACCCGCGCGGCGATGACGGCTCGTGAGCGCCGTAGAGCTTCCGGGATGCCCCAGATGGCCAGGAACTCGGCGGCGTAGATGCTCCGCGATGCTCCCTCTAGGCGCGCTGGGATGCCCCAGATACGCGAGAGCGCGAAGGCGCGGCGTACTAAGTACGTGAGCCTTCGCGCTCTCGCGTAGATGGGGTATATCCAGCGTGCCTAGAGAGTGAACTGCCAGAGGCC
>CANRLS010000041.1 GCA_947631545.1 uncultured Atopobiaceae bacterium
ACGGCGCGAACGCAAAGAGGGCGAACGGCGCCGAGGCCGCTCGCCCTCCGTCCTGTGCGCAAATGCCGGAAGCGCTAGACGTTCGCGTAGAAGGTCGCGTCGTCGAAGAGCTCCTTGATGGTCTTGCCGTCCGCCACCTCGACCGCGCCCACGAACTCGTCCACGTTGTTCACGATGGGCGAGCAGTCGCAGTAGTGGTTCTTCTCGTTGAGCTTGGCGGTGTCCTGGGCGCGCCAGTAATGCCTGTTCACGTCGGTAAGGTAATAGAGCTTCCCGTCCACCTCCATGTAGGCCGCGTGGTTGGCCCGGAGGTAGTCGGTGAGATCGTCGAACTCGAGTTCCAGAGCCTCATCCGCGCGAACACCCATGGAAACCGCCTTTCGTAGGGACCTATGACGAGCGGCGCCCTGCGGGCTGCCGCCATGGACTCACCCTAAAGGATAGCGAGCCCCATTCGGCCGGGGATTCGCGGGACGGCTTCTCCATGAGGACTGCGGTTCTCGGCATCGCGCGAGGTGGAGGGCGCACGCGCGCTCTCGGTGAGCGGCTGTGGAACGTGCGGGCGCGGCCCAGCGTCCGCCGGATGGCGGGGCGATCTTGCGAGCGAATCATCAGCGATGCGGCGCGCGGCGAATACGCCGTGCGCTGCCGAGCGGCGCGCGAGGAGCGGGGGATACGCCGTGCGCTGCCCGACATCGCGGCCCAATGCTCGCTGCCGGGCGTCGTATGGCACAGCGAAGGCCCGCGCATGCCGCATGGCGGAGCGGCCGTGCACGCGATGCGGCAGCGGTACGGCGGGCGGCGAGGATACGCCGCGCGTGGAGCGGCGATGCGCAGTCCCGAGCCCCGCGCCGGCCCCGACCGGTTACGCGAGGAGGCGCGCCTCCAGGCTTGCGACCGTGTCGACGAGGTCGGTGGCGCCCGTCGCCAGAAGCTGGTCGCGATCGCGAAAGCCCCAGGTCACGAGCAGGATCGGCAGCTCGGCGTTGGCGGCGCAGGTGACGTCCACCTCGGAATCGCCCACGTAGCAGGCGCGAGCCGGGCCCACCCCCATCCGGGCGAGCGCGAGGTCGCACATGGCGCGGTCGGGCTTTCGGGGGATGTCGTCTCGCTGGCCCAGCACCGCGTCGAAGACGCCGGGGAAGTGGATGCGCGCGAGCTCCTGCACGGCGAAGTCGCCCTTGTTCGAGACGACGGCGCAGGCCATGCCCGCCTCCCTCAGGCGCCCCACCATCTCGACGATGCCGGGGTAGGGGCGGGTGTGGTCGTTGCAGTGGAGCGCGTAGTGGTCGTGGAAGGCGTCGAAGACCGCATCCACGACGGCATCGGGCGTGCCCGGCGGGCACGACCAGCGCATGAGGTTCCTGAGGCCGTTGCCCACGGTCTGGCGCGTCTCCTCGCGGGTTCGCGGCGGCAGCCCCTGGCTCGCCAGGGCCACGTTGAGCGAGAGGTGGAGGTCCTCGAGCGTGTCGAGGATCGTCCCGTCCATGTCGAAGACCACGGCTTGGTAGCGGGGCATGGGCTAGGCCCCCTCGGGGCGGGCGTCGGCCGCCTTCCCGGCGGCCTCGCACTTGGCGTACTCCTCCATGAGGAAGCCCTGGATGGCGCCGGCGAGCGTCGTGCCCTGGCTCTGGAACCAGCGCCTGAGCACGGCGCCGGTCTCCTCGTCGATGCGGATGAAGATGCGCTCCATCTTGGCCATGGCCGCTCCTCGCTCTGGGTGGTCGGGCGCCTCCGGGTGGCTGGGCGCCGCAGGGTCGCGACGCCCGCTCCGACCATCATGACATCCACGAAACGCCGACATCCGCGGCACCGATCCGCATCTTCGTGAAGCCATTCTGATGATTCGTGCGAAGGCGCTCTGGCCCCCCGTGCTTTCAGTGGAGGTTCAGCTAGACTCCTTGCTGGAAGACTCTGCCGTAGGACCCTGGTAGCACCGGCCCTGGAAGCGGTGCCGAGGGACCGCGGACGGGACGGGGGGGACGTGCCGGGCGATGGCGCAAGTTCAAGGACAACGGAGGTACTGGGCGATCGCAGCGGGCCTGTGCGCCGCCGCGATCGCGATCGTCGTTGCCGTGACCTTCGCCGCCGCGCCGCCCGGCGCCCCTGTCGAGGACGCTGCGACCGAGGTCGTGGACGAGGGCGCGTCGTCGAGCGCGCCGGATGCCCAGATCGTGGCGAACGACGGGACGGACGGTGCCATGGCGGACGAGAAGGTCGGCGAGTTCGTGCCCGACGAGGTTCTCGTGATCCTCGAGGACCCCGCGGTGCTCGACGCGCTCCAGCCGGGTTCCAAGATCGGCGAGGCGACCGTCGAGAGCGTGGAGACCGTCTCGGAGGGCGACGACGGTTCGGCCGTCGTGAAGATCGTCACCGACGGCGGAGCCCCCACGGAAGAGGTCGTGGACGCGCTGAACGGCATGGAGGGCGTGACCGCCCAGAAGAACTTCATCTATCGGCTGATGTGATCTGAGACGACGGAGGAGCCCATGAAAGCGCATACGTCTTTGGCGCATAGAGCTTTCGCGGTTGCCATGACGGTGGTCATGGTGGTGGGGATGTGCCCCACCGCGGCCATCGCGGACGTGCTCATGGGGGACGGCGCGGCCGAGCCCCTGACGAATGGCGAGGTCATCGTCCAGGATGGCGTGACCACGCTCGTCGAGGGCGACGGGCGGGAGCCGGCCGAAGCGGGCGACGCCGAAGCGGCAAAGACCGCCATCGACGAGAGCGCGGCCACCACGGCCGCAACCTCGAACGATGCGGCTGGCGAGCTCGCCCCCGCCGAGTCCGCCACCTCGACCGCCCCCGCCCCTGCCGCAAGCACGATGGGCACGATGGGCGCGGTGAGCGCGCAAGCCGCCGGCCCCGAGAACCTGAACGTCTCCGGCAAGGGCATGGAGCAGGGCAAGGACTGGGTCTTCGACGCCGAGGCCAACACCGTCACCCTCAAGAGCGCCGGCACCTACGACATCAGCCGCCCCAACCTCTGGGGCCAGAGCAAGACCACGCTCGTCATCGACTGCCCGCACGACGTCACGGTGAACCTCACCAACGTGTGGCTGGACGGCCGCACGCTCTCGGACGACGAGGCCAAGAGCCTCTTCTACCAGAAAGAGCAGGTAATAGACGAGAACGGCGAGCCAACTGGCAAGGAGAAGGACGTCTGGCGACCCGTGGAGGCCTACAAGAAGGCGATGGAGGATCCCACCTTCGCCGAGCGGGTCAAGGCGACGGGCCGCGCCGGCATCGAGATCAAAGAGGGCACCGGCAACGTGACCCTCAACCTCGTGACGGATGCCAAGTACGACCAGGCCGTCCAGAAGACGCACATCTTCGGCGGCAACTACCGCGCCGGCATCGAGAAGAACAACGGCGCCAAGAAGCTCACCATCAACCTCAAGGGCCGCTCGAACGTCGATGCCGGCCTCGGCAACTACGAGAAGCGCGAGGGTCCGGCGGCCGTCGGCAGCAGGGCCGGCCATAACGTCCAGAACATCGAGATCGTCGCGAGCCAGGACAAGGCAAATCCCGGCGAGCTCAAGGCCACGGCCTCCACGAGCGTGACGCCGCAGTCGAACGACTTCGGCGCGGCCATCGGCTCGGGCTCCGGCGCCACGGCCACCGACATCCAGATCACGGGCCCCGCCTACGACTACTACTCAGACGATTCGAACGCGATGTTCGTGAACGTCAAGGGCACGGCCTGCCAGGGCTCGGCCATCGGCGCGGGCTACGGCTCCACGGGCCGTAGCAGCGTCACCATCAAGGGCGGCGCCGTGAGCGCCATGACCTACGGGTTCAACGCGTACGGCGCGGCCGTGGGCGTGAGCAGCCACGGCAAGGACGTCGCCACCGAGCGGCCCGACTACGACAAGGCCTGGTGCGACGTCACCCTCCTTGACGGCTACCTCAACCCGCAGTCCTACCAGGGCCCCGGCATCGTCTGCGGCACCAAGGGCACCTACAAGCAGGGAAGCGCGCAGACCAACAACGCCATCCTCCACGTGGACGCCGGCTACATGGCCGACTTCTACGACTTCAGCACGCGCGATGACGCCTACGGCATCTACGCGGGCAAGGTCGACATCGGCGAGGGCCTCGACCCCGCCATGGTGGCCGAGGGCAAGAACTGGGTCGGCTACGTGAGCGCCGACACGTCCTACGGCATCGTGGCCGTGGAGTCCATGACGTTCCGCAACGGCATGATGAACGTCTACGGCAGCAACTACACCAACAAGGTCAAGAACGCCCAGGGCATCTGCACCAAGGACCTCACCGTCCTCGGCGGCGACCTCTACTCCAACTCGGGCATCCTGCTCACCGAGGGCGGCTCGCTCAAGCAGACGGGCGGCGTCCTCACCTCCATCGGCGCGCGGAGCACCGATATGGACGAGCATCTCGACCTCGACGCGCACGAGGAGGCGACGCCCCAGAAGGCCGCCATCGGCTTCTGGAAGGACACCCCGAATTCAAAGACGGCCACGGGCACGATCGAGATCTCCAACGGCGCCAAGTGCGAGGTGCTCGGCGGCTTCGATGCGGGCGACGGAGCCATCACGGTGAACGGCGACAGCTACGTCCGCGCCATCACCGGCAAGCTCGTGGGCGGCAAGAACGAGAGCATCATCCTCGACTGCTTCGACGCCAAGGACATCACCATCAACGGCGGCAAGGTCATCGGCTTCGTGGACGACGGCAACAACCGCACGCGCCCGAGCTCCCTAGGGAGCGCGAACGACCACTTCGGCGTGGCCGTCCGGCCGCTCGAGCGCGAGGCCATGCGCATCGTCGACGCGTCGGGCGAGGACGTGGTGGTGGCCGAGCCGCGCACCTCGCGCGAGGGCGAGGACGCGAGCCTCGCCACCCAAGACGCGGCGCTCATGAAGGCGCTCTTCGGCGGCGTCTTCTCGGAAGATCCGCGCATCGGCTCGTACAAGCACGTCATCAGCGCCACGACCGAGGTGGCGAAGCCGGCCCAGACGGTCACCGATGCCGAAGCGCAAGAGCACTGGACTGACTACAAATGGGTCGAGATCGGCCCGAGCGCCCTCATCACCAAGGTCGACGGCAAGACCGTGTCATCCGAGGCCGGCATTGAGGGCGGCCTCGAGACGTCCCTCGCCGCCGGCACGAAGATCTTCCAGGTCACGACGGATCCCTCGGGCGCCACGCTCGCCTATCGCTCCTCGGACCCGGAGGTCGTCTCCTTCGACGATCCGGGCAAGCCAAGGGCGACGCTCCACCATTCCGGCACCGTCACCGTCACGATCGAGCCCTCGGGCAATTTCATGGGCCCCACGGTGAGCTTCGAGTTCAAGGTCGCGAAGGCCAAGCTCGCCGACGGCACGGTGAGCCTCGACGGCTGGACCTTCGGCGAAGCGCCCAAGCGGGCGAGCTTCACCTCGGGCGCGCTCGACGCCGACGACTACGACATCACCTTCAGCTACGCCCCCAAGGAGAGGGAGGACGAGGCCGAGGCCTACGAGCCCTACCCGCCCACGGGCGAGGACGCCTGCCTCAAGGCGGGCGACTACGTGATCAAGGCGAGCATCCCGGAGTCCGCCGACTACGACCAGTCGGAGAAGACCGCGGACTTCACCGTCCAGCCCGCCCAGGGAAAGATCACCGTGCAGAGGAACACGCTCCATGTGGTGCAGGGCGAGCAGGGCACCTTCACGATCCTCACGAAGGGCGATGGAAAGCTCACGGCCGAATGCGAGGATCCGAGCCTCGCGGACCTCGCGCTCGATCGCCAGGAGGGGACGCTGAACGGCGTCAGGAACGGCACGGACACGTGGAAGCTCACGGTCACCCCCAAGGAGGGCGCGAGCGGGTCGGCCAAGGTCACCTTCAAGCTCGAGGACTGCGATAACTTCAAGAACGCCCCCGACGCCTACGCGAGGGTCCAGGTGGACGGCGCGCTGAACGTGGTGACGAGGCCCACGCAGGCGACGGGCCTCGTCTACGACGGCACCCCGAAGGCGGGCTACAAGTTCAACGTGGCGGCGGGCCAGGGATCGGCCGCGGGCTGCACGACCATCGTCGACGGCGTGGCGACCGCCACGGAACCGGGGAGCTACTCCACGACGTTCGAGCTCGACAACGGCTACGCGTGGGATGCCCAGGGCAACCGTGAGCGGGTGACCGTGACCTGGGAGATCGCCCCCAAGCCCCTCAGCAGCTGCGACATGAGCGTACCCGGCAGCTTCACCTACACGGGCCTCGCGCATGAGCCCAAGCCCGAGGTGAGCTTCAAGCTGGGCGGCAAGGGCGAGGTCGTCACGCTCCAGGAGGGCGTGGACTACACCATCGAGGGCTACGCCGACAACGTCGACGCGAGCAACAACACGAGCGCCGGCAGGGCCACCATCACGCTCCAGGCGGCAGAGGGCAGCAAGCTCTTCAGCGGGTCTGCGACCGCGACCTTCACGATCGGCAAGGCGCGCTTCGACCTCGCCAAGAGCCCGTCCTCGAACCACCTCACCTACAACGGCAAGCCCCAGGTGCCCGAGTACGTCTTCTACAACTACGACTCCGG
This sequence comes from uncultured Atopobiaceae bacterium, assembly GCA_947631545.1. Taxonomy (GTDB): domain Bacteria; phylum Actinomycetota; class Coriobacteriia; order Coriobacteriales; family Atopobiaceae; genus CANRLS01. Next base: position 6,542 of record CANRLS010000041.1, read on the forward strand.
CATCGAGCTCAAGAAGGACGTCGATTACACGGCCAGCGTCACCGACCCGAACACGACAGAGCCCAAGGACGAGCTCTACCGGAACAACCTCGTGTATCGCGGCAAGGGCAACTACGACGACTCGACGCACACCATCAACTACTACATCGACCGCGCGAAGGTCGAAGACCTCGTCATCACGGGCCTGAAGACGAAGGACTTCAAGGGCGACTCGTCGCTCGCCGATATCACGGTCGAGGACCAGCACGGCGTCACGCTCCCCAAGAGCTCGTATAAGCTCACCTACGAAGCTCCCAAGGATGGCGGCCTCGCCGCGATCGTCCTCACGGGCGACGGCACCCACACCGAGGGCGAAAAGCGGGTGGAGTTCGCGCCCGCATCCTCGGCGGCGCTCCGCGTCGTCCCCAAGCCCACCGCCACGACGGAGTTCGTCTACAGCGGCGAGGAGCAGGTGGCCGTCGCCGCGTCCGACGACTACGTGTTCGACGGCCCGACGGCCCGGACGGAGCCCGGTTCCTACACCGTCTGGGTCACGCCCGCCGAGGGCTGCGCCTGGGACGAGCGGGGCGACATCTCGCCCGTGCGCATCGACTGGAAGATCTCGAAGGTGAACCTCGCCGAGGCGACGCTCGCCAACATCCACGACAGGACCTACGAGGAGCCGACCACGGACAAGAAGGGCAAGCTCCGCGGCATCGAGCAGGACATCAAGGTCTACGCCGGCAAGAACCAGGAGATCGTGGTCGACCCCGAGCTCTACCGGGTGGAGTACGAGAACAACCTCGATGTGGGCACGGCGACCTTCACCGTGCGCCCCGTGGAGCAGCTGGGGCCGCTCGGCTACATGGAGCGCTACAACCCCTACGTGACGGGGAGCCAGACGGGCCACTTCGAGATCACGAAGGCCGACTCCCAGCTCACGAGCAGCATCTTCACCTCGGTGCAGATCAAGGACGGCCGCTCGCTCAAGGCGGAGCTCCCGATGGCGCTCAAGGGCGACGGCCAGATCAGTGTGACCTCGGATGACGAGAGCATCGCCACGGCCGAGATCGCGAGGACCGCGGAGTCCGGGGCGGCGACGAAGGCGCTCGCCCTCGAGCCCCTGGAGCTCGGCTTCGACGGCGCCAAGACCAACGCGACCGTCACCATCAAGCCCCGGCACCGCGGCTCGACGAAGCTCCGCGTGAAGGTGGGCGACGGCGCCAACTTCAAGGAGGCCGAGCAGGTCATCTACGTCGACGTCTTCGAGACGGTCGGCGGGAAGACGCTCGTGGACGTGCCGAGCGGCCTGCACCTGCCCTACACCGGCGGAAGCCAGGTGGGCGTGGCCTACGACGCCACGGGCGTGGAGCTCACGGGCCAGACGGAGGCGACGGCCGTGGGGTCCTACACGGCCACGGCGCGGCTGAAGGAGGGCTACATCTGGTCGGATCCCGCGCGACGCGGCGAGGCCCAGATCCCCATCTCCTGGTCCATCGAGGCCACCGAGGGCCAGCTCCTCGCGGCTGTGGACGAGAGCGGCTCGATCATCACGTCGAGCCTTGACAGCACCCTCGAGCTCGGCCAAGCGGGCCAGGAATCGGCTTCCAAGACCTACGCCTTCACCTACCAGGGGGAGGGTGGCCTCAAGGCCACGGCCGAGACGGCGGACATCGTGACGCTCGGCACGGACGCGGGCGGCGCCCTCACGGGCGATGGCGGGCGCTACGAGCTCGCGGTGACGCCCAAGGCCGTCGGCTCGACGCGCATCACGGTGAGCGCCGCGGGCGGCGCCGAGGGCGCGCCCTCGATCTCGTTCTACGTGACGGTGGTGAGGAGCGCGGTGGACGCGAAGGCCATCCCCGTGCCGAGCGGGCGCACCCTCGACTACACGGGCAAGGCGCGCGTGGGCGTGGAGGCCAACGCCGGCTACGAGCTCACCGGGCCCTCGGTCGCGGACAACGAGTCGCGCGGCGTGAACGCCGGGACCTACTACGTCACCGCCACGCTGAGGGACGGCTACACCTGGCAGGGCTACGGCGACAGCGAGCCCCGTGTGATCGCCTGGACCATCGAGCCGGGCGACCTCGCAGACGCCACGGTCAAGGGCATCGACAGCTTCACCGACGGCGATGAGAACCACTATCAAGAGAACCTGACGCTGACCTACAAGGGCGAGGTGGTGAACCCCGCCGAGTACACCGTCGATTATGACCGCTCCGTCACGGAGGGCGAGGACGGCGCGAAGACCCAGAAGGTCATCCTCAAAGCCGTGGAGGGCAGGAACTTCACGGGAGAGAACGAGCAGACCTTCACCATCGAGGAGGGCGGGAAGGCCGACGCCGGCGGCACGGCAGCCGGCGCCGAGGCGAGGGAGCTCGCGGCGAGCCGTGCCGAGGCGCTCAATGCGCGCGAGGCGCTCAATGCGCGCTCCTTGGCGGTGACCGAGGCCGGCGAGGACGCGACCGCCACCGCGGGGGCGACCTCCGACGACCTGATCGGCGAGTGCTACTACCTCGGCCCCTACGTCGACAACTCGGGCTCCTCCTACACCGGCACCGGCACCGGCACTGGCACGACCGGCACGACCGGCACGACCGGCGGCGGCGCCCAGGCCAAGACGCCCTCGGGCGCCAACGTGCTCGCCGCGTGGGACGAGGTCCACGACCAGCTCTCGAGCGCCGATCGCGAAGAGGTCACCGTGGCCGTCATCGACACCGGCTGCCTCATGAACCACCCCGACCTCATGGACAACCTCGACCTCGACAACGCCAAGGACACCTACCACGACAACTACCCAGTGGGCGCGAGCTCCATGGAGGACGCGGTGGGCCATGGCACCCACGTGGCGGGCATCATCGCCGCCACGGCCAACAACGGCAAGGGCGTCGCCGGCAGCTCCTACAACTGCCAGGTGCTGCCCATCCGCGCCTTCGACGACTACGGCTACGCCACGAGCGACGACATCTACCAGGCCTACGACTACATCGAGGACCTCATCGAGAACCATGGCAGGACCGATATCAAGGTCGTGAACATGAGCCTCGGCGGCTACGCCTGGGAAGAGGAGGACGGGTCCAACGACCAGCTGCTCCTGAAGAAGATCACGGAGCTCAGGAACGAGCACGACGTGCTCACGCTCGCGGCCGGCGGCAACGGCGACGGCCTCGCGCCCATCACGGCGAGGTGCTTCCCCTCCGACTTCGAGAACGTGCTCTCGGTGACGTCCCTCACCAAGCTCGGCACCGACTCGGTGTGGTCTGACTACAACATCTACAAGGACGTCTCCGCCCCGGGCGAGGAGATCCTCTCCACCTACGCCAACAGGGACTACGAGGCGCTGAGCGGCACGTCGATGGCCACGCCGCTCGTCTCGGGCATCGCGGCGCTCCTGTATTCCGTCACGCCCGAGGCCTCGGCCGACGACGTCGAGAACGCCATCGTCACCTCGGGCCACAAGGTCCAGAACCGCGGCAAGCGCACGGCGACCATGAACCGCGAGCAGCAGTACAAGTACCTCAAGCCCGTGAAGGCGGTGGATGCGCTCGCGGCCTACCGGGCGCTCCAGACGGAGTACGGCGACGCCAAGTACTTCATGAGCGAGTGCACGCTGGAGATAGACGACGGGGAGACGAAGTTCTACGCCGGGCCCGAAGCGGCGATCGAGCCGACCTTCACGCTGAGGAACGCGAGCGGCTTCGAGGTGCCCGCCGACCAGTACGACGTGGCCTACGAGAACAACAGGAAGGTGGGGACCGCCACCATCGTCGTCACCGGCCGAAAGGACGGCGACTACCGGGGGACCCTCCGGAAGTCCTTCGAGATCAAGTACGACCTCGAGGGCAAGGGAGCGATCGCGCCCATCGCCAAGATGGCGAGGCCCGAGGGGGCGCGCGGCGCCGAGCCCATGCCCACCGTGACCTATGCGGGCACGGTGCTCACGGCCGGTCGCGACTACACGCTCTCCTACGCGGACAACACGGCGGACGGCATCGGCACGGTCACCGTGACGGGGCGCGGCGACTACGAGGGCGTCCTCACCGCCCCGTTCGAGATCGGCGAGGGCGGCGCCGTCCAGGTGCCCGAGGACGGCCGAACGCTCGTCTACAACGGGCAGGCCCAGGCCGGCGTGCCCGAGTCGATGGGCTATCGCATCGACGGCACGGGCACCGCGACCGACGTGGGCAGCTACACGGCGACGCTCACGCTCACGGCCGAGGGCGCCCGCTGGTCCGACGGCACGTCCGGCACCAAGACCATCAAGTGGAGCATCGTCCCCGCCGAGCCGAGGCTCGTCGCGCAGCCCGCCTTCGTGGCGCTGAACCCCGCGAGCGAGGAGGGCAAGACCGCGACGGTCTCGCTCGCCTACGGGGGCGACGCCACCGAGCCGCTCACGGCCGAGAGCAAGGACAGCACCGTCGCGACGGCCCAGGTGAGCGGCACGACGCTCACGATCACCGCCGGCGAGGAGACCGGCGACACCGCCATCACCGTCTCCGCGAAGGCGGGCAGGAACTACAAAGCCGCCTCCGTCCAGATCGAGGTCCACGTGGTGGGCGGCCAGGCCACGCCCGTCGCCACGCTGCCAAAGGATCAGACGATCGACTACGCGGGCACGGACCTCATCGGCGTCCTCGCGGGCGACGGCTACGAGCTCTCGATCGACGAGGACGAAGAGAGCGACACCTTCAGGCTCGACGGGAACGGCAACGTGGTGGTGAGGGACGCGGGCACCTACACGGTGCACGTGGCCAAGGCCTACGGCGCCGACGGCTCCTACACGGCCCAGGCGGCCGACCCGCGAAACGACATCACCGTCACGGTGGCGCCCATCAGCGCCGAGCGCCTCGACGTCGAACCCATCGCCGAGCGGCGCTACACGGGCGAGGAGATAACGCCCGAGCCCACGGTCACCTACAAGCGCTCGCTGGGCGCGCTCGCCAAGGGCACGGACTACCGCGTGGCCTACGCCGAGAACGAGGATGCGGGCGAGGCTCGGATGACCCTCACCTTCGGCAGCGAGAACGGCCTCTCCAAGAACTACACCGGCGGCCCCGTGACGGTTCCCTTCACCATCAGGCCAAAGGCGAGCACGCTCCAGGCACCCGACGCGCTCTACATCGACCTCAGGGAGCAGACGGGCGAGGAGCTGGCCTACGACATCCCCTACGCCGAC
>CANRLS010000042.1 GCA_947631545.1 uncultured Atopobiaceae bacterium
GCCGGAGCGTGCCGAAGGCCGCGGAGGCCGGCGGAGCCGCAGGGCGGCTCCGCGTCGAGCCCCATCATCTCCACCAGGTAGAACGAGGGGCCCGACCGGCGTCGGGCCCCTTTCGCGTCGCACCCGCGGGGCTCGAACCCGAGAACGAGGGGCCGTAACAGAAGTGATTCCGGTACGGCCCCCGCTCGCCTGCGCGCTTGCGCTATCGCGACGGCTTTCCGGCCTTGGATCGCCCTACTCCTCGAGGAGGGAGTCGTCGAAGGCCTCCTCGCCGCCCACGTCGACGGCGGCGTTGGGATCCTCGACCTCGAGGCCGAGCGTCTCCTGGCCGTCGGCAGCGCCACCGGCGCCGCCAGCTGCCTGCGGCTTCCTCGCCACCATACGGGCCACGGCCTTCACGGAGTCGCCCGCTGCGACGTTCATCACCTTCACGCCCTGCGTCACGCGCCCGAGCTCGGAGATGTCGCGCGCATCGACGCGGATGACCGTCCCCTCCTCGGACACGATCATGAGCTCGTGCTGCGGCCCGATGACCTTGATGGCCACGAGGTCGCCCTTCTGCGGCGTCATCTTGATGGTGAGCACGCCCTGGCTTCCGCGGTGGCGCATGGGGTAATCGGCAACGGGTGTGCGCTTGCCATAGCCGCGCTCGGTGATCACGAAGAGGTCGCCCTTGCCGTTCGTCACCTCCATGCCGAACATCTCAGCGCGAGGCCGCAGCATGATGCCGCGAACGCCCGAGGTGTCGCGTCCCATGGGCCGCACGTCCTCCTCGCCGAAGACGATCGCGTGGCCGTCGGTGGAGGCCATGATCACCTTCTCGCCGGGCTTCACGCGGCGCACGTTCACCAACTCGTCGCCCTCGCGGAGCTTGATGGCGATGATGCCGTCGCGCCGGGTGCGGTCGTAGGCGGCCATGGCGGTCTTCTTCACCAGGCCCTGGCGCGTGGCGAAGAGGAGGTACTGGTCGTCGGGGAACTCGCGCGTGGAGAGCACCGCCATCGGGTGCTCGCCCTCGGCGAGCTCGAGGAGGTTCGCCAGCGCCTTGCCACGGCTCTGGCGGCTCCCGATGGGAAGCTCGTGCACCTTGAGCCGGTAGACCTTTCCGAAGTTCGTGAAGAAGAGCACGTAGTCATGGGTGCTCGCCACGAAGAGCTCCTCCACGAAGTCGCTCTCCTTGAGCGAGAGCCCCTTCAGGCCCTTGCCGCCGCGCTTCTGGGAGCGGTAGGTGGCCACGGGAAGGCGCTTGATGTAGGAGGCGTGGGTGATCGTCACCACCATGTCCTCGTCGGCGATGAGGTCCTCCACGGTGAGATCCTGGGGCTCGTCGGCCGAGATGATCGTGCGACGCGCGTTGGCGTACTTGCGCTTGACCTCCTGGAGCTCGTCCTTGATGAGCGCCATGAGCTTGCCGTGGTCGGCGAGGATCTCCTCGTAGTAGGCGATCTCCTCCTTGAGCTTCTGTATCTCGTCCACGAGCTTGTCGCGCTCGAGGCCGGTGAGGCGGCGAAGGCGCATCTCGAGGATGGCCTGGCTCTGCACGTCGTCCAGCCCGAAGCGCTCGAGGAAGCGCGCCTTGACCTCGGCGTCGTCGTAGGAGCTCCGGATGATGTGCACCACCTCGTCGATGTTGTCGACGGCGATGAGCAGTCCCTCGCGGATGTGGAGCTCGCGCTCGGCCTTGGCCAGGCGGTAGCGGGTGCGCCGCGTGACCACGTCCTCCTGGTGGGCGATGTAGTGGTCGAGCATCTCCTTCAGCGTGAGCGTTCGGGGCACGCCGTTCACGAGCGCGAGGTCGTTCGCGCCGAAGGTGGTCTGGAGCTGCGACATCTTGTAGAGGTTGTTGAGCACGACCTGCGGGATGGCGTCCTTCTTGAGGTCGAAGACGAGCCGCATGCCCTTGCGGTTGGACTCGTCGCGCATGTCGGCGATGCCGGCGAGGCGCTTCTCGTTCACGAGCTGGGCGATCTTCTCTTGCAGCGTGCCCTTGTTCACCTGGTAGGGGATCTCGGTGATGACGATGCGCTGGCGATTGGTGCGCTTGACGTTCTCGACGTGGGCCTTCGCGCGCACGGTGATGGAGCCGCGCCCGGTGGCGTAGGCCTCGCGGATGCCGTCCGTGCCCATGATCGTGCCGCCCGTGGGGAAGTCGGGCCCCGGCATGACCTCCATGAGCTGGTCGAGCGTGCAGCTGGGGTCGTCGATCTCGAGGCAGACGGCGTCGATGGCCTCGCCGAGGTTGTGCGGCGGGATGTTGGTGGCCATGCCCACGGCGATGCCCGACGAGCCGTTGACGAGGAGGCTCGGGAAGCGCGCCGGCAGCACCGCCGGCTCCTGGATGGACTCGTCGTAGTTGGGCTGCCAATCGACCGTCTCGTCGCCGAGGTCGCGGAGCATCTCCATGGCCGGGCGCGCGAGGCGGGCCTCGGTGTAGCGCATGGCGGCCGGCGGGTCGCCGTCGATGGAGCCGAAGTTGCCGTGGCCGTCCACGAGCGGCAGGCGCATGGAGAAGTCCTGCGCGAGGCGCACCATGGCGTCGTAGACCGAGGCGTCGCCGTGCGGGTGGTACTTGCCGATGACCTCGCCCACGGCCCAGGCGCTCTTCTTGTGCGGGCGCGTGGGGAGGAGCCCCGCGTCGAGCATGGCGTAGAGGATGCGGCGGTGCACGGGCTTCAGGCCGTCCCGCACGTCGGGGAGGGCGCGCGCCACGATGACCGACATCGAGTACTCGATGAAGCTCGTCTGCATCTCCTTGGAGAGGCCGATGGGCTTCAGCGTGCCGCCGTGGATGTCCGCGAGGTCGAGGCGGCTGCCGCCCTCCTCGGAGAGGAGGCCCGTCTTGGAATCCCCGATGGACGAGAGGCCGGACTCCCCGCCGTCCTCGCCGTCTCCGGGCCCGGCGGTTCCGTATTCATCGGCGTCGATGTAGTCGGCGTCGTCGAGGGCGTCGCCCTCCTCGTCCAGAGCGTCGCCATCCCCCTCGAGGCCCTCGTCGGCGTCGAGCTCGTCGAACTCGTCGTCGAAATCGTCCGGGCGACCGTCGTTGTTGAAGTCGTCAGCCACGTGTCAGCCTTTCGCTTGGCATCCGTCGTTCGCTGGGCGGGACGCGCTCGCTGAGGGAGCCGTCCCGCGTTCCCCTGAGGCCCCGTTAGACGTCGAGGAATCGCGCGTCGAGGGCGTGGGTCTCGATGAACCTGCGGCGCTTCTCGACCTGGTTTCCCATGAGCTCCGAGACGGCGAGGTCGGCCTGGAGCGCGTCCTCGATCCCCACCTTCAGGAGGATCCGCTTCTTGGGCTCCATGGTGGTCTCCCAGAGCTGCTCTGGGTCCATCTCGCCGAGGCCCTTGTAGCGCTGCACGGTGTAGCTCTTGGGCTCCATGCCGCTCACGGCGGCGGCCAGCTCCTCGTCGGTGTAGATGTAGGTGCCCTTGCGCCGGCCCTTGGGCTTGAGCTGGAAGAGCGGCGGCTGGGCGATGTAGACGAAGCCGGCCTCGATCATCTCGCGCATGTAGCGGTAGAAGAACGTGAGCAGGAGGATGCGGATGTGGGCGCCGTCGACGTCGGCGTCGGTCATGATGATGACCTTCTGGTAGCGGGCGCGCTCGAGGTTGAACTCCTCGCCCACGCCGGTGCCGATGGCGGTGACCAGGCTCTGGATGGTGTCGGAGCCGAGCGCCCGCGCCGGCCCCACGCGCTCGACGTTCAGGATCTTTCCGCGCAGCGGAAGGATCGCCTGGATGGAGCGGTCGCGCGCCATCTTGGCGGAGCCGCCTGCCGAATCGCCCTCGACGATGAAGAGCTCGGTCATGGCCGGGTCCTTCACCGAGCAGTCGGCGAGCTTGCCGGGCAGGCTCGCGCTCTCGAGCAGGCCCTTTCGGCGCGTGGCCTCGCGGGCCTTGCGGGCGGCCTGGCGCGCCCTGGCCGCCTGGCTCGCCTTGGCCACGATGGCGCGCGCCTGCTTGGGATGCTCCTCGAGATAGTCGGCGAAGCCGTCCGCCACCACCTTGTTCACGCCCGTGCGCATGAAGGCGTTGCCGAGCTTGGCCTTGGTCTGGCCCTCGAACTGCGGGTCGGAGAGCTTCACGGAGATGACGGCGCAGAGGCCCTCGCGGACGTCCGAGCCCTCGAGGTTCTTGTCTTTCTCCTTGAGGATGTTCTGCTTACGTGCGTAATCGTTCAGCACGCGCGTGATGGCCGTGCGGAAGCCCTCGAGGTGCATGCCGCCCTCGGGCGTGTGGATGTTGTTGGCGAAGGCGAGCACGTTCTCGGAGTAGGTGGCGTTCCACTGCAGCGCCACCTCCACCTCGCCGGTCTCCCCCTCGTTCTTGCCCTGGACCTTGCCCTCGAGGTAGATGGGCGTCTTGATGTCGCCCACCAGCTCCTTGCCGTCGTTCAGGAACTTCACGAAGTCGACGATGCCGCCGGTGTAGCAGTACGTGTCGGTGGTGGGCGCGAGCGTGCGCTCGTCGGTGATGGAGATCTTGAGGTTCTTGTTGAGGAACGCGTACTCCTGCATGCGGGTGCGCAGCGTCTCGTAGTCGAAGTCGACGGTCTCGAAGATCTGCTCGTCGGGCCAGAAGGTGACCGTGGTGCCCGTGGCCTTGGACTTCCCGACCTTGGTGAGCTGCTCGGTGACCTTGCCGCGGGAGAAGGCCATCTCCCAGATGCCGCCGTCGCGCTTGACCTGCACGACGAGCCGGCTGGAGAGGGCGTTCACGACGGAGACGCCCACGCCGTGGAGGCCGCCGGAGACCTTGTAGACGTCGTTGTCGAACTTGCCGCCGGCGTGGAGCACGGTCATGACCACCTCGAGCGTGCTCATCTTGCGACGCTTGTTGTGGCGCTCCACGGGGATGCCGCGGCCGTTGTCTTCGACCGTCACCGATCCGTCGACGTGGATGGTGACGACGATCTTGGTGCAGAACCCGGCGAGCGCCTCGTCGACGGCGTTGTCGACGACCTCGTAGACCAGATGGTGGAGGCCGCTCGCGCTCGTGGAGCCGATGTACATGCCCGGGCGCTTGCGCACCGGCTCGAGCCCCTCGAGGATCTTGATGTCCTTGGCGCCGTAACTCGCATCGGAAGGCACAGCATGCTCCTTTTCGCAGTCCGTTTGCGTGCGGTATGAGTATATCGCGCGAGGGTCATGTTACGCACTGGCCGAACGACAATTCGCGACCTCAAAAACAGGCGTTTCGTGCGAGAGGGCTCTGGAAGCCCGTCTCACGCCCTCTCACCATTTGTTGGGAGTGGGAGCGCCAGTTCCATCGACGCGCCCGCGAAAGCGGGACAGTTCCCTTGCGGATGCGGCCAGGGGTCGGGCGGGGCCGCCCTACCCCTGGCCGCGCTCCATGCTCGCGCGAAGGGCGCGGCGCGCGGCGTCGGCGAGCCCTGGCGGAAGGTCCCGCACCATCTCCTCGACCCGCGCCTCGTCGGCCTCGGTGAGGGGGGCGGGCGCGGCGGGGGCATTCGGCGCGGCGCCCTCGCTCGGCGAAGCCGCAGCCGGCATCGCCGCCCCCTCTCCCGATGGATGGGGGCCACCGCTCGCGGCAGCGCCTTCCAGGGATGCGGGCACCTCCCGCGCCGAAGGCCCGGCGGGGTGGGACGGCTCGCTGAAGGAGGCGTCCCCGTAGGCGCGAAGGGGCTCGCCCGCCATGCGCGACAGGCGAAACTCGATCCGCTCCACGGAGAGCCCGAGGTAGGCCAGCTGATTCTCGTAGAGCACATGGTCGGTGCCGTACTCGAAGACGAAGGTGGGGCTGTCCACGTAGACGTAGAGCACGGGCAGCGCGCCGGCGGCGGCCTCCTCGGCTGCGGGCTCCTTCAGGTAGACGCCGCGCGTGTGCTTGGCGCCGAGGGGCCCCGCGGCCCGGGCCCAAAGGGCGCCTGCCCTGCTCGACGCCCCTCCGCGCTGCGAGATGCTCCCCACGGCGGCGTCGAGGGCGGCGGCGAGCGGCCTCTCCCCCTCGCGCATCGATGTGTCGCGCTCGTCCATGCCCAAAGCCTACCGTGAAGGCGCGGGGCGATCCTGTGGGAACGCATCCCAGCCCGCCGGCGCTAGCCGTAGGGGACGACCTTGGCGCGCTCGAGGGTGGGGGCGTCGAAGTAGCCCGTGTGCGTCGTGGTGATCACCGTCTGGATCCCGGCGTCGACGAGGGAGGCGATGGCCGCGCGGCGATGGTCGTCGAGCTCGCTCATCACGTCGTCGAGGAGCAGGATCGGCCGCTCGCCCAGGACGTCCTCGGCGAAGCGCACCTGCGCGAGCTTCCACGCGAGCACGATCGAGCGCTGCTGGCCCTGGCTCGCGAAGGAGCGCGCGTCGCGTCCGGCCACCTCGAGCAGGAGGTCGTCGCGGTGCGGCCCCACGACGGTGTGGCCTCGGCGGAGCTCCTCCTCGCGCCTCTCGGCGAAGGCGCGCGCCATCCGCTCGGCCAGCTGCGCGCGGGTCTCGGCGCCGCCGAGCTCGCCCAGGCTGCTCGCGTAGGAGACCCGCAGCTCCTCTCCCCCGGCGATGCGGCGGTAGGCCTCCTCCCAGAGGGGGCCCATCCTGGCCATGAGCGAGAGCCTGTGCGAGAGCAGGGTCGCCCCGCCGAGCGCCACGGATTCGTCCCAGGCGGCGAGGAGCGATTCGTCCACCACGGGCTCCTTGAGGAGCCGGTTCCGCTGCTCCACCGAGCGCTGGTAGGTGCGCGCCACCTTGCCGTAGGCCCTGGAGGCCTGGCTTCCGAAGGCGTCCATCTCGCCCCGGCGCTCGCGGCCGCTGCCCTTGACGAGCGTGAGGTCGTCGGGCGTGAAGAGCACGGAGAGGAGCGTCCCCGCCACCGAGGACGGCGAGACGGGCTTGCCGTTTCGCGTGAAGCGCCGGCCCTCGCCGAGGCTCACCGAGACGCCCACGTCGACGACGCGGCCGTCGCCCGCGAGGCGCGCCTTGGCGCTCCCCGCCTCCGCGCCCTCGCGCACCTGCTCGGCCGCCTTGGCGCGCCTGAAGGACGTGCCCCGCGTGAGCAGCGCCAGCGCCTCGACGGTGTTCGTCTTGCCGGTGGCGTTGGGCCCCACGAGCATGGTGAGCGAGGGGTCGAGCGCGAGGCTCAACCCCTCGATGCTCCGCCAGTTGGCGAGCGCGAGCGATTCGACCTTCAGCGACATCCGCACCTCTCCGCTGCCGGGAAGGAAACAGGGGCGCTCCCCCTGGGGAAGCGCCCGCCCTTAGTCGCGAAGCGGCATGAGCAGGTAGACGTAGGAGACCTTTCCGATGCTCTTGAAGAGCGCCGGCTCGCGTGAGCTTCGGAGCTCCACCGTCACGTCCTTCTCTCCGCGAAGCGCCGCCAGGCAGTCGAAGACGTAGCGGTAGTTGAGCGCGATCATCGTGGACGCGCCCGTGACCTTGGCGTCCATCTGCTCCATCGCCTCGCCGGCGTCCACCGACTTGGCCGAGAGGGTGACCAGCTGGCCATCGACGTCCACGTCCATGTGCACGGAGGGGTGGCTCTGGGCGATCACCGACACGCGGCGGAGCACCGCGTCGAACTCCTCCACCGGGCACACGATCTGGGTGTTGGAGCTCTCGGGCATGATGGCGCGGTAGTTGGGGAAGGTTCCCTCGATCCGACGGCTCACGTAGGTGACGTCGCCGCATTCGAAGACCACCTGGTTCCGGGTGCTCCCCACGAGGACGGTGGGGGCGCCCTCGGCGAACCCGAGCACGTCGTGGAACGCGGCGGCGGGCACGATCATCTCGAAGGGGCGCTCGAGCCCCTCGCCCTCGACCTGCGTGTCGCAGACGGCCATGCGGAAGGTGTCGGTGGCCACGAGGCGCACGTTGCCCTCGTCCACCGTGAGGAGGATCCCCGTGAGGATGGGGCGGCTCGTGTCGCGCGAGACGGCGCGGCCCACGCGGCCCTCCATCTCGCGGAGCACCTCCACCGGAAGCGATATCGAGCTCTCCAGCGCGTAGGTGGGGAACTCGGGGAAGTCCGCGGCGTCCATGGTGTTCATGCGGAAGCTCGCGTGCTCGCAGGAGATGCCGATCTGCGGGCCGTCGGTTTCGAAGGTGACGGCGGAGTCGGGCAGGGCCTTGACGATGTTCGCCAGCATGCGGCCCGAGACCACGGTCTCGCCGGGCTCGCTCACGTTGGCGGCCATGAGGTCGCGCACGTGGATGGTCTGGTTGGTGGTCTGGAGCTCCACCGTCCCCTCTTCCGCGCGCACCAGGATGCCCGCGAGGATGGCCGAGTTCGTCGCGCTCGCGAGTCCCTTCGAGACCACCGCGATGGCCTTCGCGAGCGTGGACTGGCTGACACTGAACTTCATGCTGCCCCCTGCCTTTCCTCTCTTAGAAGATGCTCAGGTCGTAATAGTAGAGAAGGTGCAAAAGTTCACAACTCGGCGCGGCCAAGGGAGAACCCGTCGTAGCGAATGTATGTTCGCCTTCAAAACCGCACCGGTTTTGCACCGCTGGGCACAGGGCGCCGGATCTGCGCACCGGATCCGCGAGGTTTTGAACGCGAGCGCACACGTTTGGAACAGCCTCCCCCTCACATCGTCTCGAGGCGGCGGCGGAGCGTGGTCACCGTCTCGATGAACGTGCGGTCGGTGCGGCTCTGGAGCGCGTTGTCAACGAACTCGCAGCTATGGAGGCAGGTGGTGTGGCTCCGGTTGCCGAAGCGCGAGCCGATCTCCTTGTAGGTGAGGTCGGTGAGCTGCCGGCAGAGCCAGATGGCCACATGGCGCGCCTGCGCGATCTCCTTGTTGCGCTTGTTGCCGACGAGGTCGCCGTGGCTCACGCCGAGCTCGTGCTCCACGAGCGACTGCACCTCCTCCACCGTCACGCGGTGGTGGCCATGGGGCCACTTCTCCTTGGCCAGGTGGCGCGCGTCGTCGGCCGTGAAGGTCGCGTGGGAGCGCTCCAGCTGCGTGGCGAGGAAGAGCGCCTTCTGCACGTAGGCCTTGATGAGGCGGATGTCGCCGCCGGAGCACTCGGCCATGATGTCGAGCACGTCGTCTGCGATGGTGCCCTCGTAGCCGGGGAGGCCGTCTTGCTTGTCGCGCTGGTAGAAGGTGCGCACGAGGTTGCGCTTGAGCTCCAGCTGGGGCAGCTGGATGGGGATGTCGAAGCCCTGGCCCATGCGGCTCTTGATGCGGTCGTCGAGGCCGAGTTCGGCGGGCGGCACATCGGCGGCGAGCACGATCTGCTTGCCGTTCGAGATGAGGTAGTTGAAGGTGTCGAAGAAGAACTCCACCGTGCGCACGGCGCCGCGGAGGTTCTGGATGTCGTCGAGGATGAGCACGTCGACGTCGCGGTAGTACTGCGTGAGCGAGTCCCTGATGGACCTGTCGCCGTTCATGGCGTTGGTGTAGTCGCTGATGAAGTCGCGCGCGATGCGGTAGACGCAGGCGCGCGCCGGATCGTTCTGGGCGACGTAGTTCTTGATGGACATGAGCAGGTGCGTCTTGCCGAGCCCGGAGTCGCCGTAGATGAAGAGCGGGTTGTACTGCGAGGTGTTGCCGTTGGCCACCTGCTTGGCTGCGGTGAGCGCGAACTCGTTCTCGACACCGCGGACGAAGGTCTCGAAGGTGAGCTTCGAGTCGTTGTCGCCGAGGACCGTGTCGAACGGGTTGGGCTTGGGCTTTGCGTCGGCGGAGGCGGCGCCGGAACGGGCGCGAACGGAGGCGGCGCCGGAACGGGCGCTGAGAGCGAGGTCCAGCGACTCGTCCTCGGCGACCTGGCTTCGGAACTCGTCCTCGGAGATCGACGTGCGGGCGAGGCCGATCGGAATCACCGGAGCCGGCTCGCCCGTTTGGGCGGGTCCGTCCTCGCCGCCCTTGGCGTCCCTCGCGCCCTTCGCGCCGCGGGCTCGGGAGCCGTCGAACCAGGCGATGTTCTCGGGGAGGCCGCGGGTGATGAGCTCCGGGTAGTCCTCGCTCCCCTCCCAAGTGCCGACCTCGTACTCGATGACGAGGTCCATGGGCTGGAAGGCGGCGTCGGAGAGGGCGCTGGTGAGGAGGTCCCTCTCCTCGTCCAGACTGCGCTTGGCGAAGGAGGACTGGGTGCGGACGGTGAGGAGGTCCTCGACGACGGAGACGGGCTCGCACGCCTCCATCATGGCCACGCGCCGGCTGTTGCCGGCCTGGGCGGCCAGGATGCGACACGTGTCGCTCCAGAGGAGGATGGCGTCCTGGAGGCTCGCATCCGGACGGGCCTCTGCGCCCCGTTTTTGCTCGCGCTCGTCCATAGATCCTCTCAGATGACTTTTCAACAGCTAGAACGAGCAGTTCTAGCAGCGAAAAGTAGAAAACTTCCCGTGGGGCCGCCCAGTGTTCAAAACTCTCGGGGAGCCTGAAGTATAGGGGGTGCGGGCGGCGGCTGGGGACGAGGATCGCGCTACGAAACGATGAATCGACACGCGGCGCGGCGGCGGTTGCGAGGGCCGACGGGGACCGTGAGGTCGGCGCGACGAGCCGATGGAGGGGTCGCGTCGCAGCGGGGACGCTTTCCGGGGAAGGCGATCCATCGGAGCCTGGGACCCTTCCCGCGGGAAGGGTCCCGGTCACCCATCGACGAGCAGGCGGGCGAGGCGCTCGCCCTCGCTTGTGAGGTGGCGCTTCTGCCCCGATTTCTCCATAAAGCCAAGATCTTCCAGCCGCGCGAGTCGCCGCGACCATGTGGCGAGCGAGTAGCCTCCCGTCTTCGCGAGTTCGGTGGGTCCCACCTCGCCCTTCGCGAGGGCGTAGGCGAGGATCTCCCGATCGCCGGCGCGGAGGGAGACGTCGCCGGATGGGCTCGGAGAGGGGTGGGGCATCGCCGGTCGGCCGGCGGATGGGGGCACTGCCGATTGCCGCATCGTCGATCGCGCATCGAAGGGCGCGCCGGCTCCGAGGGCGCCTGGCTGCGTGGGCGATACGCCAGCTCCGGATCGCCCTGCCCACGTCTCTTCGACCGCCTCGGAAGCGGGCGATGCCCACGCGATGCCCGCCGGTGCGGGCGGCTGCTCGTCGAGGCTCATGGTCACGACCGTGCCGTGGTCGAGGTTGTCCTCCAGGGTGAGCGAGCCGCCCTTCTCCCCCAGGAAATGGCGCACGTAGGGGAGTCCGCTCCCCACGCCCCGGATGTAGCGCTTCATGGCCTCGGTGGCGGTGGTGGTGCCGTATTCCAGCGCCTGCTCCTTGCTGGCGATGCCGGGGCCGCCGTCCGAGAAGCGGATCGTGTTGCCGCCGGGAAGGATCGTCACCACGGGATCGGCGAAGTAGGCATGGATGAGATTCTCCACGATCTCGCGGATGACCATGAAGGGGATCCTCCCGCCCTGCTCCCGGGCGAGCGCGTAGGTGGTCTGGGTTATCTCCTCGAGGTAGCTCCGGACGGGCGCCGGCGAGACGACGAGGACTCGGGGCGCGGCCGAGAGCTCGTCCACCACGGCGATGCGCGCCTCGTGGCGCACCTCGAGGTCCCCTTCGGGGGCCTCGGGCGCGGACGCGGTCCATGGGTAGAAGCTCTCGGGCACGGGCGACCTTTCCGCTGCGAAAG
>CANRLS010000043.1 GCA_947631545.1 uncultured Atopobiaceae bacterium
CGGTGCTTTCGCATATCTCTGACACGGAAGAGGCCGCAAGTTCAAATCTTGCAACGCCCACCAGCATTTTCGCAGGTCATCGGGCACGTCCCGGTGGCCTGCTCGCGTGCGCGGAGGGCACCGACGCCATCGGGATCGCCCAGCGGACCGGTTCGGTTCTCGATCTTCGCGGACATCGGCGGCCCGGAATGTCCACCGCGTCACCGTGACTCGGAAAAACATGACTTGCTACACGGTCTAGGATTTCCACCGCATCCCCCCGTGCGCCAACGTTCGGGACGCGACCGTCAGCCGTCGTATGCAAAGGCGCTAAGGTGGCACGAAAGACGCGCCACGTGCCATGAACGGCACGGCCTGCGATGAGGTTGCGTGGATTGGACGAGGAATCGGGCGCTCTCGGCCCTCATCGCTATCATCGCAATCGAACGAACCCTCGGCGCGAAGGTCACGGCGCTGGGGGGAGCCATGCTCTGAAAGGACGCCCATGTACTACAAGCTCAAAGACGATGTGCGGCTTCGGGCCTACGACCGGCTGCCGCGGCTCGTGGTACAGGGCGATCGCCCCATCGGCGTGAGCGCCGCGGAGTTCCAGGCCCTCGACCTCTGCGACGGCGCCATCGACGTCGACTTCCCCCTCGTTCCCGAGGGCGTGAGGGAGGCCATTCCCGGCCTCGTCGAGAAGGGCCTCGTCGAGGCTTGCGAGAAGGGGACGCCGCTCAAGCCCGGACAGGCCCTTCGCCGCTATCCCAACCGCCTCGTCAAGGGCGTGCAGTGGTCGATCACCGGCGCCTGCAACTACCGCTGCCGCCATTGCTTCATGGAGGCGCCCCACGCCAAGCACTCCGACCTCTCCACCGAGGAGCTGCTCGACATCTGCGACCAGCTCGCCGCAGCCGGCGTGGGCGATGTCGGGATCACCGGCGGCGAGCCGCTCATCCGCAAGGACTTCCTCCAGATCGCGCAGCGCATCGTCGACGACGGCATGAGGCTCACGCAGATCTACACCAACGGCGCCCTCGTCACGGAGGAGCTGCTGGACGCGCTCGCCGCCATGGGCGCCCGCCCGCAGTTCTGCATCTCCTTCGACGGCGTGGGCTGCCACGACTGGCTCCGGGGCGTCGATGGGGCCGAGGCGGCGGCCGAGCGTGCCTTCCGCCTCTGCTCGGAGCGGGGATTCCCCACGCACGCCTCCATGGTCATCCATGCCGGCAACGTGGACACGCTCCTCGAGACCACGCGAACGCTCGCCTCCTGGGGCGTGCCCACCCTGAAGATCAGCGGGGTCGAGCCCGTCGGCGAGTGGGCGAAGGGCGGCCGCGGAGAATCGGTGTCCCGTGACGAGCTCATCCAGGCCTACCTCGATTTCGTGCCCCGCTACGTTGAGATGGGCATGCCGATGGCCAGCGTGCAGATCGAGGCGCTTCTGCTCGTCGAGCGGCCCGACGCCAAGCGACGCGGGCCCGGCTTCGACGAGGCGTTCGCCGAGGCGCTGACGGGCGATTCGGACGGCGCGCCGGCCGGGGAGGACTCCGCTGCCGATGTCGAGGGGACGCAAGGCCCCGTGCGCGTGATCGCGAGGAGGCGCTGCCAAGATAGCGCCACCACGTGCCTCTGCCTCACGACGCGCCTGAACCCCTACATCTCCTCCGAGGGCAGGGTGCTTCCCTGCATGACCATGGCCGACATCGAAGGGGCCGTCACCGATGGCTTCCCCAGCCTGAGGGCGACGAGCCTCCAGAGCATCCTGACGGATTCGACGCTCCTCGACGCCACCGACTCCCGGGGGAAGGCCCTCCTCGCGGCCAACGAGGAGTGCGCCTCCTGCGAGTACGCTCTGGATTGCCTTGGGGGTTGCCGTGCCGCGGCTCTCAGGGCGGATCCGGACAACTACCTTGGCGTGGATCGCGGCGCCTGCGAGCTCTTCAAGAAGGGCTGGGTGGATCGAGCCGAGGCACTGGCCAAGGACGTGAACGAGCGCTACGCGCGGAGCGTCGTCTGAGCCGACAAGCGCCCGCGAGCCATCGAGCGCAGGGCGGGGAGCGGAGGGCCGCCTCCCGCACCGTGAACTTCGGAAGGGTCCAGCCGGAACCCAACGAAAGGGGAGGAACATGGATGATTCCACGAAGCGGCCGAACGAGCCGAAGGAGCTGAGCGACGAGGAGCTCGGGCAGGTGGCGGGCGGCGCGATCCCGGCGGAGCTCATGCCGAGCTTCGACAAGCTCGATCAGGCCACGAAGGACAAGGCGAGCTTCTATCTGACCGACTTGAGCGATAGGCGATCGGTCTCCTTCCTCATCGATGCCCTGAACGCCCAGGGCCTTACCGATGATGCGAAGCTGGCTCAGAAGTACTACGACGAGCACTTCAAGCCCTACAAGTGACGAAGGTCGGGCTGGCGAAGCCAGGAGATCGCCGCGGGCGCGGCACCGCCGCATGCGAAGGGTGACCGCGTCGAGCGGCGGTTCGGAGCGAGCCGGCCAGGGCGCCGAGCCCGTCGGCCGAGCGGGCGGAGATGCGTCGCCAAAGGGTATGAGCGGGCTGTTTTGGGGAAGCTACTCCCATGGGAAACGGCAAACGCTGCGCTCAGGGCGCAGGCGATGAATGGGGGATCCCATGGAGCTCGACAAGAAAGACCTTCGGGACTCGCAGGACGGCGGGCGCATCCAGACAGAGAAGGACGTGAGCTTCGATACCGACCTCGCGGACGACGACGTCGTGGGCGGCCAGGTGGTGGACGAGTTCTATGGCGATGAGCCGGTGACGCAGATCTTCCACGACGACCCCGACGAGGACACGAAGTACGAGGACGAGGGCTACGTGGATCCATTGGAGAGCGAGGACGGCACCGACGGCTACGCGGAGTTCAACCTCCTCGACCAGCACTCGTAGCGCACCTCGCGCCATCGATTCAATGCGAGAGCCGCCGGCGGCAGAGGTCCCGGCGGCTCTTCCGTGCAGGGCGCCTTCCCGAGGCGGGCAGCTCGCGGCGGAGCCGCCCGATCCCTTAGCGAGAGCCCTAGACGAGGGCTCCCAGGTAGAAGTGGATCATGCCTCCCGTGTAGGCCACGAAGAGGATGCCGCAGACCCAGTAGCAGACCTTGTCGATGGCCTTGATGGCGCCGGGCTCGCGCACCCAATGCACGAGCATGAGCCCCTGGGCGAACGAAACGGCCACGTGCGCCATCACGAAGCCGAAGAACGCGAGCTCCGTGGCCACGTAGAAGGCGAACATGAGGCCGTCGAGCCTCTGCCCCATGGCCACCGAGGTGTAGGCCCTCATGTGGAAGTGCAGAAGGATGATGATCGCGATGGCGCTCACGCGCTGGATCATGATCGAGACCGGATCCTTCTTGTAGGTGACGGAGCCGCCCTCTGCGAAGAAGAAGAACAGCACGAGCACGAGGAACACGTGGACGACCACGCAGCCGCCGACGATCCACGCGGAGCTCACCGACACGTCCCGCGAATACCAGCCGGTCCACATGGAGTAGCCCATGGTGAGCGAGTGGTAGCAGAGGGCGAGCACGGTGAGGAGCGCGATGTAGGCGTTGAAGCGGCGAAGGCTAAGGCCCGGCGTCGTCGGACGCGGCTTGGCGATGGGCTTCGTGCGGGCCGGTGTCATTGCGCTCGCGGACTTCTGCGCACTCATGGCGGTGCCTCGTCTTTCAGTCGTGCGGTGGTGCGGTGGCGCGAGGATCCGATCGCGCGGTGGTGCCCGGGCGCCGGTTCCACTCTAGTCGCAGCGCGCGGGCGCGCGCCCGCGCGCAGTGCGAGCGGTAGGCGGGGCGCTCCCCTTGGGGGTGCGCCCCAGCTTCCCAAAGACAGGTGACGCCGTGTCACAATAGGCGAGGAAGCCGTGGACGCGAGCGAGAGGGGAGTGCCATGGGCTATTTCGAGGAGAACGTCTCCCACTTCGGATTCGGCCTCATGCGGTTGCCGAGGAAGGAGGGCGCCATCGACGTCGAGCAGGTCAAGCAGATGGTGGACATGTTCATCGGCAACGGGGGCACGTACTTCGACACGGCCCGAGCTTACGACGGTTCCGAGGCCGCCATCCGCGAAGCGCTCGTCGAGCGCTATCCGCGCGACGCCTTCTATCTGGCCACGAAGAACGCCGCTTGGCTGGGCGCGGACACCGAGGAGGACGCCAAGCGCTTCTTCGACGAGTCGCTCGAGGCCACCGGCGCCGGCTACTTCGACTTCTACCTGCTCCACAACCTCGGCGGACCGCGCACCGAGGTGTTCGACCGCTTCGGCATGTGGGACTTCGTGCGCGACCTCAAGGAGAGCGGCAAGGTGCGCCATGTGGGCTTCTCCATGCACGACACGGCCGAGACGTTGGACGCGATCCTCACCGAGCACCCTGAGATGGAGTTCGTGCAGCTGCAGGTGAACTACGCCGACTGGGAGAGCGGCAACGTCCAGTCCAAGGCCTGCTGCGAGGTGGCGCGCGCCCACGGCAAGCCGATCGTCATCATGGAGCCGGTGCGCGGCGGCACGCTGGCCAACCCGCCCGCCAGCGTGGCGCAACTCCTTAAGGAGGAGGAGCCGGACGCCTCCTACGTGTCGTGGGCGCTCCGCTTCGCGCTCGGCGTCGAGGGCGTGATGACCGTGCTCAGCGGCATGAGCAGCCTGGAGCAGATGGCCGACAACCTCGTCATCTGGAAGGACACGCCGGCGCTCTCCGAGCACGAGCGCGAGGTGCTGGAGAAGGCGCAGGCCATGATCCGCGAGGCCATCGCCGTGCCCTGCACGGCCTGCCACTACTGCATGCCGGGCTGCCCCATGGGGATAGACATCGCCGACATCATGGACGCGGTGAACCGCGAGGGGCTCTACGGCCACGCCAACGCGCAGAACGGCTACAACTTCGCCACGCGAAGCGGCGTCAGGGCCTCCGACTGCATCGGGTGCGCCCAGTGCGAGGCCGCCTGCCCGCAGCACATCCCCATCATCGAGAACCTCGCCAAGGCGGCGAGCCTCTTCGAATAGCGAACGCGCCAGTGCGCATGGAGCGGGCCGGGGGCGGCTGCCCTCGGCCCGCTCGCGGCGACGTGCGGGCCGCGCCCCCTCTCTTGGGAGCGCGGCCCGCTTCAACGCTCGGATCGGATGCGATTCTTCCGGCAGCGCCTGCGGCTACCTCACGAACGCGTGCACCAGGTCCTCGTTGAGCTTCTGGTAGGGCTGGTAGCGAAGCGGCAGGTCGAGCCAGGTCTTCTTGTCCACGATCGACTTCGTGTGGCTGAAGCAGTCGAAGCCGGCCCTGCCGTGGTACTCGCCCATGCCGCTCGCCCCGACGCCGCCGAAGGGCATCTCCGAGGTGGCGAGATGGATGACGACGTCGTTGATGCAGCCGCCGCCGAACTGGTGCTCGCGCATGACCTTCCGCGCGAGCGCGTGGTCCTCGCTGAAGAAGTAGAACGCGAGCGGATGGGGCCGGTCGTCCACCATGGCGAGCGCCGCCTCGAGGTCGTCGTAGGCGATGATGGGCAGGATGGGCCCGAAGATCTCCTCGCCCATCACGGCGTCGTCCCAGGTCACCTCGTCCATCACCGTGGGCGCGATCTTGCGCTCGGCGGCCACGGCCTCGCCGCCCTCGATGACCTTCAGCGGGTCGATGAGGCCGAGGAGCCGCTGGTAGTGGTGCTCGTTGATGATGGCCACGTAATCGGGGTTCTCGAGTGGGTTCTCGCCGAACTGGGTTTTCATCTCGCCCCGGAGCTCGTCGATGAGCTCCTCCTTGACCTCGCGGTCGACGAGGACGTAGTCGGGCGCCACGCAGGTCTGGCCGGCGTTCAGGAACTTGCCGAAGACGATGCGCTTGGCTGCGAGCTCGAGGTTCGCCGTCCGCTCGACGACGCAGGGGCTCTTGCCGCCGAGTTCGAGCACCGCCGGGGTGAGGCGCTCGGCGCAGTGGCGGAGGACCTCCTTGCCCACGGCCTGGCTCCCGGTGAAGAAGACGAGGTCGAAGGGCTGGTCGAGGAGCGCCTGGTTCTCCTTGCGGCCGCCGGTGACGCAGGCCACGTGCTCGGGCCCGAGGGCCTCGGCGATGACCTTGCGCATGATGGCGCTCGTGGCGGGGGAGTAGGCGCTCGGCTTCACGACCACCGTGTTGCCGGCGGCGATGGCGTCGACGAGCGGATCCATGGTGAGGAGGAACGGGTAGTTCCACGGGCTCATCACGAGCACCGTTCCCATGGGCGATGGGGAGCGGTAGCTGAGCGACGCGAACTGCGCGAGCGGCGTGTAGACGGGCTTCTCCGCCGCGAACTCCGCGAGGTGGCGGCGTTGGAAGCGCAGCTCGGAGAGGGCGAGGCCCACTTCGCACATGTAGGACTCGAACTCGGACTTGTTGAGGTCGGCCTTGAGCGCGTCGTAGATCTCCCGCTCGTGCTCGAGGATGGAGGCCTCGAGCCGGTCGAGGGCGCGCTTCCGGAACGGGAGCTCGAGCGAACGCCCCTTGCGAAACCACGCCCGCTGGACGGCCACGATGTCCTCGATCTCCTTCGCGTGGGTCGCGGGATCCTCGATGATGTCGGGACGGTCGGCCGTGGCGTCGGTCTTGACCATGAGCGCGCGGAAGATGTCCGAGAGCTCGACCGCGTCCATGAGCGCGGGCACCGGGTAGAGCGGGTTCGCCTCGTCGGCGGCCCAGCGGGAGAGCTGCGGGATGTCCGCGCGGCGAATCTGGGGGAAGGTGTCGGGGATGCCGAAGCGCACCTTCAGGCGCACGATCGCCTCGATGAACGTCTGGGCCGCCTCATGGGCGGGGGTGGCCGGCGTGGCGAGACCCGCCGCGATGGCGAGGTCCTTCAGCTGGGGCTCCACCGCCTCACCGTAGACCTCGAGCATGAGCGGCAGGATCACGGCGTTCGCGTAGCCGTGGGGGATGTCGTAGGCGCCGCCGAGCGCGTGGGCCACCGCGTGCACGTAGCCCACGTAGGAGATGGTGAAGGCGCATCCGGCGAGGAAGGAGGCCTGGAGCATGTTGCGGCGGGCCTCCATGTCGTCGGGCACGTCGTAGGCGCGCTCGATGTTGGCGAAGATGAGGCGCGTCGCCTCGAGGGCGTCGGCGCGCGTCTGCTTGGTGGTGGAGCGGCCGATGTAGGCCTCCACCGCGTGGGTGAGGGCGTCGAGGCCGGTCGTCGCCGTGAGGTGCGGCGGGAGCGTTCGCGTCATCTCGGGGTCGAGGATGGCGTAGGGCGGGATGAGCGGGAAGTCGTTGATGGCGTACTTGTGGCGCGTGCGCGCGTCCACGATGACGGCGGCGAGCGTCGTCTCCGATCCCGTGCCGGCCGTGGTGGGCACGGCCACGAGGAGCGGGAGCGGGTGGATCACCTTGAGGATGCCCGCAAGGTCCTTGAGCGGTGTCCTCGGGCGAACGACCCGGATGCCCACGGCCTTGGCGCAGTCGATGGAGGAGCCGCCGCCCACGGCCACGATGGCGTCGCAGCCCTCGGCCTTGTAGAACTCGTAGGCCGCCTCCACCGTCTCGGTCGTCGGGTTCGCCACGACGTCGCGGAAGATGGCGCAGCCGATGCCGGCGGCGTTCAGGTCGGAGATGAGCTCCCGCGTGCCCTTCAGCTCGTAGACGCCGGGGTCGGTGACGATGAGCGGCCGCTTGGCGCCCTTCTCCCGCAGGAGCTTCGGCAGCTGGCCCACGGAGTCGAGGACCTCCGGACGGCGATAGGGGAGCATGGGGATTGAGACCTCGAGCCCCTTCTGGAACGTACGGCACCAGGCGGCTTCTGCGGCATTCACGCTGGGATCCTTCCGACGAGTCGTTGATAGGTTGATTCTTCAACCTCGGTATCTTAGCTTGAATGCTCATCTAAGGGGCACGCGGCCCCCGCCCCGCGTCCTCTTTGGAAAAGGGGCGGCGCGGGATGGCCGGCGGGCCGCCTTCCGCCTGGTGGTTCCCATGTCTGGGCCCAAGGCGCAGGCGCCCTTCGAAGCCGTCCCGCGCCGCCTCGCGAATGCCGTTGCGCGGCGTTCGGACGATCGCGCTAGATGTTGTTGCCCACTTCGAAGCCGTCCCAGACGGAGGTGAGGATCGTGCCCACGCGGCGCTCGTCGCCGATGACGTAGGTCGTCTGGCCCGCCGCCTGGAGCTCGGCCGCCATGGAGGCGCGGGGCTTCAGGCCCACGGCCATCACGATGGTGTCGGCCTCGAGCTTGGTCTCGACCTCGCCGTCCTCGACGTAGGCCGCGCCCTCCTCGATGCGCACGAGCTTGGTGCCCGTCATCACCCGCACGTCGTGGTAGGCGAGGAGGTCGACCATCATCTGGGCGTTCATCACCGGGGCCGGGGCGCCCGCCGCCATGATCTGGGGCAGCATCTCCACCACGGTGACCGTCTTGCCCTCCTGGGCCCAGCCGAGGGCGCATTCGCAGCCCACCGAGCCGCCGCCCACCACGATGACGCTCTCGCCCACCCTCTCGGGGCACTCGAGCGCGGTGATGGAGTCGATGACCTTGGGGTCGTCCGCGCCCGGCACGGCGGGGATCGTGGGCTCGGCGCCGGTGGCGAGCACCACCACGTCCGCGCCCTTGGCGAGGATCGCCTCCGCGTCCATCCTCTTGCCCAGATGCACGTCCACGTCCAGATGGTCGAGGGTGTGCCGGTACCACTCGTTGAGCTCGGCGATCTCGCGCTTGAAGCTGTGGGAGCCGGCCACCACGAGCTCGCCGCCCAGATGGTCGGCTGCCTCGTAGAGGTCCACGTCATGGCCGCGGAGGGCCGCCACGCGCGCCGCCTCCATGCCGGCGACGCCGCCGCCCACCACGAGCACGTCGCGCTCGCGGAAGACGGGCTTGTAGGCCATGCGCACCTCGCGCTGGGCCTGCGGGTTCACGGCGCAGGAGCAGGGCACGCCGGCGCCCAGGCGCTCGATGCAGCCGATGTTGCAGGCGATGCAGGGGCGCACCTGCTCCTCATGGCCGCTGAGCACCTTGTTGGGATAGCTCGGGTCGGCGAGCGACTGGCGCGCGAGCGAGACGGCCGTGAGCGCGCCCTCGGCCACCGCCTTCTCGGCGATGGCGGCGTCGTCCATGCGCCCGGCGCCCATGGTGGGGATGGACACCGCTGCCGTGGCCTTGGCGGCGAGCTCCACGAAGAAGCCCTTCGGCATGTACATCGGCGGGCAGGCGTAGTAGTAGGAGTCGTAGGTGCCGGTGTCGATGGAGAGGCCGTCGTAGCCGTAGGACTCGAGGAGCTTGCAGATCTCCACGCCCTCCTCCAGCGTGCGGCCCTTCTCGTCCTCGCCGGTGAGGGTGGCGGTGTTCCAGTCCTTCACGAACGACTTGATGCCGAGGCGCATGGTCACGGGCCACTCGGCGCCGCAGGTCTCCTTGATGCCCTCGACGATGAGGCGCGCGCAGCGCAGGCGGTTCTCGAGCGGGCCGCCCCACTCGTCGCCCCGGGTGTTGGTCATGGCCATGCCGAACTGGTCGAGCAGGTAGCCCCAGTGCATGGCGTGGATCTCGACGCCCGCGTAGCCGGCCTGCTTGGCCACGGCCGCGCTCTTGACCATGAGGTCGATCTTGGTCTTGATCTGGTCGACGGTGAGCTCTGGCGAGAGCTGGTCGGCGGTGCCCCAGACGGGATCCGGCGAGGGGGCCGGGAGCAGGGGGTAGTTGCGCCCGAGGCCCATGGAGATCATCGAGAAGACCTTGGCCCCGTAAGCGCCGCAGCGCTCGTTGAGCTCGGCGGAGGTGTCGATGTAGGCGGCGGGGTTGGCGAGGATGGCAGGTCCCAGCGCGCAGAAGGGATCGACCTGGTCGTCGGTGGTGGTGGCGCCGGTGAAGATGAGGCCGAAGCCGCCCCGGGCGCGCAGGGCGTAGTACTCGATGGCCTCGTGGGTGAAGCCGCCCGTGGGGTTGAAGAGCTGGGCGCCGCCCATGGGAGCCATGCAGAAGCGGTTCTTGATCTCGACGGTGCCGATCCTGAAGGGCGTGGCGAGGGTGGGGTAGGGGTTGCGGTGCTTGTGATGGGACATGGCGCTCCTCTCGCGGTGCTTGGTATGCCTAATCGCATCTTACTGGCGTCTCGCGGGTACGGCGCGACCATTCGGGTGCGCGGCGCGATCCGCTGCGCTTCGGCCGCGTCCCGAGGTGGGGCCTCGACAAGGGCCGTTGCGCGCCCGTGCCCCCTATACTCGGATGGCCAGAGAGCGTGGCGGTGCCGAGCGCCTTCGCCCGGGAGCTCCTCGATGCCCAGGCGGAGCGCTCCCGTCCCTGCGGTGGGATCTGACGGTGAGAGGGCGCGTCGAGAACGGAGGGGCCGATGCCGATGCAGGTGACCAAGGACGTCATCTATGAGCTCCCCACATGCTGTTCGCTCGCGCCCATCCTCGCCGGCGGCGAGGAGCGCTTCCTCGTGGCGGCCGAGAAGGACGATCCCTGCGTGCTCTTCGCCGCCGACGGGACCCGCCTCGAGACCGTCTGGGAGGGCCCCGGCGGCGTGATGACGATGGAGCAGCTGCCGGGACCCACGTCGTGCTTCCTCGCCACGCAGCGCTTCTTCTCGCCGAACGACTCCGCCGAGGCCAAGATCGTGCTCGCCGAACCCGGCAAGGACGGCTGGCGGGTGCGGACCGTCGCCGAGCTGCCCTTCGTGCACCGCTTCGGCATCATCAGCCGAAACGGCACCCGCCACCTCCTTGCCTGCACGCTGAAGTCGGGCCATGAGCGAAAGGACGACTGGAGCCATCCGGGCGCCGTCTACGCGGTGGCGCTCCCCGAGACCCTGGATGGCGTGGACGCCGAGCATCCGCTCGAGTTCAGGCTGCTCAAGGACGGCATGACGAAGAACCACGGCTTCTCCAAGTGCCTGGACGGGAGCGTGGAGGCGGCGCTCGTGGCCTCGGAGTCGGGCGTCTGGCGCTTCACGCCGCCGACCGATCCCGAGGGGGAGTGGACCATCGCGCAGCTGCTCGACGTCGGCGCCTCGGACGCCGTGCTCGTGGACTTCGACGGCGACGGCGAGGCGGAGCTGGGCGTCATCTCGCCCTTCCATGGCGACAGGCTCGCCATCTACGCGCGCGATGGGGACGGCGCCTACCGCGAGGCCTGGGCCTATCCGGAGCCGCTGCCCTTCCTCCACGCCACCTGGCCGGGCTACCTCTTCGGGCGACCGGCCTGGTTCGTGGGGGCGCGGGGCGGCGAGCGGCTCTCCCTCGCCATCGTCTGGGACGCGTCGGCAGGGACGTACCGGGCCGAGGTCTTCGACCGGGGGGCGGGGGCCGCGAACTTCCTGCAGCTGGATATGCGCCGTCTGCTCGCCGCCAACCGCGAGAGCGACGAGGTGGCCATCTACACGTTCTCAAAGGA
>CANRLS010000044.1 GCA_947631545.1 uncultured Atopobiaceae bacterium
CTACTTGCGGTAGACGGCCCGGACGACCCGCTCCTCCTCCTCGGTGGCGACCTCGACGCCCTCCTCGACGTCGCCCAGCTCGGCGCCGAGCTCCTCGGCCTCCGCGGCGAGCGCCTCGAGCTCGGCCTCGGCCCTCGCGTCGTCGGCGGCGATGATCTTGGCCTTGTCGTCCACGCCCACCGTGGAGAGCGCGTCGGCGTAGACCTTCTTGCCGGTGGGGTGCTCGGAGAGCCAGATGCGGTCGGCGGTCTCGTTCCAGGCCCTGGCGTAGGGAACCGTCCTCGCCACGAGATCCTCGACTTCCTCGGGGGCGGCGTAGTCGGAGCTGTGGGCGTCGCTCTCGTGGACCATGCAGTAGATCTGGCCGGGGTTCTCGAGCATGGGGCAGGGCTTCAGGAGGTTATCGCTGAAGGGCCAATGGGCGCGGTAGGCCTGGAAGAGCGGCTGCTGCAGGCACTCGATCCAGCTCTTCTCGCGGATGTTGGCCGTGGAGTAGTGGATGAAGACGCAGGGCTCGACGTCGCCGGCGGCGTTCACGTGGCAGTAGATGCGCCCGCCGGCGATGCAGCCGCCCACGTACTCGCCGTCGTCCTGGAAGTCCATGGCGAAGATGGGCTTGCCGCCGGTGATGCCGCGGATCTCGCGGATGCGGTTGAGGACGTACTCCCTCTGCTCGGGCGTGGGCATGAGGTCCACGTCGGCGCCGGCGCCCACGGGCATGAGGTGGAAGAACCACGCGAAGCGGCAGCCCTTCTCCACGAGCAGGTCGATGAAGTCGTCGTCGGTGACGGCCTTGTAGTTCTTGGAGGTGTAGGCCGTGGAGGTGCCGAAGAGCAGCTTGTTCTCCTTCATGAGGTCCATGGCGTCCATGACCTCCTGGAAGCTGCCGTCACCCCTGCGCCCGTCGTTGGCGTCCTCGAAGCCCTCGAGCGAGATCGAGAAGGCGATGTTGCCCACGCGGCGCACGTCCTCGCAGAAGGCCTGGTCGACGAGGCTCGCGTTGGTGAAGATGTTGAAGACGCAGTCCTGGTGCTTCTCGGCGAGCTTGATGATGTCCTTCTTGCGCACGAGCGGCTCGCCGCCGGTGAGCATGAAGAGGTGGGTGCCGAGCGCCTTGGCGTCGCTGACGAGCTTGTCCATCTCCTCGAAGGTGAGGTTCATGCGGTTGCCGTACTCGGCGGCCCAGCAGCCGATGCAGTGCTTGTTGCAGGCGCTCGTGGGGTCGAAGAGGATGATCCAGGGCACGTTGCACTGGTACTTCTCGGCGTTCTCGGTGGCGGTGCGCAGCCCTCGGAAGGCGGCCTCGTAGGCGCCGTTCAGGATGCTCATCTTGAGGATGTTGTGATCCACCTCGTCCATGAGCGAGAAGAGGAACTTCTCCCACTTGGAGCCGGGGTAAAGGCCGGCCCGGAGGCCTCGGGTGGCGCCAGGGGCGGTGTCCTTGAGCAGGTTCGCGGCCATGTCGATGAGCTTCTCGAGGTTCTCCTCGCGCTTGGGGCCGGAAGCCGCGTTGATGACGCGATCGATGGCGAAGGACCAGGCCTTGCGCTCGGCGGCGTGTGCGATTTTGGACTGCATGCAATTCCCCCTGTCGATCCTGCCGTTCGCTTGCGCGAGAATACCCCACGCGCTCTGGGTTTATGCCGTGAAGTGCGGCCTTTCGGTGCCCCGCGGATGCGTTTTGGCCCTCTGAGCTGCACTCATAAGCGGCAAGTGTAGTCCTCTGACCCTGCAGGTTCCAGAAAAACGGTAGTTGAACCGTCAACTTCGACTACGAACGGTACGAGTTCGGCGTTAATATACAAATAAGGGTTCGTTTGTATAGTAATTTGTAACAATCGGCGATTCCGCCATGCAGGAACCGATACCGTGCGAGACGGCGCGTCACCTGTCGAGCCACACCATAGCACGTTGCCGGGAGCGATTCCCCATCGCCATCCCGCTCCTTGCGCATCGCCGGGCCGGCCGGGCCTATAGTGTCCGTAGGATGGCCGACGACCTCGTCACGGGGCGGAAACCTTGGGATACACGACGTACACCTGCCCCATCGCCCGTCGCTGCGGCGGCTGCGAGTGGCTGGCCGTGCCCTATCCCATCCAGCTCGGGAGAAAGCGCGAGGCGGTCGAGGCGACGTTCGAGGGGCTCCTCGACGACCTCGAGGAGCCCGTGGGCATCCGCGGCATGGAGGGGGACGCCTTTCCCGATGGGCCGCGCTTCTACCGCTGCAAGTGCGCGACGCCCTTCGCCCCCGGGCGCAAGGGCTCCATCCGCTCGGGGTTCTACGAGCGGGGCACCCACCGGATCGTGGCCTGCGAGCGCTGCCTCGTGGAAGATCCCCGCGGGCGCGTCGCGCTCCATGCGCTCGCGCGCTCGGCCGAGGAGGCGGGCCTTCGCGCCTATGACGAGAACCGCGGTCGCGGGCTCCTTCGCCACGGCGTCGTGCGCCTCGGCTGGAAGAGCGACGACGCGCTCCTCACCGTCGTCACCAACGGCGAGGGCATCCCTCGCGAGCGGCGGCTCGTGGAGGGGATCCTCGCGCGGGCGCCCTTCATCACGAGCATCGCGCAGAACGTGAACCAGCGACCGGGAAACGCCATCCTCGGGCGCGAGAACCGCACGCTCCACGGCCCCGGCACCATGGTGGACGAGCTCCTGGGCGTGCGCTTCAGGCTGGGCCCCACGAGCTTCTACCAGACGAACCCCTCCCAGACGGAGGTGCTCTATTCGATCGCGCTCGAATTCGCCGGGCTCGAGGATGGCGAGCGGCTGCTCGACGCCTACTGCGGCATCGGCGCCATCGGGCTCGTGGCGGCCAAGGCCACGCCGGGGCTCTCGGTGGCGGGCGTGGAGCGGGTGGCGGCGGCCATCGAGAACGCGAAGGCGAATGCCCGGGAAAACGGCCTCTCGGAGCGCGCCCGCTTCATCGCCGACGACGCCACCGCCTACATGGTGCGCGCCGCGCGCGACGGCGAGCGCTTCGATGCGGTCGTGCTCGATCCGCCTCGTTCCGGCGCCACGCCGGCCTTCCTCAAGGCGGCCGCGGCGCTCGCGCCCCGGCGCATCGTCTACGTCTCCTGCAACCCGGCCACCCAGCGCCGCGACGCGGAGGCCCTCGTGGCCTCGGGCTATCGCCTCGTCCGCCTGTGCGTGGTGGACCTCTTCCCCCACACCGCCCACGCCGAGACCGTCGCCCTCTTCGAGCGCTAGCGCGCCGCGGCCCGTGCCGAGCATCGGGCTCCGGTGAGGACGCCAGGGCCCAGCCGCGCACGTTTCGGCGTGAGCGCTGCGACCCCGTTCCTCACGTTGTCGAACATGGCCGGTTCCCTTGCTCGGTTTTTTCGTTTTGCTACCGCCAAGCCCTCTCGCGGACAGACGCTATCTGGGGTTTTACCGAGGCGACGTCCCGATGGTGCGAAGATGGGCGACAGAGTGGCCGGGCCGGTCGGAAGCCATCTGGGATTTTGTCGATGCGACGCCCTTCGCGGCAGCCGAGAGCGGTAGAAGAACGCAAAAACTGAGCAGCCGGAGCCGCATCCGAGAGCGGCGCGGTAGCGAAACGAAAGATCTGAGCAGCCGGAGCCACAGCCCAGGCCGTGGGTTGGCAGGTCCAAGGGTCATGGCGCATCTCGGAGGCCCTACCCTCGGCGAATCCGTTCGCGCGAGGCAAACCAGCGCCGTGCAGGACGCGAATGCTATGACGTGGTGCACCTACGACTTTGGAGGCGCCATGTTCTGCAACCGTTGTGGCCAGCGAAACGATGAGACCGCGAGCGCGTGCGTCCGATGCGGAGCCGCACTCCCGGCGACGGGGGCCCTCGAGGCGTCGTCGAGCGGAGAAGCGCAGCTGGCGAAGGCCGCGTCGTACGAGCATGAGCGGCCGGCGCAGGTCGAATCGTACGGATGGGGTGCTGCGACGACGAACGACGGTCTTTCGGCCCTTCCCACCGCCTCCGCGCAATCGCCGAGCGGAGCCACCGCCGACTACCCCGGTCAGCGGGCGCTCGACGGTCTGCCCGCGGCGCAGCCGTCCGAGGCGGCGCTCGCGCAGCAGCCGACTCAGCAGCCCTTCGGCGCGCAGCCCTACCAGCAACCCTTCGGCGCGCAGCCGTACCAGCAGCCGTACGCGCAACCGCAGCCATATCCGCAGACGCGGCTCTACGGCCAGCAGCCGCAGCCCTACCCGCAGCCGCAGCCCTACGGCCAGCCGCCCTACCAGCCCCCGGCGCCAACCCCTCAGACGCCGCCCGCTCGCCGCGAGCTCCCCGCCGGCATCAAGTCCGCCCTCGCTTGGACGCGCGCCCAGAACCGGGCTCGCTGGAGGTGGATCGCCATCGCCGCTTCGGCGATCGCGGCGGCGACGCTGCTCCTTCCCTGGTACGGGTTCGGCTCGTTCCTCAGCGAGCTCGACTTCCTCGACCTTCTCACCTCGCCCCTGATGCGCCCGCCCGAGTGGCCCATCATCCTCGTGGCCGCAGGCACCGCCTGCGCCTGCGCCTACCTCGACAAGCCCTTGTTCTCGCTCATCGCCTCCGCGGTGCTCGGCTACTTCGCCCTGAGCACGCTCTACACGTTCCTCGGGACCCTCGGGTTCGTGAGCCTGGGCGTCGGCGCATGGATCTTCATCCCGGCGGCCATCTTCACCATCGCGGGGTCGTTCATCTGCGGCGGCTTCGAGGACCTCGTGGCGCTCTTCGCTCCGGCGCCCGCGGCCCCGACTCCCGGCCCGTATCCGCCCTCGGGCACCTATGGCGTCTATTGATCGCGGGACGCCTTCGGCTCCTGATACGATGGGTATGGATACATATATTCATACCGAATACATCTTGGGGAGGGACGCGGCCATGCCCACGACGATCCGACTCGACAAGGATCTGGAAGACCGCTACGCGCGCTTGGCCCAGAGGACGCACCGCTCCCGCTCCTACTACTACAAGCTCGCCCTCGCCGAGGCCATAGACCGGCTCGAGTACGAAAACGAGCTGCTCATGGAAGCAGCCGACTATCGAGCGGGCAAGATCGAGGCCTATACGCTCGACGAGGTGGGTGAGATGCTTGGCCTGGACGGTTAAGGTCGCGCCTCGGGCGCTCAAGGCGCTCGCCAAGCTCGATCGGAGCACGGCCAAGATGATCCAGGGGCAGTTGAGGGCCATCGAGGGCCTGGAAGACCCAAGGTCTCGCGGCAAGGGCCTCACCGGCAGGCTCTCGGGGCTCTGGCGCTATCGCATCGGAGACTACCGGGTCATCTGCGACATACTCGACCGGGAGCTCGTCGTGCTCGTCATCGAGCTGGGCCATCGCCGGAGCGTCTACAGGGCGCAGCGACCCTAGCGCGGCGAGCACGGGTTCCGGCGCCCGCGGCCCCGACTCCCGGCCCGTATCCGCCCTCGGGGCTCTAGGCCGAGTGGCTTCGCGCTAGGAGATCTCCACGGTGCGGTCGGGCCGCACGGCGACGCGCCCCTCGGCGAAGAGCTGGATCGTGCGCGGCAACAGCACGTGCTCCACCTCGTGGATGTGGGCTTCGAGCTCGTCCACCGTCCAGCCCTCCTCCACCCGCACGGGCTCCTGGGCCACGATGGGGCCGGCGTCGTAGTCCTCGTTGGCGATGTGCACCGTCACGCCGGTCACCTTCACGCCGCGCTTGTAGGCGTCGTCGATGGCGTGGGCGCCGGGGAAGCTCGGCAGCAGCGCCGGGTGCAGGTTCACCACGCGATCCTCCCACGTGAGCAGAAGCGCGAGCCCCACCTTGCGCATGTAGCCGGCGAGCACGACGAGCTCCACGCCCGCGCGCTTGAGCTCGGTGGCGATCACCGTATCGGCCACGCCGGGGTCGGCGTAGAGGTCCTTTGAGAGCGTGAGCGTCTGGATGCCCGCCCTCTGGGCCCGCTGGAGCCCGTAGGCGTCGGGCCGCGACGACACCACGATCTCGATCGACGCGTCGAGCTCGCCCGCGTCGATGGCGTCGATGAGCGCCTGGAGGTTCGTGCCGCTTCCGCTGATGAGCACGCCCAGCTTGAGGCGATGGGACTCTCCGCTCATACGTAGACCACCTTTCCGCTCCCCTTGACGATGCGCCCCATCTCGAAGGCCTCGAGCCCCTCGGCCCCGAGCTTCCCGGTGACCTCGGCCACGTCGTCCTCGGCGCAGACGACGGCCATGCCCACGCCCATGTTGAGCGTCTTCCAAGCCTCCTCGGCGGAGAGCGTGGCGGCGTCGATGACGAGGTCGATGACGGGCGGCACCTCCCATGCGGGCATGCCGCCGCCCCAGGCGACCTCGGCGTCGAGGCCGGCGGGCAGCACGCGGTCGAGGTTCTCGGTGATGCCGCCGCCCGTGATGTGGGCGAGCGCGTGGATGGGGGCGCCGGCCGCAAGCGCCGACACCAGCCTCTTGGCGTAGATGGTCGTGGGCGCCAGGAGCGCGTCGGCCAGGGTCTTTCCCTTGAGCGTGGCCACGGGCTCCGTGAGCTCCTCGTCGGTCATGCGGTCGGTGAGGGCCTTTCGCACGAGCGAGTAGCCGTTGGAGTGGATGCCCGAGCTCGGCAGCCCGAGGATCGCGTCGCCCTCGCGCACCTTGGCGGGCCCGAGCATCTTCGCCTTGTCCACCACGCCCACGCAGAAGCCCGCGAGGTCGTAGTCGTCGGGCGCCATGACGCCCGGATGCTCGGCCATCTCGCCGCCGATGAGGGCGCAGCCGGCGAGCTCGCAGCCTCGGGCGATGCCGTCGACGATGGTGGCCACCGCCTCCGCCCGGAGCTTGCCCACGGCCACGTAGTCGAGGAAGAAGAGCGGCTCCGCCCCGCAGACCACGACGTCGTCGGCGCACATGGCCACGAGGTCCTCCCCCACGCTCCCGTGGCGCCCCAGGCGCTGGGCGAGCGCGAGCTTGGTGCCCACGCCGTCTGTGGAGCTCACGAGCACCGGGTGCTCCATCCGGGCCATCGCCTCGCCGTCGAAGAGGCAGCCGAACCCGCCGAGCCCTTCCATCACGCCGGGCCGCCTCGTGCGGGCCACGGCCTCCTTGATGGCGTCGACGGCGCGCATGCCCTCGGCGGTGTCGACCCCCGCCTCCTTGTAGGTGAGCTCGGTGGAGCCCAAGGGCTCGTCAGGGGTCTCGTCGAATGTCACGCGTTCGCGCTCGCTCATGGAACGCCCTCCTTCTCACGCCTTGGGCTCGGCGGCCTCCAGGGCCGCCTCGCGGGCAAGGTCCTCTATCCGCATCTGGAGCGCCGCCCCGGCTCTGGAGAGCCGCTTGGGCTCGTAGCCGGCGAGGAAGCTCCCCTCGCTGAAGCTCTCGGGGATGGGCACGGGGTACTCCCCCGTGAAGCAGGCCGCGCAGTAGCCCATCGCCCTCGGCGCGGCCCGGAGCAGCCCCGCCACCGAGAGGAAGCCCAAGGAATCGGCCCCGATGAACTCGCGGATCCCCTCCACGCTCATATTGGCGCTGATGAGCTGGTCCTGCGTGGCCGTGTCGATGCCGTAGAAGCAGGGCCAGGTGACCTCGGGCGAGTTGATGCGCACGTGCACCTCCGTGGCGCCGGCCTCGCGGACGAGCCGCACGATCTGGTTCATCGTCGTGCCGCGCACGATGGAGTCGTCGACGAGGACCACCCTCTGGCCGCGCACCACGTCGGAGAGCGCGTTCAGCTTGAGGCGCACGCCGAGCTCGCGAAGCTCCTGGCTCGGCTGGATGAAGGTGCGCGCCACGTAGCGATCCTTGATGAAGCCCGTCTTCACGGGCAGGCGCGAGGCCGAGGCGAACCCCTCGGCGCCCGGAAGGCCGCTGTCGGGGACGCCCACCACGATATCGGCCGAAGCGGGCACCTCGTGGGCGAGCTGCGCCCCCATGGCGAAGCGCGTGGAGTACACCGAGCGCCCATCCACGATGGAGTCGGGGCGCGAGAAGTAGACCTGCTCGAAGATGCACTGGGCGGGCACGGAGGGCTCGATCCCCCGCATCGTCTTGAGGCCGTCGTCCGAGATGCGGAGCACCTCGCCGGGCGCGATGTCGCGCACGTAGCGGGCGCCCACGATGGAGAGGGCGCAGGTCTCGCTCGCCACCACCCATCCGCGACCGTCGGGAAGCTCGCCCAGGAGCAGCGGGCGGATGCCGTTGGGGTCGCGGAAGGCGTAGAGCGCGTTCTCGCGGATCACGGCCATGGCGTAGGCGCCGCGGATGAGCCGCATCGTCTTGGCGATGCCGTCGCGGATGCGGTGGGTCTTCTGGGTGTAGTAGCCGATGAGCTTGGCCGCCACCTCGGTGTCGGTGGCGGAGCGGAACTCGATGCTGCGCCGCTCGAGCTCCACGCGGAGCTGGTCGGTGTTCACGAGCGTGCCGTTGTGGGCGAGCGCGATGATCACGTCGTCGATGGCCGCGAGGTGCGGCTGCGCGCCCTCCCAGTTCTTCTGGCCGCTCGTGCAGTAGCGCACGTGGCCGAGCGCCACCTTGCCCTGGAGCGCGGCGAGGTCGGCTTCGGAGAAGACCTGGTTCACGAGGCCGAGGTCCTTGCGGATGAGCACCGTGGAGCCGTCGCCCACGGCGATGCCGGCGCTCTCCTGGCCGCGATGCTGGAGCGCGTGGAGGCCGAAGTACGTGAGTCGGGCCACGTCGGCGCCGGGCGCCCAGATGCCGAAGACGCCGCACTCCTCGTGGAGTCCGTCATCGACGGGAGAGCGCAGGGCGCGGGGCGCGGGGCAAGCCGCCCGGCACCCGCGAGCGGCGCGATGGCGCTCTGCCATCAGCCCACCTCCTCCGGGATCGCCTGGTTGAAGGGCACTTCGGGAAGCGTGCTCACGTTGCCGTCGATCGCCTGCGCGATGCCGGCCGCGACCTCGCTCTTGGGCGCGCACACCAAGAGCGTGCGGCCGTTGTCCTCCTCGTAGCTGCAGGTTGAGAGCGTGAGCACGTGGTTGATGCCGGGGATGACCTTGGCGGCGTCCTCCATGTTGGTCTTGGAGTTCGCCAGCAGGTTCTTGAGGTAGGCGTGGAACTCCTCGCGCGTGGGCCAGTTGAAGATCCGCACGTCCTCGTCGGCGCCGGTGGTGCGGTAGCACAGGATCGGCGCCAGCTCGAAGGTCTGGCCCTCGGTGACGTACCACACCGTCGGGTGCTCGTCGAAGGTCGCCTGGTCGTCGAAGCTCGCGAGCGGGGCGAACATGCCGCCGTTTTGCAGGTGGTGGCCGTAGACGAGGGTCTGCTCGTCGACGAGGCCGGGGTTGGCGTTCTCGCAGTCGAGGAACACTTGGCCCCCCACGCCGTACTCGCCGTAGGCGGTGGTGTTGAGGTAGTGCTCGTTGTCGTCGCCCTGGTAGACGGGGAAGTTGATGGAGGTGCCGGGGATCTGGAGCCAGGCGCAGACGTCGGGGTTCACGGCCTTCAGGGCCTCCCAATCGACCTGCGGCGCCTCGCCCTGCGCGTCCGAGACCTCGGCGTAGGCGGCGAGCTGCGCGTTCACGGCGTCCTGATCTTGGTACTTGGCCCAGGCGTCGGCCAGAAGGCCCACCGCCGTGGCGACGAGCACGATGGCCACGCCCACCAGCGAGAAGCCGACGACGCGGCGGATCCGCCTGCGCCGGCGCTCCCTGACGGGATCCAGCGTGGGCGAGGGCCCGTAGGGCGTCGGCGTCATCCGGCGGGCCTCGCGAAGGCGCCGCGCGCCCTCATCGTTGCGCGCGCCCTGGGCTCCCGGGGCGTTGGCTCCGCGGAGGCTCTTTCCGGAAGGGATGCTGGCAGGGGTGCCGCTCGCCGACGTCTTCTTTGGCGCCAGGTGCTTGGGCATCAGGCCTTGGCCATCTCTTCCTTGGCGTCGCGAAGGGCCTCGCGCACCTCGGCGTGGCCGGTTGAAACCACCTGGGCCGCGAGGATGGCGGCGTTGCGCGCCGCATCGATGCCCACCGTGGCCACGGGCACGCCGGGGGGCATCTGCACGATGGAGAGCAGCGAGTCGAGGCCGCCCAGGTCCTTGGTCATGATGGGCACGCCGATCACCGGGAGCACCGTCCTCGACGCCACGACGCCCGGCAGGTGGGCCGCCTTGCCCGCAGCGGCGATGATGACCTCGATGCCGCGCCCCTCGGCGCCCGCCGCCCAGGCGGCCACCCTGTCGGGGGCCCTATGGGCGCTCGCGACGATGGATTCGAAGGGCACGCCGAGCTTCTCGAGCTCCCTCTCGGCGGCCTCCATGACGGGCTTGTCGGATGCCGAACCGAGGATGATCCCTACCAGGGCCTCTGCCATGGAACCCCTTCCCAAGCGGGTCGACGAGGCGGGCGACGGCCTCCGCCTTCGCTGCCCGCTTCGCCGTATCGATGCGGTGCGAACTTCGTGAATTCCCGCTCCGCGCGATGGTATATAGATGGCTAGCAGTATAGGGCTAGCCACCCGAATACGTCGGTCCATAAGTCCACGTAGGAGGTAGACCATGGAACATCTAGAAACCCTCAGTCCCTATCGGCGCCCAGACGGCTACATCCCCCGCGTCGCCCTCGTGCACGACCTGTGCGGCTACGGCAAATGCTCGCTGGGCGTGGCCATCCCCGTGCTCTCCGCGGCGGGCTGCGACGCGTGCCCGGTGCCCACGTCGCTCTTCTCGGCCCATACGCTCTTCCCCACCTACTACATGTACGACACCACCCCCATGCTCGACGGCTACCTCGACGCCTGGCAGAAGGAGGGCGTCGAGCTCGACGCCGTCTACTCGGGCTTCCTCGGGGCGCCCGAGCAGGTGGCCTCGATCCTTCGGCTCTACCGCGAGCATCCCTCGGCGCTCCGCATCGTCGACCCGGTGATGGGCGACGGCGGCAAGCGCTACCCCACCTACACCGAGGAGCTCTGCGACGAGATGCGCGAGCTCGTGAGCGGCGCCGACCTTCTCACCCCGAACCTCACCGAGGGCTCGATCCTCACGGGCGTCCCCTATGAGGGGCAAGACGTGGACGACGGCTACGTCCAGGCCATGCTCGACGCGCTCCTCGACCTCGGCGCCAAGACGGTCGTGCTCAAGGGCATCGCCCGGGGCGACGGGCTCATCCGGAACTTCATCGCCGCACCTGGCTACGAGGTCTCCGAGGTGGCCTGCGAGCTCCTCCCCTTCATGCTCCACGGCACGGGCGACCTCTACTGCTCGGCGCTCCTCGGCGCCATCATGTGCGGCAAGTCGCTCCTCTACGCCGTCGAGTTCGCGTCGAACCTCGTGCGCGACGCGATGGTGATGACCCAGAGCCAGCCCGACTACAAGATGCGCGGCGTCTCGTTCGAGACGGTCCTGAAGGAGGTCGTCGCCCTCGTGCCGTAAGTCGGC
>CANRLS010000045.1 GCA_947631545.1 uncultured Atopobiaceae bacterium
CGGAGCATGCCGCAGGCCGCGTCGATGTCGGCGCCGCGGCTCTCGCGGATTGTGGCCTCGACGCCGGCTCTCTGGAGACGCTTCTCGATGGTGCGCACGCGCGACTCGGGCGAGGGACGCAGGGGGGAGTCGCCGCTGGGGTTCAGTCGGATGACGTTCACGTGGCAGAGCGTGCCCCGGCAGAATTCGACGAGGGCCTCTATCTGGGCATTCGTATCGTTCACCCCGTCGATGGCGGCGTATTCGTAGGTGGGCCGTCGCCCGGTGCGCTCGGCATAGTCGACCACGGCCTCGCGGAGCCTGGGCAACGGGTACTTGCGCATCGCCGGCATGAGCATGTTGCGCGTGGCCTGCACGGCCGAATGGAGCGAGACGGCGAGCGTGAACTGCTCGGGCACCTTCGAGAAGCGCCGGATGCCGTTGATGACGCCGCAGGTTGAGACCGTCAGATGGCGCGCTCCGATGGTTTCGGGCCCGGGCGCGTTCAAGATCCGGAGCGCCGCAAGCGTGGCGTCGTAGTTGGCGAAGGGCTCGCCCTGCCCCATGAAGACGACGCTCGTCACGCGAACGCCCATGTCTCGGCGGGCGACGCCCACCTGGTCGACGATCTCTCGCGCCGTGAGGTTGCGCATGAAGCCGTTGCGCCCCGTGGCGCAGAAGGCGCAGCCCATGGCGCAGCCGGCTTGGGTCGAGACGCACACCGAAAGCCTGGAGCCGCTGGGCATGCCGACGCATTCCACGCATGCGCCATCGTTAAATTCCACGAGGTACTTGCGGGTGCCGTCGGCCGATACCTGCCGGTCGGCCATGCGGGCGCCCACGAGCGAGTAGCGAAGCTCGAGCGCCTGGCGAAGCGCCTTGGGGACGTTGCTCATGGCGTCGAAGCTGGTGACCTCGGGGCGGGCCAGCCATTCCTCGACCTGCTTCACGCGGTAGCCCTGGGCACCGAGCTCGGCCAATGCCTCAGCGCGCGCCTCGGGACTGAGGTCGCGGAAGTTCGGGAGCGCGTCTGCGGTCGAGTCCAACGAAACGCCGCTGTCATTCGTCTCGGGTGCCTCGTGCGATTCGCGTGCGTCGTCTGCCATGTGGGCTCCTCGTGCCGGGAATGTCGGGCTCATGGTACTGGAGCGACGGGGAACTTCGATGGGGAGGGCGAGGCGAGCGAGAGGGCGCGACGGCGCGGGGGATCGAAGCTGAGACGGTCGAGTGCGCGGATCGGGGATGGCTGGCGAAGGGAGTTGGGCAAGGGCGCGGAACGGACAAGCGGGATGAACCTACAGGGGCGGCTCCCGACTGCCGAGGGACGGCGCTCCCGCCGCGACGCTCCCGCCGCACACGGGAATTGCCCTTCATGCCATGCGGTATGCTCGTTTCGCAGCTTCGACTCCGAGCGACGGAGGGTGCCCAAGCATGGCCGATGACATCAGATCCTCCAAGGTGGCGCTCCTCTGGGGCGGCTGGGCAGACGAGCGTGAGATCTCGCACGATTCGGCCCTCGCCGTCGAGCAGGCCCTCCACGAGGCCGGCTTCTCCAAGGTTGTGCCCCTCGACCTCAAGGACTCCGAGACCGTCCGCCGTCTCATGGGCGACGACTTCGACGTCGCCTTCGTGGCCATGCACGGCCGCTACGGCGAGGATGGCTGCATCCAGGGCCTCCTCGAGGTGCTGCACATCCCCTACACCTTCTCAGACGTGTTGGCCTCGGCCATGGCCTCCGACAAGGAGATCTCGCGCTGGGTCTTCGAGGAGAACGGCATTCCCGTGGCCAAGGGGCTCGCCGTCACGGACGAGAGCCCCCGAACCTGCGAGAGGATCCTCGAGAAGCTGCGCCTTCCCGTCTTCGTGAAGCCCGCCGTGAATGGCTCCAGCTTCGGCATCACGAAGGTGTGGGAGCCCGAGAAGCTCCCGGATGCCCTGGCGATCGCCCTGGAATCCTCCGACCATGCCGTGGTGGAGGAGTGCATCGAGGGCACCGAGATCACGGTGCCCGTCATCGGCGCCGACGACCCCAGGGCGCTCCAAGTGATCGAAGTCGTCACCAACGCCGAGTTCTACGACCTCAAGGTGAAGTACGAGCCCTCCGAGCTCCATCACGTCATCCCCGCGAGACTGGAGGAGGACATCTACGCCGAGGCCCAGCGCCTGGCCGTGGCCGCCCACAAGGCGCTCGGCTGCTGGGGCGCCTCGCGGAGCGACTTCATCGTGAACGAGGAGGGCATCCCGGTGATCTTGGAGACGAACACCATTCCGGGCATGACGCGCACCTCGCTCTTGCCCGACAGTGCCGCGCGCTCGGGAATCCCGTTCCCGGAGCTGGTCACTCGCTTCGTGGAATGGGCCTTCGAAAGGCCGATGCCGTGATCTGCGCCGCGAGCCCTGCGAGTCCGGCGAGGAGGCCTGCCGCTGGCATCGCCACGCGCGACGCCAGGGTGCGCCAACGCGGCGCGCTCGGTGCCACGGCCCTGCGAGCCGCTCCGCCCCGCTCGGCCCTTCGCCGCCGTGGCTGTGGCCGAGAGGAGGGCCGCGCCCATGCCTGATGCCGCCGCGCTCCTGGAAGAGCTCCTCATCCCCCAGACGCCCCCCTCGGTGAAGGCCGCCTACGAGGGCCTCGCGGAAGAGGCCACAACCCGTGCCTTCGGGCTCCTCGAGGAGGACATCGTCATCCTCGACACGGAGACCACGGGGCTCTCGTTCCGCCGCGATGCGCTCATCGAGATCGCGGCCGTGAAGCTCCAGGGCCGGGAGGCCGTGGGCTCGTTCCAGACCTTCGTCGATCCCGCTCGCCCCATCCCCGAGGAGATCACGCAGCTCACGGGCATCACGGATGACGACGTCGAGGGAGCTCCCCCGCCCGAGCGGGCCGTGCGCGACCTCGCCGCCTTCGTGGGCGGCCTTCCCGTCGTCGCCCACAACGCCACCTTCGACCGCACCTTCATCGAGCAGGTCCCTGGCGGCACCGAGGTCACAGACACCTGGATCGATTCGCTCATGCTCTCGCGCATCGCGCTCCCGCGTTTGAAGAGCCACGCCCTTGCGCGCATGGCGGCCGCCTTCGGCATCCGGCCCGTCACGCACCGGGCCATGGCCGACGTCGAGGCGCTCTCGGGCATGTGGCGCGTCATCCTCTGCGGCCTCTCGCACCTGCCGACGGGCTTCCTCGGCGCCCTCGCCGATGCGCACCCCGAGGTGGAGTGGCCCTACCGGCCCATCTTCCGGCAGCTCGCCCTCGAGGAGGGGGAGGCGCCGTTCTCGCTCCTCTCGGTGCGGAAGGAGCTCGTGGGCTCCGTCAACCGCCAGAAGCGCCTCGACGCGCGCGAGCTGGGCCACCTCACCGCGCCCTTCGCGGAGATCATCGAGGAGGCCTTCACCGAGACGGGGCTCGTCGGCTCGCTCTACGAGAGCTTCGAGCAGCGCTCCGACCAGCTGGCCATGGCGCTCGAGGTGCGCGAGGCGCTGGAGGAATCGACCCATCGCGCCATCGAGGCGGCCACGGGCACCGGGAAGTCGATGGCCTATCTTGTGCCGCTCGCGCTCTTCGCCAAGGAGAACCGCATCACCTGCGGCATCGCCACGAAGACGAACGCCCTCACCGACCAGCTCGTCTCCTCCGAGCTGCCCGCGCTCGACGAGTCGCTCAGGGCGCACGCCGAGGAGTGGGGCCTTCCCGCGGGCGGCCTTTCCTACGCGAGCCTCAAGGGCTACGACCACTACCCGTGCCTTCGGCGCGTGGAGCGGGCGCTCTCCTGGGACTTGCCAGAGCCGAACGCCACGCGCGATCGCGCGCCCGCCACCGTGCAGGCGGACCTCCTGAACGCCATCGCCGTCACCATGGCCTGCGCCTGCCAGTCGGCCGAGGGCGACCTGGACTCCCTCGGCATCCGGTGGAAGTTCGTGCCCAGGGGCATGCTCACCACCACGCCCGACGAGTGCCTCCACCGGCGCTGCCCCTATTACCCAAGCTATTGCCTCCTGCACGGCGCACGTCAGCGGGCCCAGTCGGCCGACATCCTCGTCACGAATCACTCGCTCCTCCTCCGCGACGTCGAGGCGGAGGGCAAGATCTTGCCGCCGGTGCGCCACTGGGTGGTGGACGAGGCGCAGGGCTTCGAGGGCGAGGCGCGCGAGCAATGGGCGCTCGAAGCCTCGGCGTTCGGCGTGCGCCAGACGCTCGAGCGTCTGGGCGGCCTTCGCACGGGCGCCATCCACGCGCTCATGGTGCAGGCGGGCGCCATCGACGGCGCGAGGCTCGTGCAGGGGCTCCTCACCCGCGCGTCGAGCGAGGCGAGCCGCATCGCCACGCTTACGGCCGACCTCTTCGACGACGTGCTCGACGTCGTGCGCTCGAAGGTGCGAAAGAGCAGCTACGACTCGGTGGAGCTTCGCGTGGACGACGCGCTCCGCGAGCTTCCGGCCTTCGGGGCGCTCGCCGATACGGCGAACGAGCTCGCACAGGCGCTCGACACGCTCCTCGTGCACCTGAAGGACGCGCAGAGGGCCGTGGACGAGGCGCTCGACGTGCCCACGGGCGACATCGAGGGCCCCAGGCGTGAACTCGCGCGCCTTCGCGAGGTGCTGAAGCTCGTCTTCGAGCAGCCGGACGGGGATCGCTTCGCCTTCGTCTCGGCCTCGCTCGCGGGGAGCCGGAGGGGCTACGAGAAGATCGCGGTGGCGACCTTCGACATCGGCGCCGAGCTGGCGGAGCGCTGGTATCCCGAGATGGAGACCGTCATCTACTGCTCGGGCACGCTCGCCCTGGGCGATGACTTCTCGCGCTTCTGCCACGGCGCGGGGCTCGACAGGCTCGATTCGGATTCGGCCCGTACGCTGGCGCTTCGCTCGAGCTACGACTTCGATTCCGCGATGCAGGTGGTGGTGGCCAAGGGGCTCCCGGAGCCCGGCGCGCCCGACTACATCCGGCGGCTCGTGGACTTCCTCTTCGACCTCCACGTGGCCATGGACGGCTCGGTGCTCACGCTCTTCACCAACCGCAAGGACATGGAGAAGGTCTATCGGCAGCTCCGGCCGCGCCTCGAGAGGGAGCAGATCCCGCTCCTGGTGCAGGACCGCGGCGTGAACGTGCGACGCCTCCGCGAGCGCTTCGTGGAGGACGAGCGGACGTCGCTTCTGGCGCTGCGCTCGTTCTGGGAGGGGATCGACGCCGCCGGCGACACGCTCCGCTGCGTCGTGGTGCCGAAGCTCCCCTTCGCGAGCCCGGCCGATCCGCTCACCCAGGAGCGCGAGGCCAGGGACGAGCACGCCTGGAGCCACTACTCGCTGCCCGACGCGGTGCTCTTGCTCAAGCAGGCCGCCGGGCGCCTCATCCGCTCGTCCACCGACGTGGGCGTGCTCGTGCTCGCCGACGAGCGCATCCGCACGCGGCGCTACGGGCGCGCCGTGGTCTCGGCGATGCCGTCGGAGTCGGTGGCCGAGGTGAGCGTGGAGGCCATGCCGCGCTTCATCCATTCCTGGCGGATCGGCCGCGGCCGGTAGCGGCGAGGGCGGCCGCGGCCGGTAGCGGCGAGGGCGGTCGCGGGCGACGCGGCAGCCAGGTGGCATCGGTGAACAGGCCCCGCCCGTGCGGCCGGCGCGATCGCGCTGCTCAGGCGCGGG
Organism: uncultured Atopobiaceae bacterium; assembly: GCA_947631545.1. Classification (GTDB taxonomy): domain Bacteria; phylum Actinomycetota; class Coriobacteriia; order Coriobacteriales; family Atopobiaceae; genus CANRLS01. The sequence continues at coordinate 5,611 of CANRLS010000045.1, forward strand.
GGAGCGCTGCCAGGTAGGCGCGGACCTCGTCCGCGAGCGCGGGATCGTCGGTGGTGCAGGCCCCCGCGCAGGCCGAGATGAGCCGCGCGAGGTAGGGAGAGCCGGCGAAATGGCGCACGTCCACGGCGCACCCTCCGCCCGTGATGCGGCGGCGCTCCTTCGCCGTGAGCTGCCCCCTCGGCACTTCCCTGGCCCAAGCCCATTCGAGGCTCGCGTCGAAGTAGCTCCGGTCGGTGAAGTAGAGGCGCACCCAGCGGCCGCCCTCGTCCCAGGGGCGCCCCCTGAGCTCGGGATGATGCTCGTCGAGCGGCAGGTCGTGGAGGTTCTCGAGGCGCGATACGAGGAAGAACCGGCGCAGGGCGAGCGGATCCTCCGAAGCGCCATCGGGCGTCGCGGATCCGTCGTCGGCGCCGCCATCGCTCGGGACGAGGAGCGCATCGAGAACCCACTGGTCGAAGAGGTAGCGTACCCCGAGCGGCTCCACCACGCGTTCGCCTGCGGGCGAGCCCGGCCGCAGCCCCGCTCCTCGGTCGCGCTCGCCCGAATAGGCGAAGGCGAGACCCCGGTTGCACCAGAGCGCGTCGAGGCAGCGCACGAGCTGCTGGGGGAGCGAGCCCGCCGCCTTGTGGGGCCGCGCTGCGGCGAGCCGCTGGCCCAAGGGGAAGAGCGCCTCCTCGATGGTGGTGCGGATGCCGCCCAGCGCCTCGCCGTCCACACCGAGCGCATCCAGCATCTCGGTCGCGGCCAGGGCCTCCGCGTCGCTCATGCGAAGCGCCGGGAGCGCCTGCGAGCCGTCCATGAGGCGGATCCCCTCGTCGGCGTCGCCCACGAGGGGGAGCACCGCGCCCTCGGCCTCGTCGGCCCCGCGCGCCGCCTCGAAGACGTCGTCGATGGCGCCCTGGGCGGCCTCATCGGAAAGTCCCAGCAGGTAGGACACCCCGCAGGCGTCGATGACGGCGCCCTCTCGCGAGAGCGCGTTCACGATCGAGAGGAGCGGACGGAGCGTGTCCTCGATGGGGCGGGCGCCGCGGCCGCTCATGGGCGGCCCCCATTCGGCTGCGGGGAAGCGGCATCGTCCGAGGCGGCGGCCCTCCCGGGGCGATGCGGGCCCGTCGCTTCGCCGTCTGGAGTCGGCTCGTCGGCGGCGAACGCCTTTCGCGAGGCCTCGATGGCATCGAGGTACGCCACCCGGTAGGCCGTGGGCGAGAGCACCTCGATGCCGTTCGCGATGGCGAAGGTCGCCGCCTTCCCAGGATCGGTGGCATCGACGCGCCAGACGAGGTCGCCCTCGCGGCCGGCACCGCCCGCCGGACGCCAGGTGCCCTGGCCGTCGCAGAAGAGGCGCCTCAGCTCGTCCTTCACCCGAGCCACGCGCTCGGCGGGCACGAGGAACGCCACGCGACCGGGCATCTTCTCGGCGCGCGAGGTATAGGCGAAGGGCGGGTTGAAGAGCCGCTCCAGGCTCACCTCGCGCGGGATGAAGCCCTCGCCGGTATCCCTCACCTTGAGGAATCCCCGGTAGTGGAAGGTCTTCACGAGGCCGTCGCCCCGATCCACGGCCACGAGGAAGTCGTAGCCGCCGGTGAGCACGTGGCGGATGGGCTCCAGCACGCGCTCGACCTCCTCGCCGTCCTCCTTGCGGTAGCGCACGCGCACGACGTGGTTCTTGGCCATGGCGACGCGGAGCGTCCGCTGGTTGCGGTTGTTGGCTGGAGCGCTCGCACGCGCGGGGCCGCTCACGTTGAAGTCGCGGAGGAGCTTGGCGGCGGCGCCATGGGCGTCGAGGGCGGCGAGCGAGCCCGAGGCGTCGGCGAGCGCCACCAGGATGTGGGCGAGGTCCTCCACGATCGGGCCTTGGGCGTCCAGGCGCTCCAGGGCCTCTGGCGAGGCGCAGCAGACCTCGGCGTTCAGGCGAACCGTCGTCACGTGGGTGCCGTCGGCGTTGGGGACGCGCTCCTCGGCAAGTGCGAATCCGCAGTCGCGGAGGTGGTCGCAAGCCTTCTTGAAGGCCATGCGCCGGGCGTCGCGAGTGCGGGTCTGACCCGCTGGCGCAGGGTCGGAGCGAAGCTCGCAGTCATAGCGCTGGGCATCGACGGCGCCGCCGGCAAGGAGCGCCATGGCGAGGGAGCACGCGCTCCGCGCCGAGCTGCGATGGTCGGGCGCACTGCGCGTACCTTGCTTGGCCATGGCGCCTCCCTTCGGCTCCATTGTGGTCCAGGCGCGCTGAACGTGGGACGCTTCCCCTGGGTGAGCGTCCCGCTTGCCCGAGCGGCTCGACCTTGACCAGAGGTCGAGGTCGAGTTTCAACCTGGCATTGAGACTTCTCGCGTCGCGTGAGCGGCAGACGGCCCCGAGGGCCGTCCCAAGGGCACCTATGGCCAGATTGGCCCCTCTTCCTCGCGCGATGGTGCAGGGCGAACGGTATACTGCGGCCTAACTGCAGTTTACATGGAGAATCGCCGGAGGAACACGCATGGCTATGACGCGGGAGTACCTCGACCTCGTCGAAAACGGCATCGACATCGCACCCGTCGGCAGCCAGGAAGAGGTCCAAGCCGCCGAGTTCATGCTCGACGCCTTCGAGGAGCATGGCCTCGCCACCGAGCTCCAGGACCTGTCCGCGCCGCTCTACAGTCGCCTCATCAGGGGCATCGCGCTCCTCGTCGTGTGCGCCGCAGCGGTCTTCTGCGGCCTCGGCGGCATCGGCTGGGCGATCCTCGGCTTTCTTCTCGCACTCGGCTTCGGCGCGTACCTCGGCGCCGACTACCTCGGTCAGAACCCCCTCGGCGAGATAGGTCCCAAGGCCGAATCGCAGAACGTCATCGGCGTCCATAGGGGCGAGGGCCCGCTCGCCGGTCGCGGCGTGCGCCCCGTCGTGGTGCTCGCGCGCTACGACACCGGCCGCGAGGAACTGCTCTGCAAGGGCGGCCTCGCGCAGCTCCCGCCCATCCTCAACCGCATCGCCCCGTGGTGCCTCATCATCGTCGTCGTGGGCGCGATGCTCCAGCTCTTCCAGTTCATAGCCGGCCCCGCGCTCATCGTCCTCTGGATCATCACGATGGTGGCGGCGCTGCCGCTCCTCGCCCTGGGCATCAACGACGTCACCTCACCCTTCATGAGCCTCACCGACGGCGCCAACGACAACAAGGCCTCGCTCGCCGCGCTCCTGGGGGTGCTCGAGGACGTCGTGCCCACCGATGAGGATCGCCTGAAGAAGCGCGCCGCCCAGCTCGCGCGCGCCCAGGCCCGCTCCCTCAGGGCCGATGCCGACGACGACGGCATCATCTGGGAGGAGTACGAGGCCTACGAGAGCGCCCCCGTCGTCGGGGTGCGGCACGGCAAGCAGGTGCTCGAGGCCATCGGCATGCTGCCGCCCACCTGCGAGATCGTCTACGAGAAGCCGGAGCCGCGCCTCGTGGTGAAGCGCCGTCCGGCCAACGTCGGCGCCGACTCCGAGCCCGGCAACACCGCCGAGGTCTTCGGCGTCGATGGCGCGGTGGAGGCCGGCGGCACCGGCGCGCAGGTGGTGATCGTGGGCGAGACCCCCGGCCCCGAGCGGAGCGGCGAGCGCCCGGCTGCCGGCAACACGGAGCCCATCCGGATGGCCTTCGAGGAGGAGGTCGTCGCCGAGCCGCATGACATGACCCCGAACCAGGCCGATCAGGCGGTCTCCTCCGGCGAGCCCAACTGGGGCGCGAGCGAGTTCGATCCGAGCGCGGAGCGCCGCACGCGCCGTTCGGTCCTCTTCGACCTCCCCGATCCCAGCGAGGACGCGCTCGACCCCTTCTCGTCCGAGGTCGAGGACGAGACCCATCCCGACGACCAGCCCACCGAGCTCGTGACCTTCCCCGACAGGGGCGAGGCCACGGAGCAGGTTGAGCGAATCGACGTCTACGTGGGGGAGGAGCGCGAGCCCCATCGCAGTCGCCGCTCCCGGCGCCGGGGCCGCGGCCAGGACCGCAACGCCGCCGGTCGCGCCTCCGAGGTGGCGGGCGAGGTGAAGTCCGAGGCCAGGAAGGTGATCCACAAGCTCCCGTTCGGACGCAAGAAGCGCGAGGAGGAGTCGCTCGCCGAGTGGCTCGACGTGGACGAGGACTTCGATGCCCGCACCGAGGGCGAGCAGATCGGCACGTGGGATCGCTTCGACGATGCCGGGCGCGGCTCCGACGACTGGCGCGGCGGCGCCGTCCGCTCCGAGGACGCCCGCAGGCGCCTCGAGGCCATCAGGGAGCGCGCCGCCGACCTCGAGAGCGAGATAGAGGGGCATGGCCTCGTGGAAGGCGCCGCCGCGAACGCCGATCTCGCCGGCGCGCCCGAGGTCTCGGCCCAGATCATCGAGGATGCCGCCGGCGCGCCGGGCGGCCGCGTGGCCCGGATCTTCGGCGAGGCGCGGGCGGATGCGATCGGCGCGCAGCTGGGCGAAGCCGCCGAGGAGGCCGCCATCGCGAGCCTCGACACCGATCCCGCCGCCGAGGAGGGCGCGGTCATCCCCGACGTGGAGGTGATCGGCGCGCCCACCGACGACGAGCTCACCGAGGCCGTGCTCGAGATGGGCGACGTGAACCTCGTGGCGCACGACATCTGGTTCGTCTGCGTCGGCGCGAGCGCGCTCGGCCACGCGGGCACCAAGGCCTTCGTCGAGGCCCACCGGCGCGAGCTCCGCGGGTGCTTCGTCATCAACCTCGACTCCGTGGGCGCCGGCGAGCTCACCGCCATCACGAGCGAGGGCTATGGCGACACGCGTCGCGACGACCGCAAGATCGGCCGCCTCGTGGACGTCGCCTCAAAGGTGCTGCACATCCCCGTGATCGACGCGGCCCACGACTGGGAGGACACCGACGCCACGCCGGCGCTTCGCCGCTCCATGCGAGGGCTCACCCTCATGGGCACCGTTGGCGGCAAGCATCGCGCGCTGGCGAACACGGCCGAGGACATCGTCGAGAACGTCAACCCCAACCAGGTGGTCTACGCGAGCCAGCTCGTGAGCGAAGTCATACGGAGGGCGTGACGGGTTGCGCTCGGGAGCGCATGCGGGTGGGGAGGGCGTGGCCTCCGGGCTCCGGCTCCGCCTCGCCTCCCCACGTGGCTTGAGCGTCCCGGTCTTCGGCCCGCACACCTCGTATCCGGAACGCTTCGATGCCGCTGGGTTTCCGCAGGTGCCGAAGACCGGGGCTTCCCCTTGCCGGCTCCGGAAGAGCCCAGAGGCCACGCCCTTCCCACCTCTGGCAGCCCTTGGCTCCACCCGCTACTGGGGGGCTGGGATCAAGACCATGGGCAGATGACGCTTGCTCCATGGCTCGTCCGCCCTTTCGGCAACGCGGGACTGCTCTTCGGGTGCGAATCCCGGCAGCGGC
>CANRLS010000046.1 GCA_947631545.1 uncultured Atopobiaceae bacterium
CGGAAGGTGGTTCCGGTGCGGCCCCCTTTCCGTCCGGCTGCGCAGCTTGGTCAGGCGGCAGGTCGCAGCGTGAAAGGGCAGGGGCTTGGTCATGCCAGCTTATGTGGCGTGAGGGATCGTCCACCGCGTCCGCCCGATACCGGCTACGCCGCCCCCTCCAGTCCCGCCAGCGACGCCCCGATCTTCGCCGCGGTGCTTGACCGCCTCGTCCACCACGGCAGGCTCGTTACCTTCAGGGCCGAGTCCTGGAGGGCCAACCGCGCGCTGATTCTCGAGGGGAGGTGAGCTTCGCGGGGTGGTTCAAAGACCGTGATCACGGTGGCTCAGTTCTACGTGACCACGGTGGGGCTGCGGTGGCCTTGAAATCCGCGACTTGACCTAGATGATGCAAGCGTCCGGGGCAAGGCCCGGGCATGAACCCGTTGCCGGCCTCCCAGTCGCCCCCCGCATCGCCCCCGCTCCGCGCCACCGAGAAGGCTCCGCTGCACGGTTCCTTCGTTTCTCTACCGCCCTGTCGTCCCGGGGCGCTCTCGCTGCACGGTTCTTTCGATTTGCTACCGCTTCCGGCTGCCGCGTGGGGCGCCGTCCCGGCAAAACCGCAGGTGAGCTCAGGGAGGCCCGTCGCGGTGGCCGTTCTCGGCCGCCGAGGCGACGGGGCCCGGTCGCAAAACCCCAGATGGCGCTCGTCGGGGCCTCGTCCATGCGGTAGGGAATCGAAAGAACCGGGCACGGACGCCCGATCCGAAGGACAGGGCCCCGGCCCGTCCGCGTGCAAAGGCGCTCCGTAGGGCAGCCCCACGTCTGCCATGGCTTTGAAGACCACCTGTCAAGAGATAAGATGCCACCATAGGAAAGACGTTGGTGGAGCGGCTCCACGAGGGGCCGCGATAGAGAGAGTTGCCCATGCGCGAGCTGGTGGCCCGAAAGGAGCTGGCTTGCGCCCTTCCCCGCACGAATGCTGCGGGGGGGGGGTGCTCACACGATATGGCGCGGGTCAACAGGTTCTATGGCCCCGTGCGTTTCGCTGAAGCCAATCTCCATGCTACCAGCAAAGGTTGCATTCGTAGCCTTCGCGCAACGGCGTGGCGAGGCAAAGGGGCACGGGTCTGCCGGTAGGCGGTTTCCCGCGCGCTCCTTTACTCGCCCGCTCTCTCCCGTGCAGGGGAGCCTAGCCCATGCGTAAGACGATCGAGCGCGTGCTCGCTTTTGCGATGACCTTCCTCATGCTCTTCGAGATGATGCCCGCTGTGGCCTATGCCGAGGCGGGGGAGGCGGTTGGTACCGCGCCCCAAGAGCTGACGCAACCCGCAGATGCCGCAGAGGGCAATTCAGTCGATGGGGAATCCCTCCTAACGGCAGGAATGACCGCAGGATCAGAAGACGATACTACTGATAGTATAAAGAATGCACTTCAAACAGAGGACTCCGAACCGGTGCGAACAAGCGCCGGGACAAACGAGGTCGCTTCAGCGAATTCAGCAATAGATTCTTTGAACCTTACCAGCGGTAATCTCAATCTGAAGTCTCAGCGCTATCCCTATCCGTATTCGGAAGCTGGTGGGAATCTCGATTGGTCAGATCTCAATAATATCTATTGGCATGACCAGTATGACTCGGGGGCAGAAAAAGCGAAGCTGTATGGCTGGAAAGCAAACGATGACGGTTCTTTCGAAAGCACGAACGTGGATATCGATGCAAGTTATTCCGCTATGGAATACACGTTCTATGGCGTAGGTTCCGTATCGTTTGATTTCGAGACCGAGGCCGAGCCGACGAATCCAGATTTTTTTGACGGTTTCATGCTCGTCATCGATGGAAAAGTGATCAAGGCCATAGGAAATCAGCCATCAAACGAAGCTAGCACAGGTAAGTTCACGCACGCTTTCGATGTACCAGATACACATACCATTGTGTGGATGCATGTAAAAGACTTCGAAGGGCTCGGGGGTAAAGACAGAACCATTATTAGAAACCTGCAGTTCACTGGGGAAAATGCTACCGCTGAAGTCTCTGCTTCAATCAATTATACCGAGAACGGAGATCAAAAAAGCGGAAAGGACATCAGTGTAAAGTATGGGAAAGTCTCCAGCATTGACCTTAAGGTGACTCGTGATGCGGGCACCATGTACAATATCGTAGTGGACGGTGAAACCGTACCCTTCGAGGGCAACGGGCAGACCTGGACATATGCTCTTACACCCGATCAGAATCACCTTGTGTCGATATTCGGCATGAAAGAGAACTGCATCTCATCGTTTTGGCAGGGTTCGGTAGATGTTACTTCAACAATAGAGGAATTCTTTCCTGAAGCCGAGACTGTGACGAACGATCGTGAGGATCCCTGGGTATTCGATGTCTCTACGCAATCAGTTATCTCCACTCTTGCTGATGGAGGAACAGATCTGCATGCCGATTCGTCAAAGAAGTCAAAGACATCATTGTCATTTACGATTCCGGCAGAGGTAGAGACGATGAGTCTCGACGCATTCGTTGACTATTACTCAATGGTTCCCTTCGGCTTGAGTGATTCTACAGATACCCAAGATCCCGAGCTCCTCAATATGCTAAGCGAGAACCCGCAAAGATCGACCATATCCGTTGATGGCTCCAATGAAGAGATACTAAAAGTCAATGCTCGAGCTGGTTGGAAGACGTACACATTCACCATGAACGATCATTCGAAAGATCATACGGTGACCATCACCCTTGAGCATTCCAAATCGCAACAGTCCTATAACCATATTAATGCAGTCATGCACGTAAAGAACCTCAATACGCATGCGGAATCCGCAGCGACTTCTGAGAATCTTTCGAAGGTTCTTGCACCTGGCGTGAACACAACGGTGATGACGAGCGATTCGCTTCCTTGGCGCTATGACGAAGCAACTGGCATGGTTCGTAGCGGTAACCCGATGGGGAAGGCAGACGAATTCCCCACAGATTCAGATAAATACGCAAGCTACACTTCGAGTACGCAATGGACACCAAAGTCTCTAAGACCGCACACTTCTTCAACGCTGACCGTTACAGTTCCTCCAAAGGCCACTGGCGTGCACTTCGACCTTGACGGGGCTCGTTGCGATTTGTGCTGGCTCGAGGTGCGTCTTGGGGATACGACATTGTTCAAGACAACAGGCGATTCGAGTAAGTGGCCAGCTACCTATCAAGATCCGGTATATCAACATAGCTATAGTTCTTCTGGTGACTACAGCGTATATAAAACAAAGGCTGGTTACACCAGTGACTATCCGATGAACAAGGGGATCGATCTCACCTTCGATAGTGCTAATGAAGAACGCCAACTCGAGTTCACAGTGCTCAACTTTGGCGGTAAGGATTGGTGCCAGGATGATGGGGAGATGAACACGGAAGTCGATACCTTCTGGATCGGCGATCTCTCATTCAAACAGCATGCACTCGAAGGCAACGTGTCGATTTCAGACGGTATCGGCCACAATTGCACGATTACCCAGGAATCTCCAGACAACCAGTCGCTCACGGTGACAGGCGGTACGACCACGACGATCGTGCCCAATCCTTTAAACGACGAGATCATCCACATTTACGTGGACGGTGAGGAGCGGGAGCAGAATGAAGAGATAGTCCTTGAAAACACCAAGGGCTACACCCTCACCTTCATTACCTCAAAGGAGGGGGAGTCACGATCGGTAAGCAAGAAACTTGCTCTTGTCCCAAACTATGGTGAGCAAGCGGCCAACGACCTTCTAGCGAAAGAGCATGGGAATATCGAGCTTACCTCCACGATCTCTGACCCTGGGAAAAACCTCTATTGGGCTCCTACGAAGAAATATGAACATGATGGACAGGCGGTTTATGCTCCTAGTAATAGCATTCCCGATTTAAACGATTCATTCAAGGAGACAAAATATAAAAGTACGGTCAACAACATCGAACTGACGGTGACGGGACCTGGTACTTTGCTCGTCGATTGCTACAGTTCTTGTTCGCCGGAACGGATAACAGTCTATGATCCTGATCCCACGTGGGGTCAGAAGGGCGGCCCTGTAACATTCTACGATGCCGGATTGATCTATGGAGTGGGAACTGCTCCAAATAGCAGTACTTTTAATACAATCAGCCAAGGTGGTAAGGAGGCTGCGAATATCGGGAATGATAAGAATTACGAGTATCTACTTGCCCATGGCCTCGAGAACCGATGGAAGACGGTTTCCTTTAATGTCACGTGCGAAGAGGGACAACAGCAAAAAGTCTATCTCGCCTACTATAAATCATTCTATGGATGCATGGGGGATGACGTCGTCGCCATATCGAACATTCGATATGTGAACAGCGACACCAATATAACGATCGAGTCGCCAACCAACGGAACAGTGACCGCGAAGAGCGGTGATAGGAGTCTCGATATCGGATTCGAGCAAAAGGTCACTACGAATTCGTCTGTCGAGCTTACGGCAATGCCGAACGACGGGTTCCAATTCTATGGATGGGAAAACGCCGAAACCGGAGAATCCATCTCGGGAAAGAATCCGTATAGTCTTCAGGTAACGGATGAAATCACTGTTCGCGCTGTCTTTGGAGAAAAAGGAAGCCGACCTTTCAGGACGGCTGATGGAGCATGGTTCGCCGATCTTGATGACGCGTTCAATCATGCGGATGTGGTGATTCTCGCAGAAGACCTCACCATTGATTCCGATAAGTTGGTTCCGGTGAATAAGACACTCATCATCCCTTACGGTGACGAGGACGAGACCGGCTATTCTGAAGGTGGAACTCAGTCACGGGTGGCATGGAACGATGGCCTTCTTCCCTATAAGACGCTCACAGTTCCGGCAAATCGCACTATGACTGTTGAAGGGAATCTTGTGGTTGGAGGAGTGAGGCATTATGCCGACTACAGATTCGCGCAAGGCTTGACTTCCGGTGAGTATTCGAAGGTCGAGTGCGCGGGAACCATCAGAATCGCATCCGGTGGGCAAATAGATGTGAACGGCTTGATTACCGGAGAGGGCACGACAGACCTTAAAGCCGGGGGTACGTTGAAGATGCCCTATCTTGTGACGGATTTTGCGGGTGGAAGCATTACCGAAGCCCTGTATTTTGGTGGTATATTCCCATTCAGCCAATATGCGACGGTTAACGTTCAAAACACGCTCAGCGTCGAAGGCGGCTCAACCGTTATGGGCACTACGAGTTTGTATGTGATGAGAACGATTATCACTCAAGACGTCCCACTTATCAGTACGGATGAGGGTCTTATCCATTTGCCAATGGGATCCAAGCTCACTATCACGTATAATCCCGCAAAAGCAATCCGAACGACTAACGTTGGTGGAATCGATCTTGGCGATTTCGGACGCACGTCGATTCGTATCGATGGTGATGCGAGTGCTGGTGGTTTCTCCATCAGCACCATAACTGATAGCTTCGGCTCTTCAGGGAAGTACCTCGATCTTCCCTACACCTACGACCTCACCATAGAGCGTGGCACATTCACGGTACGTGATAAATATCGCATCATGCCAGGTGCCGAAGTGACGGTGGATGACGGGGCCACGCTTAAAGTTGCAGAAGGCGGAGCGCTTCAGGTTCTGGATGGTTGGCACCATCAGGCTATTTCGAACAAGCAATATCCCACGAGCGACATGCTCCAAAACGCTGGGTTCGGTAAGTCGGGGTCTCTTACAGTGAACGGAACGCTTTACGTGATGTCCGGTGCGACATTCGAAGGTATCGTTCAAAGCGATGGCGCTACGGGAGTGGTGAGAATAGCGGAAGATGCCATCGTCTCCGGCGTATCTGCTTTCAGTGCTAAGAGCGAACATGGTGATTACAATGTAAGTTACGACCTTAAGGCTCGAGCGTCGAATGGCGAGAGTATCATCGAGCTCGTTGCCGGTGGCAGTTATTACGCTACTGGGGATGAGACCTGGGATCTAGATAGCTTCACAATGAATGCGACCGGATTCCAAAACGGATTGGCAACCGAAATGGTGGACCAGCCCATGCACGGCACATGGGTGCGGCCGTCGATCACGTACGTCTACGGCCACGACGGGAAGCCCAACGAGACCGACTACTACGAGCCCGATGCGCCGCTCACGCTGAAGGATCCCGGAGCTTACGAGGGCCACACCTTCAAGGGCTGGTACACCGCCGAGGGTGCGAACGATCGCTTCGACAAGGAGACCATGCCGCGCGAGGAGCTCACGCTCTACGCCCGCTGGGACCTCAACACGTACCCCGTGACCTTCAAGCCCGACGGCGGCACGTTCACGGACGTCGAGCCGAACGCGGGCGAGGACTACGAGCAGACCTACGAGCACGGCGCCCAGCTCGCCGGTCTGCCCACCGTCGAACGGGACGGCTACGACTTCGCCGGATGGCAGGATGGGGAGGGCAACGCGAAGGATGTGGGCGCGGAGGTCACCGGCCCCATGACGCTCACCGCCCAATGGACCAAGGGCGAGTACAAGCTCTCGTGCGATCTGAACGATGGCGAGGGCGGCGGGGCGACTTGGCCCGCTGGCTCCGAGGGCTTCCAATCCGAGCAGACCTATACCATCGATGCCCCGAGCATCGAGGTGCCCGATCCCGTATGGACGGGCCACACCTTCCTCGGCTGGCTGGTTAATGGCGCCGGCACGCCTCAGAAGGGCTTCGTCGTAGAGACGGGCTCAACCGGCAACCTCACCCTCACCGCCCAGTGGCAGCGAAACCAGAAATCCGTCACGTGGGATCTGGGCGACGGCACCATCGAGACCAGGTACGTCGAATACGGCGAACCGGTCGTCTATGGTGATGCCGGAGCGTCCGCCGTGCCCGAGCGCGCCGGCTACGAGTTCGTCGCTTGGGAGGTTCAGGGTCAGACGGACGACCTCACTCTCGGGGAGGATGGGCTCCCCACCGCCATGCCCGATCGCGCCCTCGCCATCGAGGCCACGTGGTCGAGCTACCTCGAGCGCCTCGAAGCCATCGACGACTTCGCCTCGAACCCCGAGCGCCTTGAGGAGGCCAGAGCCTGCTACGCCGAGCTCAACGCCAAGCAACTCGCTGAGTACGACGCCACCGCGCTCTTCGCGGCCATCGCCGACGCCCAGGAGGGCGACATCGTCGCGGCCGTGAACGCGGCCATCCCGGGCGTTAACGCGAGCCTGGTCGACATCGCCACCCTCACGTCCCGGGATGGGGAAGAGGCGCCCCAGACCGTTCACATCATCGACGTCAAGCTCGACGATCCGGATACGCTCGCGAGCGACCTCCTGACGAACGAGACCTTCCTCAAGGACCTCTTCGCCTACGACGGCATCGGCTCCATCGACATCGGGGACGACACCGACGTTGCCAAGGACCAGACAGCGCTAATGAAGGCAGTGGCCTGGTACGCCCTCAAGGACAAGGCGGGCGCCTCCTCCGAGGCCGAGCTCTACCAATGGCTCCTCAACCAGCAGGGCACGCTCACCATCAGGGAGCTCGACGGCGCGCAGGTGCCGGCGACCCTCCACGCCAAGCCGTCTGATGACGAGGGCGTCTCGGCCCCTGTCTCCTATCTCGTGCGATTCTCCGTCGAGGACGACCCGGCCTGGGCTGAGCTGAAGACGCTCGCGTTCGATGCGAGGGGCGGCCAGCCGGCGCCCGCGGCCAAGCAGATCGCGCCTGGCTCCACCCTCACGGCCCCGGTCGAGCCCCAGAAGGCGGGCTACGCCTTCGGAGGCTGGTACGAGAACGATGCCTGCGAGGGCGCTCCCTTCGCGTTCGCGACCGATACCGTCATGCCCGGCCATGACCTCACGCTCTACGCCAAGTGGGAGCCCATCGCCTACACGGTGACCTTCTCGCTCGGTGAGGGCGCGGGCACCCGGCCGAGCGACGTCTCGGCAACCTACGGTTCCGCGTTCCGGATGCCCGACGTCGAAGACGCCTCCCGTGAGGGCTACGAGTTCGCGGGTTGGATCGTGAACGGCCAGCCCTATGCGCCCGGCGAGGAGGCCTTGAACCTCGCCATCGAGGACGGCGCCACCGTCACCGTCGAGGCCGCGTGGAAGCCGATGAGCTACACCGTCACACTCAGCGCTGGCGAGGGCGCGACCGTCGAGCCCGGGAGCTTCACGGTTATCTTCGGCCAGAGCTACGGCTCGAACCTCTCCGAAGGCAAGCTGCCCACGCCCGTGTGCGCGGGCAAGGAGTTCGTTAACTGGCAGCTCGAGGACGGCACGGTCGTCTCTAGCGAAACGCACGTCTCCACGGCGGGCGACCACCGCCTCACGGCGCTGTGGAACACGGCCGGCGATACGGACTACCACGTCACCGTCAGAACCCAAGGCACGGACGGCGCCTACACCGAGCAGCAGCTCACCCTCTCTGGCGAGCCGGGCACGCGGGTGCAGGCCCCGATGAACGTGCCCATGGGCTTCCACTTGGGCGCGGGCAGCCAGACCGAGGCCACGCTCAACGCCGACGGAACGACCGAACCGGAGCTCGTCGTCATATACGACCGCGACGTCTACAGCATCACCTGGGTGATGGGCAAGCGCGAAGAGACGACTGCCTGTCTCTACGGCGCCGTGCCCTCGGCGCCCAAGGATACGGCGCGAGTGGATGACGAGCATGGCAGGGGTTACGCCTTCGCCGGGTGGTCGCCGGAGGTTGTGGCGGCCACCGGCCCCGCGACTTACACCGCTCGCTACACCTGCGACTTCGATGCGACGAACCTCAACACGAAGGAGACGTGGGCCTCGCTCGCCCAGGCGCTCGCCAACGCCCAAGGCGGTCAGACCATCGCAGTCAACGGCGCCGTGACGCTCGAGGCCACCACCGATGTGCCCGCCGATGTGACACTCCTCGTGCCCTACGCCGAGGACGACAGCGGCTATGCGATGGACGCCGATGGCCAGAAGGTCGCTCCGAGGAACACGAATCCCTCGGCTCTTGAGCCGAACGTCGGCCCCAAGGCCGATCCCGATCCCTTCGCCACGCTCACCGTGCCCGAGGGCATGCGGCTCCGGGTGCTCGGCACCGTGCTCGTGAACGCCCTTACCGGCAGGCCCATGGAGAGCCACTACGACCAGGATGTCACGGGCGGTTGGGGCCAGCTCGTTGCGGCGGGCGATGTGGCCGTGGGGAGCGGCGGCACGCTGGACGTCCACGGCTACGTGCGAAGCGGTGCCGAAGCCACCGGCACGGTGACGGCCGATCGCGGCGGCACCGTAGGCGACCTCTACGTCGTGCGCAACTGGCGCGGCGGCTCGCAGGCGGCCGACGCGGCCAAAAGCATGGGCATCTACCCCATGAACGAGTACGACTGCCATAACATCGAGGTGCCGCTCACCATCAACGAGGGCGGCACGCTCGACGGGCTCGTCACCATGTACGCTGCCGGTGCCTTCTACTCCACGCGCTTCCCGCAGGTGGACCAAGCGAATGGCCTCATTCGTCTCGCCCCGGGCGCCTCCGCCACGCGCACCTACGTGCAGGGAGCCGGCGATGCGCGCTGGGCCGGTCGCGAGCAGTGGTCCATCACCGGCGGCGCCACCTTCAGCTCGTGTGCGCTTCCCATCGCCGGCTTGAACCTATCCACCGCGAGCTTCATCTATCCGATGGATGGCGACATCGACTGGACGCTCGAAGATGGCGCCTACGCCTTCGCCGAGAGCTTCAAGTTCATGCCCGGGGCTACGGTCGAGGCGAAGAACGGCGCCAAGCTCACCATCGCCCGCGGCAAGACGGTCGTGCTCTACGAGGAGTTCGACGACCCCGAGAACACGATGGATACGCAGTATCCGGATGATCGCGGTCCCGCGACGATGCACTTGGACGAGAGCTCCTCGCTCACGAACTACGGCACCTTCGCCGGGCCCATCACGGCCGACGCGCCCACCGTGCACGCCGGCGACTTCGACGTGGCGTGGGAGGCGACGACCAAGGAGGTCAACGGCTACACTCCGAATATGGATCTCGGGGAGCGAGACCCCTTCCACCTCATCGAGCACGGCATCCCTGGGCCCACAGAGCTCTGCGAAGGCCACACCTACCGGCTCTCTTCGCGAAACGAATTGCTCTGGGAGGGCGAGGAGAGCGCATTCCACCCCGAGGAGGAGCTGGCGAGGGCCGTGAGGTCCGCGGCCAACAAGGCCGACGCGCTCGAGGGGATGGCCGCCAAGGCGACGAGCGCCGACGCCGGCGTCGAGCTCGCCGTCGACCTCCAGAGCGAGGCGCGGGCCTCCGGTTCCGCCGTCTCGGCCGTGGAGGACGTCGTGAAGGCGCTCTTGGACGCGCTCTCCAAGCGTTCCTCCATGGTGGGGAGCGTTACCGCCGGCAGCGGCAAGGATCGCTACACGGTTCGCTTCGAGAACGATCCCAACGGCTACGATGTCCGCGAGCTCGCCAAAGCCATGGGGCTCGTGGCGGCCGCCGGCGGCGACGGCGCGACGGGCGCCGACCTCGCGGGGAAGTCCGCGACGCTCACGGTCTCCGGCACCGGCTACCACGCGGGCGCCAGCGTGAGGCTCACGATCTCCTTCGCCTGCTCGTACGAGCCCGCCGTGGCGCCGTCGAGCCCCACGGCGGCCCCCGACACCTCCCAGCTCGAGCCCGAGGCCGCCTCGATCATCGAGGCCTCCGAGCCCGGCCGCGAGGAGCTGAACGAGGGCGGCGGGGAGGAAGCGGCGCCCGTGCAGGTGGCGGCCACCGTCACCGACGCCGACGCCGTCACCTGGACGGTCACCCTGGACGAGACCGCCCAGGAGGAGCCCGCCGCCGACGTCGCCGGCCAGGTCATCGGCTCCTTCCTCTCGTCCGTGGCCGCCAGGCCCGAGGCCGTCTCGCGCGTCTCCACGCTGACGGGCGTCGAGCCCGAGGCCGTCGTCGATCTCAAGGACGGCGGGCTCCCCGAGGACGGGCTCGCCCGCATCCTCGCCAAGCTCGGCCTCGCGCAGGGCGCCGGCGCCCAGGCG
>CANRLS010000047.1 GCA_947631545.1 uncultured Atopobiaceae bacterium
GCGCGCTCACAACTCCAACGGCCTCTCGGTCGATGCCGGGACCATCGCCCTCGGGCACGCGCTCCAAGCGCTCGCCCCACGCGGGCTCCAGATTCGCCTGGAACCTCGCGGCTCCGCGATCCCGCGGATCCGGGCGCTCGCACCGAACGGCTAGCTCTCGCCCTCGGCGCGGTCGCGGGCGTTTGCCTCGGCGCGCCAGGCCTCCCAGCCGCGCTCGCCGGGCTTGTAGAAGTCGCCCTGCTCGAGGCCGTCGGGAAGGTATTGCTGGTGCACCCAGCCGCCGGGATAGCTGTGCGGGTAGAGGTACCTCCCGTAGTCCTCCGAGCCCGGACGGTGCCTGTCGCGCAGAGGGTCGGGCACCTCGCGCCTCGGGCCCTTGGCCACCTCGGCCTGGGCGCGGTCGATGGCGGCCACCACCGCGTTCGACTTGGGCGCGAGCGCGAGGTAGATGGCCGCTTGGGCCAGGTTGATGCGGCACTCCGGGTAGCCGATGACCTCTGCCGCCCTGAAGGCCGCCTCGGCCACGAGGATCGCCTGCGGATCGGCGTTGCCGATGTCCTCCGAGGCGCAGATGAGGATGCGCCGGGCGATGAAGCGCGGATCCTCTCCCCCGTCGATCATGCGGGCGAGCCAGTAGACGGCGGCGTCGGGATCGCTTCCGCGCATGGACTTGATGAAGGCGGAGACGATGTCGTAGTGCATGTCTCCGCTCTTGTCGTAGGGGAGTCCCCGGCGCGGGTTGGCCTCCTCCACGTCCTCGACCGTGATGGCGATGGGCTCTAAGCCCTTCGCGCCGCCCGCCGGCAGCGCACCGGTGGGACTCGCCAGCTGGGCCGCGAGCTCGAGCGAGGTGAGGGCCGCTCGCGCATCGCCTCCTGCGAGGGTGACGATGGCCTCCTCGGCTGCCTTCGTGAGCTCGAAGGCGCCGTCCAGCCCCTCCGGGGCCTCCACGGCCCGCTCCACGATCTTCGCGATGGCCTCGTCCGAGAGCGCCGTGAGCTCCACCACCCGCGAACGGCTGAGCAGGGCGGAGTTCACCTCGAAGTAGGGGTTCTCGGTGGTGGCCCCCACGAGGATCACGGTGCGGTCCTCCACCGCGTGCAGGAGCGCGTCCTGCTGGCTGCGGTTGAAGCGGTGGATCTCGTCCACGAAGAGGATCGTGCGCCGCCCGTAGGCGAGGAGCCGCTCCTTGGCGAGGTCGATCTCGCGACGGAGATCCTTCACGGTGCCGGTCACGGCCGAGACCTCGACGAACTCGGCGTTCGTGGTGGCGGCGACGATGCGGGCGAGCGTCGTCTTGCCCGTGCCCGCCGGCCCGTAGAGCACCACCGACGAGAGCGCGTCGTGCTCGATCGCGCGCCGGAGCCACGAGCCCTCGCCCACGGCCCTCTCCTGGCCGACGAAGTCCTCGAGGCCCGTCGGGCGCACCCTCGCCGCGAGGGGCGCGTTGGCCTCGGCGATCCTGCGCTCGGCCGACGAGAAGAGGTTCCCGCCCGCGAAATCGCGCTCGTCTGCGCTGGAGGCCATGGTCAGCTCCCCTGCCCCTCGTCCCTGAAGTAGGGATGCGCGGGCAGCTGGGCCACGAGGACCGGATCCACCCGCTCGGCGAGCGTGAGGAAGTAGTCGTCGCTCATGGAGGCGAGGTAGTCCACGCAGGTCTGGTCGAAGTCGCTCTCCCAATCGTAGCCCTGGCCGTAGTAGCCGCTCTGGCGCTCCAGCTGGAAGATGTGGTGGCGAAAGATCGGCGAGTCCTCGTCGCCGGCGGTGAGCCAGCCGAAGGAGGCCTCGTAGACCTCGCCGAAGAGCTCCTCCAGAACCCGGGAGGCCTCGCCCGAGAGCTCGGTCGTGGCGTAGATCTTCTCGTAGTTCTCGCGCTTCGCCCGGGTGAGCTCGGCGAAGGCCTCCTCGCCCATGGCGATGTGGCCGTGGGCCCCGGCGCTTGCCGATGTCCCGTCGAGGGAGTGCTCCACCACGTCCTCGATGAAGGTGCCGAGGGCCCGCGCGTTGTAGTCGCCCGCGAGGCCCCGGTCGAAGTCGTCCGGCCGCACGTGGTGGGCGAGCACCGCGTCGGCGCGATCCTTGCCCACGTAGGCGATGATGTCGGAGATGCGCACCACGCAGGCCTCGAGCGTCATGGGCACGAGGTGCTCCACGACGCCGGGCCCCTCCTCGTCGCAGCGCCTGACGGCGGCATCGAGGTCGCCGAAGCCGCCGACGCCAGTGGGCGCGAAGACCCTCTGCTCGCACTCGCCGTTGTGGCAGAGGATGCCGTCGAGGCTCTGCAGGGTGAGGTTCCTGTGGTAGAGGGCGTCGAGCACCCTCACCGAGTGCACGTTGTGGAAGAACCAGCGGCCCGTGCGCCTATGGAGGATCGCCGAGAGGAAGCGCTCCCCCGCATGGCCGAAGGGCGTATGGCCGATGTCGTGGCCGAGGCCGATGGCCTCGATGAGGTCGAGGTTGAGGCCGAGGGGCCGGCCGATGTCGCGAGCCACCCTCGAGACCAGCTGCACGTGGAGTCCCCGGCGCGTGACGTCGTCGTTGTCGGCGAAGGAGAAGACCTGGGTCTTGCCGGCGAGGCGGTTGTAGGCGGGCGTGTGGAGGACCTTCTCGATGTCGCGCTGGTAGGCGGGGCGAAGCATCGTCTGCGGGTCGCGCGAGGGGTCGCGGCGGATCGCGTCGGCGTCGCGGGCCGCGTAGGGGCTCTGGAAGCGCTCCTCGAGGCGGCGCGCCACCTCCGCCTCGGCCTCGGGCGAAAGACCTCTCGTCATGGAACCGCCTCCCCTGCCTCTTCAGCGGGCAATCCCGCCGTCGCCAATCCGGGCCATGCCGATCGATCCGTAGGGCGATGCGGCAGCGCCGTGCCCCGCGGCCCGTCAGCCCTCGTCCTCCACGATGCGCTCGGCCTCCTCGACCTCGCGGACGCGCTCCCTCGAAGCCGCCTCCCCGTCGGTGGGCTCGCCCACCACGAGGCAGCCCATGTTCAGGCGCTCCGTCCACTCGCCGATGGTGGCCTCGCGGCCGCAGCGGGTGAAGACGCCGCCGAAGCGCCCCCGGAAGAGGAAGAGCCCCTCCATCATGGCGTAGGGGGCCATGTCGGCGAGCTCGGCGCCCGCCGGCTGCACCCCGCCGAGCGCCGTGGGCACGCGGAACTGGGGCGCATAGGCCTGGATGACGTCGCCCGCCTCCGCGGCGCGAAGGAGCACCTCCTCCCAGGACTTCGGCGCGACGTCGAGCCCCGCCACCACGCCGACGGCGTTGTAGCCGCCGCGCGGCTTCACGATCCAGCTGTCCTTGTCGGCGAAGCGCGAGAGGTCCGTCGCCCGCGTGAGCACCTCCGTGTAGGGCACATGGGCCTCCACGAAGGCCCGCTCCGCTTCCGTGAGCCTCGAGCGCAGGGCGGGCTCGCGGAGCACGGCGAAGACGGTCTTGGTGGCGCAGGGCCAGGTCCTGAAGCCGCCCACCACGCAGGCGAGCCCCTCCCGTTGGGCCCTCACCAGCGCCTCTGCGCCCGGGCAGGGCTTCTCCACCATCTCCGAGAGCACGGCGCGTCGCCAGACGAGGTCGATCGGCCCCTCGCCGTCGACGAGGCGCGGGCCCTCGGGAGCGTCCTCCACGCGGAGGTCGCGGATCTCGGAGAAGCGGCAGCGAACGCCCATGGAGGCGAAGCGCCCCACGAAGTCCTCCACCTCGTCCATCGAGATGGATTCGCCATAGTCGACGACCCCGATCGAGGGATGGCCTTGGGGAAGGGCGCCCGTGCCCCTTCCCTCCCACTCGCCATAGGTGGCGAGGATCGCCTCGGCGCAGGCGCCGAGGATGTCGAAGGTTCGGATGTTCGGATGGCGCTCGGCGAACTCCCCGTAGCTCGCCGTGCGCTGGATGGCCCGGGTGACCTCGACGGCCGAGGTCATGCCCGCCGAGCCGTCGGTGTTGAGCTCGCAGAACCAGAAGTCGCCCGTCTCCTCGTTCAGGAAGATGTCCACCCGGGCGAGGGGGATGGGGCAGGCATAGCCCGTGGGCAGCAGGCAGAGCCCCTCCACCTCGGGCGAGAGGAGGAAGGCGCGCCTTACGGCCGCGTCCTCGGCGAAGGCGCGCGTGACCTTGTCCATGATGCGCCCCATGGTCTCGGCGGCGTCCGCGATGAGCGCGACGCCGGCCTCGGAGAAGACCTTCGGCGTGAGCGCCCAGGAGAGCGGCCGGCCGTGGTAGAGGGCCTTGGTGGTGGCCAGATACCCATCGCCCGCCTCGCGGCCCTCGAGGTCTCCCCCGTGAGCGCGGACGATGTCGTTGAACTCCCCCTCGAGGGCGAGCCCCTCCCTCGCGGCCGCCGCCCGCGCCACCGGATCCGTCAGATCGACATCCATCAGCCCCGCCTCGCTCGATCGCCGATACCCACGATGACCATTGTGCCCCCTCGCCGAAGGGCAAATGGCGCGAGGCGCGGGCGGCGCCGCGCCAGGTCGGCCCATCGGGCGAACGGAGAGGCCCCCGGGCCATTCGGTCCCGGGGGCCTTGCGCTCGATCCGTCGGCGGCTGCGCACGGCGAGCCCCATTCGACTCAGCGTGCGCAGGCCTGCGAAGCCGCTACTCCGGAAGCGACAGCGCGTAGAACGCGATGTCCTCCTGCACCCAGTGGAAATCGGGCAGCACGTCGTACTCGTGCTTGTCGGTGGTCCAGAGGTGCGTGCCCGACCACGCGCCCGGCAGGTAGAGGCGATAGACCGGACAGGCGGTCGTCGTCGTGGCGCTGTAGAACTGGACGTCCTCGCCCTGCCAGCCGTACTCCTTCTGCAGGACCGCGTACTCGTTGGCGTCGTCCGTGTAGAGATGGTCGTGGTTGTTGGGGTTGTACAGACGATAGATCGGCGTGCCCGTCGACATCGCCGGCGCGTTCCAGGCGATGCCCTCCCACTGCCAGCCATAGCCCATGAGGACCTGGACCTCGTTCTGGTCGGACGTGAAGAGGTGCTCTCCCGTGTTGGGGTTCAGAAGGCGCGTGACCTTCACCTGCACGATGGCGTCCACCGCCTCCTGGAGCTGCTTCCGCGCCCCGTTCATGTCGGCCTGGGTGGAGCTGGGATTTGAGAGCACGTCCTGGGCGTTCTGGAGCGCCGCCTGATAGGCCGCCCAACCGTCGGCCGGGTACTTGCTCGCATCGGTGCCGACGATCTGCTGGGCCTCGGCGATGGCGGCGCTCAGGGCCTGGGTGCCGGCGGACACGCGAACGAGGCCGGCGATGGCGGTCTGGAGCGCCTGGGCCGCCTGGGTGTATTGGGGATCATCGGGATCCGTCACGCTCGCATCCCCGAGCAGGCTCTGGGCGGCCGCGAGGGCGTCCTGATAGGACTTCCAGCTGGTCGCCGTGTAGAGACCGCTGTCGCTCGCCGGATAGTCGGCCTGGGCGTTGTCCACGGCGAGCTGGAGCGTCTCCTTGGCGGTGGCCACCTGGGGCGTGCCGCTCCCGCCAGCCGGCACGACCTCCGGCTCGGCGCCGGGGGCGCCGACGCTGATGGGGTTCTGCGAGCTGTTCTGAACGGTCGTGCTGCTCGAGACGATGAGCTGGGCGTTCGCGGGCGCCTCGGTCACGGTCACGGGGCCGGCGGGCACGTTGCTCACGGTGGTGAGGTTCATCGGGCTCGAGCCGATGATCTTCTGGCCGCCGACGGTGGCGGTGATGGTGCCGGCGCCGGCCGTGACGCCCGTGCCGGCGTTGGTCACGATGCCGCGGTACACGTTGATCCTGCCCGTGCCCGTGGTGCCCGCGGTGCCGTCGATGACGGCGCCGGTGCCGGTGGTGTCGGCGAGGGCCTGCGCGGAGCCGGCGGGGGCGCCGATGTTGATGGTGCCGCCGCTGGTGGCGAGGATGGCGCCGCACGCCACGGTGTTGCCGCCGTTGTCGGAGGGCGTCGAGGTGTCGATGTCGACGCCGTCGCCAAGGGTCACGTTGCAGCCCGAGCCCACGCTCAGGATGGAGTTGCCGGCATCGAGGAGGCCGTGGCTCACGTTCGCGCCCTTATCGCCGCCGGTCGTGCCGCTGCCCTGGCTATCGGGGAGGATCGACACGTCGAGGTTCTTGAAGACGACCGTACCCGAGCCCTGCACCGTGATGGCGTTGCCGTTCTTGAAGAGGGTGTTCCACGGGTCGCCGAGGAGCATGTGGCCGAGTCCGAAGTAGGCCTCTTCGCCGTTGACCACCTTCTTCACCGATGCGTTCTGGAAGTCGACCGTGATGACGCCGTCCTGCGCGTTGACGAACGTGCCCGTGTTGCCCGCGTCCAGGAAGAGCTGGTTGGCCTCGCTGAACGTGAGCGGCTCGGTGCCGATGGAGGGGCCCTCGATGGTGGACTTGTCCATATCGGTGCCGTTCAGCGTGATGACGAGATGGTTCACCACGGTGAAGGCATCGCCGGCAGCCCGCGCGGGCCTCGCGCAGACGAGGACGCCGAAGAGCGCCACGAGCACGGCGAGGGCGCCTCCGATCAGCCGCTTCCGCATCTTTCTCTGGTGCATAGAACCTTCCTTTCTTCGTGAAGCCCTATGGGCTTGCGCTATCCCTCCGCCCGCATGCGCGTCGTACGGGGCATGCGGGCGACGGTTCCTATCCGATGAGCCGGATGGCTCGCCAGACCTCCCCCTCCTGCTGCCAGCCCTTGGCGTCGAGCGCGGGCAGCGCGTCGTATTCCTCGGGGCTCTCGGTCCAGAGGTGGCTCCCCCTGCCGCCGGCCGCCGTCATGCAGCGGTTCCAGAGGCGATAGATCGGGACGGCGTCATCGCCCTCGGCGCCGTAGAGCTTGACCCCCTCGTCCTTCCAGCCCGCCCCCTCGAGGGCCTCGACCTCTACGTCGGAGGTCGTGTAGAGGTGGTCGCCGTTGCTCGCGTTGTAGAGGCGATGGATGCCCACGGACGAGCTGGACGGGAGCACGTAGCGCTCCCCCTCCTTGCGCCATCCGTAGGCGGGGAGGCTCTCGTACTCGTTGGGATCGGCCGTCATCAGGTGCTGGCCGTCGTTGGGGTTGTAGAGGCGGTAGACCACGGTCTCGCCCGCATCGCCCGCATCGGGCGGCTCGGCGGCCCTGGCCTCGAACGTGAAGGTGTAGGTGATGTCCACCTCGTCCCTCGTCCCCTGGTCGATGACGACGAGGATGCTCATCGTCCTATCGCGAAGCGCTTCGAGGGCGCCCTGCCCATCGCCCGCGGCGAGGGTCTGGGCCTCGCCCTCGGGCGGCAGGATCGCGGCGATGCAGCGCCTTGCGAAGTCGGCGATCTGGGCCTCTGTGGCGCGCTTGAGGTCGGCGAGCTTCACGGAGGGATTGTCGAAGCTCTGGGCGAGGGCGGTCTCGGCGCGCGAGATGGCGGCCTCCGAGCTCTTGAAGACGCTCGCCACCACGGCCTCGCCCACCGCCTCGGGTTCGAGCGGCGCCGCCGTGTCCTCGGCGTCCTCGTCGGCGATGCGCACCGTGAGGGCCACCTGGGCCTCGCGGCCGTCATCGCTCACCTCGGTCGTGGGCGCATCGACGCTCACGAGCCCGCGCGTTGCCTCCTCGACGTCCTGCGACACGTCGTCGGCCGTCGTGGGGCCGGCGATCTCGCCCGCCGAGGGCTGCCCGGAAGCGGCAGCGACCACCTCGATGGGCACCTCGGCGCTCGTCGAGACCAAGCCCGAGGAGGCGGGATCCGCGAGGATCGAGATGGCCCGGATGCCCGGCTCGGCGTCGTCGGCGACGCGGATCATGTAGGACACGTCGAGGGCCTCGCCGTAGGCGAAGTCGCTCACCGCGACTGAGAAGCCGCCCTGGGCCGCTGCGGGCGAGAGCGCCCTTCCGCCGTAGGTGGCCCGCACGGCGCTCGCCACGTCCCCCTCGAGGGAGACGCCCTCGGGCAGTGCGAAGCTGACCGTCGTCTTCCCGGTGCGGCTCCCGATCGTCTCGTTGGCGATATGGGCGGTGAGGCGCTCGATGCGGCCGGGCTCCAACGTCGCGCCGCCCGCCCTGATCGCGAGGCGGCCGTTGCCGGTGACGGCGAGGACGGCGCGGGCGACGGCCTCCTCGCCGAGCTCCGGCGCAACGCGCATCTCGACGATGTTGGTGCCGAGCCGGGCGCCCTCGTCAACGGCGACTCGGTACTTGACGGCGATGGGGACGTGCGGCGCAAGCTCGCCGACGGTGACGGCGAACCCGCCCTCGATGGCCTTCGCCTGGATGGCCTCGCCTCCCATGCCGGCCTCGACGGCGCCCTGGAGCCGCACCCCCTCGGGAAGCGAGAACGAGACCGTCGTGGCGCCCGTGCGACTTCGATCGGTCTGGTTCTCGATCGTCGCCGTGAGCTCGGCCTCCTGGCCCTGCATGACGGTGGCGCCCTCGCCCTCGATGGCGAAGGTCGGCTTGGCGATGAAGGTCACGGGCAGCTTGGAGGATGCCGCCTGGGCCCATCGCGAGGAGGCCGAGATGGTGATGGCGGGGCTGGAGCCCTCCGCTTGCTTGGCGCCATCGCTCGTCTTGACCGTGAAGTCAAGCTCGAGAGGACTCGCGGATGAGATCTCGCTCGCCTCGACGCTGAATCCGGTCCTCTCCCTCGGGATGACGGGCTCGGAGCAGGAGGGGCCATTGACGACGGGGTCACCCGCAACGGTGATGCCCTCCGGCAACGTCACGGAGACCTTCGCGCTCCCGGAGACGCTTCGATCGACGGCGTTTTCCACCGTCGCCGTGATGCGCTGCTCGAGGCCCTGCTGGTAGAGCCCATCGCAATCGTCCTTCGCCTCGACGGAGAGCCGGGGCGCATCAATGACGTCGATGGGCACCTCCGCCTCATCCCCAACGCCCTTGGCGGGCGCGGCGGCGACCTTGATCGTGGCGGTGCCCGGCGTGGCTGCCTCGGTGGCCTTCACCGGATAGGACACCTTGAGCGCCTCGCCGCTCTTCAACGGAGAGGCGAGCGTGATGCTGAACCCGTTCCCGCTCTCCGCGTTCGCGGCGAGCACCTTCTCGCCGCCCTGCGTCGCCTCCACCACGGCGCTCGCCTGCTGGCCGGTGAGCTCGACGCCGTCGGGCAGTGCGAATTCCACGGTCGTGGCGCCCGTGTCGCTCTCCTCGACGAGGTTCGACACGTCGGCGCTGAGCGTGACCGGCTCGTCGGGCTCATAGCCCTTCTGCACGGCCGCGGGCGCGCCGGTGGTGTCCGTGATCTTGAGCTCGGGCTTTTGGACGATCGTCACGTCGGCGGACGTGGACGTGGTGCCCGACACCGGGTTCGTCGGCTTGACGGATATGGCGATGCCATCCGTCCTCGGCCCCGCCTCGGCCTCGGCCCTCACGGTGTAGGACACGGTGAGCGTCTCCGAACCCTTGAGGTCTTCGGCCTCGACCGTGAAGCCGTCGCCGGAGGCGACCGAGGTCGCCTCGACGTGGGTCGTTCCTCCGCCATCCGGGTGCACGGACGCCTCCGCGCTCTCGGCGAGCGCGATGCCGTCAGGCAGGGTGACGTCCATCTCGAGCGCGCCGGTGGCGCTGCCCGCCACGCCGTTCGCCACGGTCGCGACGAACGTGGCGTCGGAGCCCTGCTGGATCCGGGACGCCTCCTGGGCGATCGAGAGGCTGGGCTTTTGCGTGATGGCGAGCGCCTGGGAGCCCGAGGCGCGGACGTCCTTCTCGGTCGAATGCGCTTCGACGACGATGCACGCTCCCGGGTCTTGCGCGTCCTCGTCGGCGCGGACGGTGTAGGTCACCTGGAGCGGCACGTCGGAGGAGATGGTGCTGGCAGACACCTTGAAACCGTCATCGGTGAGCGCGGGCGCGGCCGAAGGGGCGCTCACGCTCGAGAGGCCCTCGGCGAGCTCGATGCCCGCGGGAAGGGCGAAGGCGACCTCCGTCTTCCCGGGAGCGCTCCTCGGCACCGTGTTCTTCACGGTGGTCGTGATCGTGGCGGTCGTCCCCTGCTGGATGGAGACGGCATCGGCGCCGACCACTTCGAGGCCGAGGTGCTCCGCGACCTCGACGGGCACCTCGCCTTGCCACTGCTCGCGCGCCCCATGGGCCGCCGTGGCCGTGACGGCGATGCGCTGCACGCCCACCGTCGCATCGTCCGCCGCGCTCACGTCGAGATCGATCGAGAGGGGCTCCCCGTAGGCGATGCCGCTCGCGGTCACGGTGGCGGAGCCGTCGCCGGCCGTGACGCTCGCGTCGCCTCGGGGCGTGGCCCTCACGGTGAGGCCGGAGCCCTCGGGTGCCGTGAAGGTGACCGTGACCTCTCCCGTGGCGCTCATCGGCACGGTGTTGGCGATCGTGGCCACCGCCGCTCCCGATGAGCCCTGGGTGAGGGGGATGCTCAGGGAGGGCTCGAACGAGAGCGAGAGCTCGGGCTTCCCCACGATCTCGATCGGGACGGCCCCGTCTTCAGCGCTCAGGGCGTTGCCCTTCGCGGGCGTGGCGCTGACGCGGATCTGGGACGTGCCGGCGATGGCCCCCTCGGCAGGCGTCACCGCGAACGACACGGTGAGCGGCTTTTCCGGAAGGAGCTGGCTCACCTTCACCGTCACGGCATGGTCTTCGACGCTCACCTCCGGCTCCACGCCCTCGCAGGTCGCCGTGACGCCTCCGGCGTCGCCCACGATCCCCATCTCGTCCGGGAGCGTGAAGACCGTGGTCGTCTTCCCCGCGTTGGTGCCCTCGACCTCGTTCGAGATGGTGAAGGAGAGGTCTTGGCTCATGCCCATTTGCACGCTCGCCGGCTCCGGAGCCACCGCAAGGGAGAGCCACGGCACCGCCGAGATGGTGAGCGTTTGTTCGAACGATTTCTCGAGGCCCTTCGTCGGCGTCGCCGTGACGACGACCGGCCTCTTCCCATCCTGGGCATCCTTGTCGGCCCGCACCGTGTAATCGACCTTGAGCTTGTTCGCGCCCGCCTCAAGACCGCCGGCGAC
>CANRLS010000048.1 GCA_947631545.1 uncultured Atopobiaceae bacterium
TGGCAACCCTCATCCGAGCGGTTGGGCAAACGAGCCCGCGACCTCATCGGCGATTCCCTCGTGGTGAACATCTCCCAAGACGAGCAGGAGATGATCGACGTCGGCCGCATCCAGGCCGCCCTCTACGGCATCGAGGCCTTCGGTCAGGCGCTCCTGGAGGCCGGCGTCGACGATGAGACGATCGTGAGGCTCTACGGCAAGTACTGGGACCTCGACGAGGTGGAAGCCGAGCGCGAGATCGAGGAGTACCGGCGGATGCTCGCCGAATAGCGCCGAGCTTCGACGCGGCCAGCGGGTGCGGGCCGCGTCGCCGACGGAAGCGCGACCTTGTCAACGCGGGCGCAAGGATGAGGGCCGGGGCGAAATCGTCCCGGCCCTCTTGCGGCTACGCGGGGAGGCGAGGGCCTCCCGTCAGCGGCTCATCGTGGGGCGGGGCCGCTCGGACGACGGTGGCGTGCGCCTTTGCCCTGGATTCCATCGCCTCGCGGAGTCGCCGGGCTCACTGGGCCTCGGGGGATCGTCGGCACGCCCCTCCTCGCGCTCGCTTCGGCGAGCTCCCCGGGCCTTCGGCGAAGGAGGAGGCACGCGGCGGCGATCGCGACGGCGCCGGCGAGGACCATGAGGGCGTAGAGCCACATCGGCGTGGCGTCGCCCGTCTTGGGGATGCTTCCCGTCGGCGTCCCGGGCTCCATGGGCGCTCCGGGCTCTGGCGGCGTCCCGGGCTCCGTCGGCGTCACCGGCTCGAGCGGGTTCTGGGGCTCCTCGGTGGGCTTCCACGGGCCGTCGTCCACCCGCACGAAAGCCCGATCCTTGACGATCATGGCCTCGGTCGCCGCCTCATTCACGCGCACGGTGAGCGAGACCGTGCCGCCCGTGCCCGCCGGCACCTGCGGGATCGTCCAGGAGACGACGCCGTGCCAGCGGTAGTCGACCGCGCAGTCGCTCGGCAACGTGCCGTTCGCGTCATAGGCGCCGCCATCGCTCGCGGAGAGGAAGTCGAGGCCCACGTCGAGCGGATCGACAATCCGCACGTCCGCCGGCTCCGTGCCGCCGTTGTAGTACGTGATCTCGTAGGTGATCTCGTCCCCCACCGCGACGACCCGGCCGTCGCCCGGCGTGACCTCGGCCTTATGGGGCTCGTCGAGCGGGTTCTGGGGCTCCTCCGTGGGGGTGTAGACGTTGTCCACGCCGACGAAGGCCCGGTCCTTGACGATGCCGGCTTCGAGCGCGCTCTCGTTCACGCGCACGGTGAGGGTCACAGAACCCCGCGCGCCGGCAGGCTGCTCGCCGAGCGACCAGGTGACGGTGCCGTGCCACGGATAGTCCACCGAGCAGCCACTCGGCAGCGTGCTGTTCGCGTCATAGGCGCCGCCATCGCTCGCCGAGACGAAGTCCACGCCCACATCGAGCGGGTCGACGATGGTGACCTCGGCCGCTTTGGGCAGGCCGGTCTGGTGATCGATCGCGTCGTTCACCCAGTCGATGCGGTAGGTGATCTCGTCCCCCACCTCCACGCGCTCGCCATCGCCGGGCGCGACCTCGGTTTTGTGCGGATTCTCGTCGAGCGGGTTCTCGGGCTCCTCGGTGGGGAGCCAGGGGCCGTTGCCCACGCGCACGAAGGCCTGGTCGTCGATGAGGAAGTCCTGAAGCGCGTCCTCGTTCACCACAACCGTGAGATAGACCGACCCCGTGGCCCCGGGTGCGACGTCCGGTATGGTCCACGTGACGGTGCCCTCGTAGTCGTAGGGCTTGGTGAACTCGCAGCCCTCGGGGATGGTGCCCGCGGGGTCGTAGGCGATGGCGTAGCCCTCATAGGCGCCCTGGCCGGTTATGGAGGTTGCGGGCGCGACGAGCGTGAGGCTCGTCCCGTCGTTCGTGGGGATGCTCGCGCTCGCGAAGTCCGCGCCGCGGTCGATGGGGTCGACGACGGTCACGTCGGCGGCCTCGAGCGTCGTGTTCTGATAGTCGATGCGGTAGGTGATGGTCTGGCCCACCTCGACAGGCTCGCCGTCGCCCGGATCGAGCTCGACCTTATGCGGGCCGCCGAGCGGGTTCTGGGGCTCCTCCGTGGGGAACCACTGGTTATCCCAGCCGACGAAGGCCTGATCCTTGACGACGTCGAGCACCTCGGCGTCCTCGTTCACGCGCACGGTGAGCTCGACCCATCCCGATGCGCCGGAGGGCTGCGTGCCCAGGCTCCAGGTGACGAGGCCCGCCCATTCGTAGTCGACCGAGTTCTCACCGGGGAGGAGGCCGTCCTCGTCATAGCCGATGGCGTAGCCATCGAGCGCTCCCGTCCCGGTGGCCAGGGTGGCCGGCGCCTCGAGCGCGAGGCCCTGGCCCTGTCCGCTCGGGTTCGGGATGGTCGCGGACACGAAGTCGAGGCCCACGTCGAGCGGGTCGACGATGGTGAGCGTCTGGTCGGTATCGGAGGTGTTCTCCCAGAAGATGCGATAGGTGATCAGCTGGCCGACCTCCACCGGGCGCCCATCGCCGGGGTCCGTCTCGACCTTGTGCTGGCCGGGCCCGACGTTATAGCAGATGTAGGCCGAGTAGGCCGTCGTGTCCGCATAGACGGTGCCGGTCTGGCCGCTCACCCAGACGACCTCGTAGCCCTCGGGACCCACCTCCTCATAGGTGTAGGTGGAGCCCACCGGGAGGCCGTAAATCGTGATGGCCTGGTCCGGCGCGAGGCTGAAGCTCGCCACGCCGTTCGCGAACGTGAGCTCGGAGACCCCGTTGTCGGGGTCGAAGGCCACGGGCACGGTGCCCGTGAGCGGCTGCTCGCCCGCGGGCGGCTCGACCGTGATCTGGAACTCAAAGGCGTCGACCTCCGGCTCCCCGTCGTAGAGGGTCTTCTCGAGCGAGATGGCCGTGAGCTGGTTCTCGGGCTCCTCGGTGGGAATCCAGCTCTGCCCGTTGTCCCAGCTCACGAAGGCCTGGTCGTCCACCTGGAGGCGCGTCGCCGCCTGGGCGTTCACCCGCACGGTGAGCGTGACCCTGCCGGTGGCGCCGACGGGCACGCTGGGGATGGTCCACGTGACGATGCCGGCGTAGTCGTAGTCCACGGCGCAGCCGTGTGGCAGGGTCGCGGTGGGGTCGTAGCCGACGGCGTAGCCGCCCTCAGTGGTGGTGCCCGGGCCCGTCTGCGTGATGGCGCTCGCGCCCTCGCGCGGGATCGAGGCGCTCACGAAGTCGAGGCCGCGATCGATGGGATCGACGATGGTCACGTCGGCGGGCGCGCCGGTGGTGTTCTCGTAGGAGATCTCGTAGGTGATGGTCTGGCCGATGCCGACCGCCTCGCCGTCGCCCGGGCTGGTCTCCACCTTGTGCTGGCCGGTGCGCACGTTGTTGCAGACGAGCTCGACCGCGGCCGAGAGCTGGCCGGTGATGGTCGGACCCTCCGTGAGGGTCGTGGAGCCGCGTTGCTGCCACTGGGGGTTGTAGCCCATGGCATCGGTCTCGGTGGCGTCGAAGTAGAGCCCTTGCGGAAGGCCCGTCCACCGCACGGTCTGGCCGGCCTTGAGCGTGAACTGGGCCACGCCGTTCTGGAAGGCGTAGGCCGAGCCCGCGCCGTAGGCGCCGTTCACGTTCGTGGCCGGTTGCGTCATCGCGGCGTCGCGGTAGAGCGTCACCGTGATGGGATAGGCGTTGTCGTTCGGCGCCTGGCTCGCGTCCACGACCTCCTTGGTGATGGAGAGCGACGAGGTGGGGACGGTGGGCACGTTGTTCGTGGCGGTGGCCGTGACGTTCACGTCGTCAGGTGCCTCGAAGACGCCTGCCTGGTTCTGCCAGGTGGGCACGAAGCCGCGGGCGTTCGTCTCCTCGACCCTGTAGCTCGTTCCGAGCGGCATGCCGGTGAAGGTGACGGTGGCGCCCGGCATGAGGTCGAAGGTGACGGTGCCGTTGTCATCGGCGGTGAGGGTGATCGTGCCGGTGAGGATCGGGGTGTAATCCCCCTCATCGTCATCGCCGCCGCCAGGCTCGGAGGGCTCGGCGCTCGGATCCGTGGGCGTGGGCGAGGTGATCCGGCTCTGCTCGTCGCCCGAGGCCGGCGCGATCGTGAAGCTCACGTCGCCCTGGTAGGGCTGCCCGTCCGCGTCGGTGAACGTCGCAGCGAAGCCGAACGGCTGATCGGGGGCCTGCCCCGACCCCATCGCCTTGGTGACGTTCAGCGTCCCGGGCGGCGTGTTGTTCGCCACGAGCGAGATGCGGTCGGCCGCCGCGACCGAGCCCGACACGCTGATGGAGGCCCCATCGGACCTCGTCTCGGCCCCCGTGTCCCCTTCGGCGATCCATTCGGACTGCCAATCGCCCGTGAGCCCGTCGCCGGTCTCCGTGACGGTGTAGTAGACGGGATAGGCGCTTCCTCCGGGCGGGCTCATCGTGAAGTTGTAGAACACGATGGATGCGCCCGCATGGAGCTGGAATTGCACCTGGTTCGTATCGGTGCCGTCGAAGGTTATCGTGCCGGTCAACGGATCGTCTTGGCTCGGCGCCACCGTTGGATTGCCCACTCCCTCTTCCGGCACCGTAACCGCCCCATCGCCGGTTATCTCGTACCGGACCGTACCGGCAAAGTTCGTTCCGTCTGGGCTTCCGGTCCAGAACTCGGCCGTGAAATCGAACGCCTGGGCCTCGAAGCCCGTCGCGGGCACGTTCTTGGTGATGGCGAGAGACCCTGCCGGCGTGTTCAGCGCTTCCCAGACGATGGTCTGGGCCTGCTGGATCTCAATCGCGGCATGGTTGGCATCCTCCGGCTCGGCCGGCGGTGCCACCTGCTTCCAGACGGCACCGGCGCCTCTGGTCTCCTCAAGGTCGACGGCCGTGCCCTCGGGCAGGTCGAAGAACGTGATGGTCTGGTCAGCCGAGAGGGAGAATTTGACGACACCGGTCGAGGCCCCTTCGGCGTCCTTCCCCGGTGTCACACTGCCGTTTCCAACCGGGTTATAGAACGTCTTGTCGCTGGCTTCATCCGGCTGCGGGTCAGCCGCTGTGGGTTCGGGCTCCTCATTCTTTACCGTGCCATATCCCGCGGAGATGGCATACGAGATGTCATCCGTGTAGGGTTCGCCCTCCGGCGTGGTGAACGTCGCGGTGAAGTCATATGCCGCGGTCGCGTCATCTATGCCCACGGCCCGCTTGGTGAGCGTCAGCTCGCCGTTGTACCAGGTGTTCTCGTACTGGCCGCCCTTCTCGAAGTTCGCCGTGTCGCTGAAGGTGGAGTAGAACTCGAGGTCGTCCTCCTCGCTTTCCAAGCTCCCGGTGTTCAGCCCGAAGAAGGCCGCGTTGTTGACCGCGTTCGAGAGCGGCGGAGTCAAGCCCGTGAGCGCGCCCGTGTAGGCGCCCTGCGCATCCCGCACGGGCGTGAACTGTCTGACGTCCGTGACCTGCGCCGAACCGCGACCGGCGGGATCCTGGGCGTTGCCGTCGACGTAGCCCTCCGTCTTCACGTCGCTCGGACCGCACGACACGAGCTCCCCCGGACCGCCCGACGGCACGTACGTCACGTAATTGACGGACTGCACGACGCGCGCCTGCTGGAGCTCGAAGGCGTCTGCGGTTGCCTCGTCCATCGCCTCGGTGATGCGGAAGTTCGCCTGGGTCTGGGCACCCTGGAAGAGGAGCCCCTCGCCATTCTTGAGCGTGAACTCCGCCGTGTGCGAGTACATGTCTTGAGCGGTCGTGGAGTCGTGGCCGCCTTCGCGAACGCTCACGAGCGTGTTCGGGTCGTAGAGGTCGTTCGCCGAGGTCAGCCCGAAGGTCACGTCGCGCGTGAGGAAGTTCGTCTTGACGTTGTAGGGCGAAATCACATCCACGCCGCTTCGGAGCGCGTAGTCCTGATCGATGGTGAGCGTCGCCACCTGGAGGCGATTCACGCGCACACAGTCGGAGAGCTGCTTCTCCGTCCCCTCATCAATCAGATTGTCGGGGCTGAAATTCGCCGGGTCTTCCACCCAGTCGGTCGGCACGAGGTACACCTTGGCGTCCACCTCGCCGCCGCCCGTCCAGAAAACGCGCGTGCCCACGGGATGCTCTGCATCCTGCACCGCGTAGCGGATGGTGGCCGGCGAGTTCGCGTTGAGCTCATTGGCCTGCGTCTGGCTGGCCACATAGATTGTCCTGCCGCCGTCCTGCGCCCCCTCCTCGTCGCTTTCCGTCGCAACGTAGACCGGCACCGACCCGCTGCTGGCCCCGGGCTCGCTTTGCACATAGATATAGAAGGGGCCCTCGTCCCCGGAGGTCGTCGAGATCTCACCGCCTTCGACGTAGCTGAACGACCCCTCCTCGCCGGGAGCCCCAGAGGAAGAGGTCTCGCCCGTGTAGTAGACCTGGGCCGCGCTCAGGCCGTCATTGGCCATGAGGAGCCCGCCGCCGTTCAGCGTGACGGCGTCGATGGTCTTGATGCGCTGGCGCCAGAGCCCCGAGAACTCGTCGTAGTCGACGACGACGGCGCTGCGCGTGCCTTCGAAGCCCTCGATGTAGGTCTGGAACTGGAAGGCTTCGGCTGGCCCCCCGCTGGGTGGCACAAGGTTGCCATCGTCGTCGTAGACGAGCTTCGTGACGAGAACGTCCGTGTTCTCCAGCGTCTCGCGACCGTTGTTGCCGAGGTGGGTGTCGATGACGAGATTGGCAGCCGAGCCATGGCCGTCGCCTCCGTCGGCATCCTCGCCGCCTCCGCCGCTCCCGGTGTTCACCGTGTTCGAGATGCTTGGGTAGTAGTAGTACTGGGCGCTCTGCGTCGTGTTGTCGTCTTTGGCCTCCCGCTCGCCTTCGAGGTTGCCCACGCGCAGGCCGCCGATGTCGGTCGTTACGACGAGGCCTGTGGCATCATGGCCTCCTGGGTCCTGCGTGAGCTGAAAAACATCCTGGCCGTCCACCTTTTGTATCGACCCGATGCCGGCTACCTTCTCGCCCTGGGTCGTCTCAACACCCTCCGCCACCACCGGTGGCTTATACCAGCAGAGATACTCGCCGAAGTGGACGCTGCCCCCCGCTATCTCGGAGCCGAATTGGCCGCCCTCGCGCGGTACGGCCATTCGTTTGAGATCGGCGTAGGTCGTCTTCACGCCGTCTTCTTCCACGGTCTTCGGCTCATAGTACTCGACGATGATGTAGTACCACCCGCTGGAGGTGAGGATGCCATTGCTACCCTTGCTCACGGTCTTGTCGTTGTAGCTCACCTGATTCACAACATTGCAACTGGCCTTTTGCTCGCCATAGGTAAACGCGAGTTTTTGATAATCATTGACGGTGATGTTGGAAACCGTCCCCTCGCCATCGACCACCGGCGAGCTGCCACCTTCGTCGCTCGGGAGCACGAAGCTCGGGAGCGCGCTGCCACCCCCCATCGCCTTAACCGTGTCCGAAGGCACTTCGTAGAGCGGCAGGTTCTTTTGGAAGACATAGAAGCGGTTCTTTTCCGACGGCGAGAACGTCGTGGCCGGATTTCCCTCCTCGGAAGAGCCCTGCACGGCGGCACCGGGAGCATTCACCTGGACGAGCGCGCTCCCCGCCGCGAAGACCGTTGTCTGATCGTTGCTGGTTGGATCGCCGCTGTATTGCACGACGTAGAGCATCTTCCCGTTGTTCTCGGGATTTCCCAGCTGGGCTTGCAATGTTTCTTCTGGTATCGCTACCGCATCACCCAGATATTGCTTCACCATCGCAGCGGTTGTGCCTGTATTCCAGGTTGATATTTGATTATTGACAACGGTGTTTGCGTCGACGAGGTAGTACGCGAGAACCTCGTGCTCGGCATTGTCATAGGGCACATCGCCCACAACGCTCCCCGAAGGCTGGACGGTTACGTTGAGCGTACCGATGGCGGTGTCCGACGACGGGATGGCACAGGTCGTGGCGCTCACGAGCGTCGCACCCGAACCCTCCGCGTTCGGATCAGCCGTATACGCCACCGCGACCAGGTACTGGCCAGCCTTCGCGTTTTCGAGCAGCACAGCGGCGTTCTCGTTGCCCGTCAGATCGCTTTCCGGATCCTCCATGCAGTTTGCCTGCAACGTGCTCACCACGGTCGCCGGCGTCGTGGCGGGCGTGAAGTAGCCCAGCTGCAACGAGGGATCCGAATCCACAAGGTAGTACATCACGGTAGAGCCTTGCGGGATCGTGTATCCGGTGTGCGCCGCGAAGCTACCCCCGGTCTTTTGCACGAAGAGGTTCATCGGGTTCGACGCGAGCAGCGACGATCCCGCAGTCGTGTTCGTGCCCCAGAAGTTCGAGAGGAACCAAATGCTGCCGTCCGACTGCGTGTGCGTGTCGATGAACGACTTCTCGAGGGACGCGATGTCCACGTTGCCGCTGTCGTAGAGCAGGCTGTCCTCGATGCCGACGGAGTAGAAGAGGCGGAAGGGCGTCGACTGGGCGTAATAGTCGGCCTGATCGTCACCTTCGTGCGCGCCGCCGAGGTTCGTCTCGTACGTACGGGCCTTGTAATCCGGTGCCGGCTGGGTCGTGGTGATCGTCACCGTTTGCAGCGGCAGCGCATCATTCGGGATGTCCACGTAGAGAGCGTCGTCGTAGCCGGCGTCGCCCACAAGGTCGCCCATGTATTCGTCCTGCCAGTCGCCCGTGTTCTCCTCCCAGATGCGGATGTCGCTCAGGCGGTAGGCGCCGGCGGTGTCCTCTTCGAGGACGCTCGCATGGCCGTAGGAGGGGTTCTGGATGAGGGCGCGACGCTCTGCTTCGGAGAATTCCTTGCCGTTCTTCGTATCGATGCGAAAGACCGTGTAGACGGTGTTCTTTTGCTTGTCGAGAAGACTACCGACGTTCTGTGTCGGTGCCAGCGAGGGCACGAACTCCTGGATTTGAGAGTAATTCAGACGGTAGGTGTAATCTTCCCACGCGTCTTTGATCGTCTCGCAGCCTTCTGGCAAACCCGTCTGGCTGCTGACCTCCTCCAGCTTGCCTGGTTGTTTATAAATACTCGCCTTATTTTTAGGAACATTAGGATCATTCGCGTTATAATAACACACCGAATCCGCGGGGTTGGTGGTGTTCGAATACCAACCCGGCACGAAATTCTGCCCCGTGAGCGACTCGCCGCCCGATGTGATGAAGTCGTCGTTCCACTGATAGTCGTAGACCGCCGACTGGACGATGCCGTAGACGTTGCCGTTGAGCACCATCTGCATGTCGCGGGTGGCCGAATTCGTCTCGCCCAGCGAGTAGGGCTTCTTGATCTCCATGCCCTCGCCCAAGGGGTCGATGTAGGAGAGATAGCCATCGGCCCCCAAATCGTTCTCGCCCTCCAGAGGCGTGAAGATACTCCCCGCTACGTCCTTGATGATATTGGAGAATATATCGCTCATGCTAGAGGAATCGACCAGCATGAACGTATTGACGTAGTTGATATTATCTTTGACCTGCTGTTTCGTGACGTCCTTGAGAACGTTCTGTTCTGGTAACTGACCAAACTGGGCGAACGCCTTTGTGCATTTGGTTAGAGAATCCGCGTAGACGGTTGACCAAGAGAGCGCGTTCAGAGGAACAGTTCCCGCATCGTCTGGAGCCCACGCTTGATAATAGGTCGTATAGGCCGTCCCCATAAGATTTATATTATCATAAGTGAGTTCTCCGCTAAACTCACTTACTGGAACCGTATAGGTTACCTCTCCTGACTCATCGGTCGTTTCATAGTACGGATTGTCGGTTGGACCGGTATATGTTCCGGTTGCATTGAACCAATATTTAGGATCCATGATGCCGAAGACGAGGGCGGCATTCGGTATCTTACGATTCGTGTCAGTCGGATTGAGCGTTGAATCCATATCAACGCCGATACCGTAGACCAAAGGATCGATATCAGTATCTCCGACCTTTTTGTTATTATAATTATTTGCAATTGCAGATTTATAGAACGAGCCCGTCATCACCGATTCGGTAATGATAGCGGGAACGGCATCTTTTGTTGCTGTCGTACTCTCAGAATTAAACTCGCCATTCGATTTTCCAATCAGTGGATTCCACCAACTTGTGGCGACGTCCCCCGCAGCAGTTTCCACGCCCGATCCGTAACTCGAGTTTTGCGAGTTCGAGATGGTGTTCGGCTGGCCGTCGGACATGAGCAGCACGACTGGCTGCCGGTCGTACGTCCTGCCCGTCAGCTCCGAAGTCCATGTCGTGACATCGGTCTCTGCCAGAAGATCCATACCCGCCGCGATGCCGGATTGGATGTTTGTGGAGAAGCCGAGCGTCATCCCATCATCTCCGCCCCAACCTTTCGTAGGACTTTCAATGGCTTGACTGGGGTTGTTGCCAGTCCTCTCGGGCATAAAATTGCCGACGTACTGGTGACCTCCGTTACCGTCCTGACCAATGATTCTGGAAAGCTCCTGATAGCTATTAGCCTCGCCTTCACTTTCGCTCGCATCGCCATTCGTCTTATCGATGAGGGCCGCCCTGCGCTCCGAATTCAATTGAATGAGAAAGTTGCCACCATTCCCCGTATAAGGTGCGCCATAATACCCTTGTGCGTAGACACCTTCTTGGTTGTTCCTTTTAAACGGTGCGAGCTTGAGCCATTGAGGCGCCGTCGTATCGTCCTCCGTGACTTCCATGCTCACAAGCGGAAGGAACTCGGTGCCACCGGAACCGTACACCGCTATGCCGATGCGATTGTTGGGGTTCGCTTTCATGAGGGTGTAGATCGCCTGATTCGTGGCACTGAGTGTTTGCGCGATCCTCGTGTTGCCAAGATTGTCGAGCTGAGGCCCCGTCCCTCCATTCAGCATCGAGCCAGAAATGTCGAGCACGATGACCACGTCCATGGGGATCGAGTACTTCTCGTTCTCGAGCTGGCTGGAGCCGAGCGCCGAGTAGACGTGGAGGAAGTCCTCGTTCGTCGTGATGGT
>CANRLS010000049.1 GCA_947631545.1 uncultured Atopobiaceae bacterium
CGCCGAAGCCGTGAGCATCTTCAGTGAGCTCTTCGGGCAAAGCTCGAACGCGGCGTCGTAGGACACGAGCTCGCGAGCAGAGCGAGAGCGGCTTTCGACCCCGCCTCGTGAACGGGATTGCGGCGCGGCGGGCTGAGAGACCGGCGACGCGGTCGCACCCACATGCATGCGGACGAAGCCATGCGGCGCCGTGCCGTGCTACGTTGCGGCGCGGCGGGCTTGCCCCCTCGACGAGTGGCACCTCCGGCTAGGGCATCGCGTCGCCGGGCCACCCGCACATCCTGAAAGGAACCCCAAGTAAAGCGGGTTGGGCCACGGGTATGTAGACGGCATGCCCACGAGGGCTCACGCACGCGCCAGGCGCGGACCCCACGCACGCCCGGCGCGTCCTCCAGAACCATCTGCGCCGGCCCTGGCCACCGCGCCGTCGTCCGTGCGCTCGCATAGCAGCTCCACCCCCTTCGGAAGGGAGGCGCCATGAGATTCGCCTTCGTATGCGACGATCTTTCCGGCCACGGCAACGGCACGTCCGTCACCGCCTATCGCTACGCCGAGGCGCTTCGCCGCCAGGGCCACGAGGTGCGCATGGTGGGCGTGGGAGCGTCCGGCCCCAACGCCTTCCCCGTGCCCGAGAAGCAGCTTCCCCTCGTCACGAACATCTCCCACAGCTGCGGATTTCGCTTCGCCGAGCCCAGCCGGCAGGTCTTCGATGCGGCCTTCGACGGCGTGGACCTCATCCACCTCTTCCTGCCGTTCGAGCTCGAGCAGGCGGCGCTCGACTGGGCGCGCCGGCACCACGTGCCCGTGTCCGCCGCCTTCCATCTGCAGCCCGAGAACGTCACCTACAACGCGCGCATCGGCTCCGCTCCCATCGTGTGCCACGAGCTCTACGGCCACTGGCGCAAGGTGCTCTACGACCGCGTGCGCCACGTGCACTGCCCCTCCGGCATGATCGCGCACGAGCTCCAACGCCACGGCTACCGCGCCCAGACGCACGTCATCTCCAACGGCGTGCCCAGCGGCTTCCATGCCGGTTCCGAGCCCGCGCCGCTCTTCGACGCCGACGGTCGCGTGCACGTGCTCTCGGTGGGGCGTCTCGGTCGCGAGAAGGATCAGGCCACCATCATCCGCGCCATCGCGCGCTCGCCCTACAAGGATCGCATCTCGCTCCACTTGGCCGGCAAGGGCTACATGAAGAACCGCCTCATGGCGCTCGCCGACGAGCTGGGCGTCTCCATGTCCATCGGCTACTATGATCCCGCGTCGCTCGCCGAGCTCATGCGCTGCTGCCCGCTCACGGTGCACGCCTCCGTGGCCGACATCGAGGCCATCAGCGTCATCGAGTGCTTCGCCTCGGGGAGCGTCCCCATCATCGCCCGCTCGCGCAAGAGCGCCCCCAGCGCCTTCGCCATCGGCACCCACTGCCTCTTCGGCGCCCACGACGCCGACGGGTTGGCCCGCTGCATCGACTGGTGGATCGACCATCCCAAGGCGGTCGGCCCCACGCGCGACCTCTACCTCGAGAAGGCCGAGGACCTGCGCGTCGACATCTGCGCCGGGAAGTTCGCGATGATGGCCGAGCAGGCCGTGCGCGACGACCTCGCCGCCTACGAGCGCCAGGCGGGCGCCCTCCGGCTGCGCGGGTTCATGGATCGCTACTTCGGCGAGCCGGCCTTCGCGCCCGCGCCCGTGCCCGCAGTCGCTGCCGCTACTGCCCACAGCCGTTGATGGCGTCACGTGGACCGGTTCCTTGGGGAAGGCGTGCCACGCTGTTCGATCGGATCGGGGAGGGAGCATGGCCGATAGGCTGAACGACCGGGCAGCGACGCCTGCCACGGCGCTCGCGCCTGCGCCGGTGCCTTCGGCTGCCACGAATCCGGCGTCGGCGCCTTTGCCCGCTCGGTCCCATGCGGAGGCTGCCCCCCGAGAAGAGGCCGTGCGGCTGCTTCGCGATGCCGCCCGTGCCGAGCGCGATCTCGCGCGCGCCCTCGCCCGCGAGGCCCGCGCCCACGCCCGCGCCAAGGATCGCCCTAGCGCGCTCTCGTTCTGGCGGGAGCGGCTCGCCATGGACGCCGCCTCCCGCGCCGAGCAGCGTCAGCTCCAGACCGCCGCTGCCGCCGCCTCCGCCGCGCGCGAGTACGGCCCGCTCCCCATCGTCGAAGAGCTGAACCCCCCGGAGACTCCTCGCAGCCGGCGCTTCCACCGCGCCTTCTACGCTGCGGTCGTGCCGATCCTCCGGGTCGTCGTGAAGCTCACCTACGGAGGGAAGGTCGTCTGGGATGGCGTCGCCGCCGGCTTGGGCGGCGTCGGCCCGTCCGCGGCTATCCCGTTCGCCGCCGGCCCGTCCAAGCCTCAACGCAGCTTGACGGACGGATCGCCATCGCGTCTTTCCGTCGCCTCCATCCGCCGGGGGCCCGCGCAGGCTCCGCGAGGAATCGCGGACGCCGCGAGCGCGCCATCTTCCCCTGAAGCGGCCAAGGGCGCCCACGGCGCCATCGTCGTCATCAACCACTGCTGCTATCTCGACAGCGTCATGGCCGCGCTCGCGCTCTGGCCCTCCAGGCTGCGCTTCCTCGCCCTCGCCGAGAACGGCTACGGCCACATGTGGGGGCCGCTCGTGCGGGCGCTCGGCTCCATCTTCGTCGGCCGCACGCTGGCCGAGAGCCGCCAGATGCTCGAGCGCCAGGCCGAGGCGCTCGCCGCAGGCGATTGCCTCGCCATCTACCCCGAGGGCAATCTCCGCCCCTACGAGCGCGAGCTCCAGCCCTTCCAGCGGGGCGCCTTCCAGATCGCCGTGGCGCACCGGGCGCCCGTGGTGCCGGTGACGCTCGTGCAAGCGCCCGGACGCGGGCTCCTGAAGCGGCTCCTCTTCAAGCCCGGCTTCGAGGTGCATGTGGGCGAGCCCATCGCCTGCCCCGAGGGCATGAGCCACCGGAAGGCCGCTCTCTACCTTGAAGGGGAGGCGCGGCGCGTCATGGAGGCCACGCTCGCCGCCGGCCCGGTGGTAAAGACTGCTACCCAGCGCCTCGCCGCCCGCATCTTCCCCGCGTAGCCCCGCCTCGGGGCGGGCGCGACGGGGACGGCTTCCCCGGGAAGCGTCCCTGCCCGCAATGCGCATCGTCTCGGCGGCTTTCGTGACGGGTATCGCACCGTATGTGCATATGAATCGGCGAATGGCTGGAAACTGCTCGCGACGGGTGCTAATCTCGCGGCGAGCGCACGGGTGCGTCTTGCTCACGTGCGCCGGAGCACCATCGCACCATGCACCTTCGCACCACGGCACCTGCTCCATCGGTTCAATCGGGACGGTTTGCGGCCGCTTGACCCTCTCGTACCCCAGCGGCTTCAGCGCGTCCCCTTCACTATCCGCGGCACGTCTGTCCTCGGGGGAGAAGCATCATGAAACACACGGGTAAGGGCGTTCTCGCCCTCGGTCTGGCCATCGCGCTCGCGATCGTCGCTCTCGTGGGGCTCGAACCGCCTACGAAGGCCAACGCCGAGGGTGGCGCGCAGGCCGCGCAGACGCAGGCGAGCGCCAAGATCCAGTCGGTCGAGCCGCAAGAGGTGGTGTTCGAGCCGGTCATGCTCGCCGACTTCGGCGGCCAGACGGCGCAGTTCACCATCACGAACGACGACCCGGAGGGCAAGGCGTGGAGCTTCAGCTCGGTTGGCACCTTCACGTATTTCACCCTCACGCCTTCCGGCGGCACGATACTGAAGGATCAGTCGCTGACCTTCACGCTCACGCTCAGGAAGGAGGCCCGTCCCGCAAAGGCCGAGACGATAGATACAGACGTCTTCTTCACTCGCTATCCCGATGGCTTCCAAGTACCTGGCCAGCAATACAAGGGCACTATCCCCGTCACCATCGAGGTTCTGTCCAACGACACGAGCATCACCTCCATCGCTACGCAAAGCATCAGCTGGGGCAAGGTGCTCAAACCCTCAGACGTGCAGGTCACGACCTCCGCCGGCACCTTCACCATGGAGCAGATGGGCCTCACCTGCGACGCGTTCGACAAGACGCTCGAGGTGGGCGACGGCCAGACCTTCACGGTCACCAAGCTCCCCGAGAGCACCTTCACCATCGATGGCGATATCCCCGACCTCACGGTGAACGTGCGCAAGAGCGTGCCCTCGCTCGGCAATTGGTGGAACGCCACCATCGAGGAGGGCCAGTCGCTGAGCGCAGCCACTCCCAAGGGCGGCTATGCGCGGAACCCCAATACCTCGAGCCTCAGCGTGGAGGGCACCGTCGAGTGGCAGGATCCCTCCACCGTGCCCACTCTGGGCCAGTCCGGGCAGAGCTTCCCCATCAAGTTCATCCCCTCGGATACCGCCCATTACCTCGAAGGCCAGGGCACCGCACGGGTGACGGTAAACAAGCGGACGTACCAGTACCCGTCCAATCCGAGCGTCACCTCCGAGACCGTCACCTACGACGGCAGGACCCACGAGGCGAAGGTCTCGCGGAATGGGTCCGGCGCCGTCACGATCTGCTATCGCGACCAGCAGGGCCTTGACAGCTACAGCGCGCCCAGGAACGCGGGCACCTACACGGTGTTCGCGAACGTGGCCGCCGATGAGAGGGGAAGTTACGCTCCCGGCTCCGCTCAGGGGACGCTCACCATCGAGCCGCGCGAGATCTCGATGTCCATCACGCCCGCGAGCAAGGTCTACGGACAGGACGTCTCCCAGCTCAAAGCCACGGCTAGCGGGATCGGTGGCGAGAGCGTCACGGTGAGGGAGCTCACGGTCCTGGGCGACGGCCTCGCCAAGAACGCCAATGCGGGCCCCTACCAGGTGAGGGGCACCTCCGCCAACCCCAACTACACCATCAGGGACGCAACCTTCAACATCATGAGGGCGACGCCGCAGCTGAGCGGCACCGTGAGCGCTGGCAAGGGCAAGACGGGCCTTGCCCTCGGCACGCTCACGCCCGAGGGCACGTTCGTGAACCCCTACGATCCGAGCGTGATCGTCCAGGGGAAGATCGAGTGGCAGAGCCCGCAGACCACGCTGCGGTCGGGCGGCGGCACCTACGGCTACACCTTCAAGCCCACCAACTGGGAGAACTACAACGAGGTGAAGGGCAACGCCTACGTCGAGGCGACGGATCGCACGCCGGTCGACATCACCATCGACGGCAGCCTCACCTACGTCTATGACGGGCACCACCACCCCATCACGGCGCATTCGGCTGTCCCGGGCGCGAAGATGACCTATGAGTACCGCCAGAACGGCCGGCTGATCAGCGGCGACCCCATCGACGCGGGCATCTACAACGTGACCATCCGCGCCGACGTCGATGACAACCACGCCGACTACGCCGACAACCAGAAGACCGTCACCCTCTCCATCACGCCGGCGGAGCCCAAGCTCAAGGGCGGGGAAGGCCCCGCGGCGAGCGGCAGCGGCTCCACGCTCAGGCGCTATACGCTGTCGAACCCGTTCCTGGACCTCGACGGGAAGCCGCTGGAGGGCGCCATCGCCTGGGACGCGCCCGAGACGACGGTCCAGGACGGCCAGTCGTACAAGTGGACGTTCAAACCCCAGAGCGCCAACTACAACGAGGTGCACGGCTCGACGATCGTCAAGTACGTGGCCGGCGAGAAGGCCGATACCACGAAGCTCGGCGAGCTGCTGAGCGAGGCGGAGGGTCTGCGCAGGGACGTGAAGGCGTCCGTCGACGGCCACGACGTGCCCACGACGAGCAAGTGGGTCGATCAGGCCGCGGACAAGACGCTCGAGGAGGCCATCGAGCACGCCACCGGCCACCTCGTGGACGCCGATGCCACGCAGCAGGAAGTCGATAACGCCGTGAGCATGCTCGAGGTCGCCATCTCCAACTTCAGGAACTCGATGAAGAGCGGCACCATGAGCACCGGCGGCGGCGCTGGCGGCGGCACGGGCGGAGGCGGCGGCGCTCCGAGCGGCCCGGACGAGCCCGAGCCCGAACCCGAGAAGAAGCCCTCGACGCTCGTGCTCACCCCCTCGACGCTCAAGGTGAAGCCCGGGAGCGAGCCCGCCATCGTGCGGACGAGCGGCGACGGCGACGGCGCGCTCATGGCCATCAGCAGCAACGACCACATCGCCTACGTGGAGGTGCGCGGCGAGGAGCTGCACGTCTTCGGTCGCGAGGAGGGCACCGCCGAGATCCACGTCACTCGCGCTGCCACCGAGGAGTACGACTCCGCATCGGCGACGCTCCTGGTTGGCGTCGAGGCCCAGCCCAAGGCCGCGAGCGCCGCGCAGTTCCGCCTTTATAACCCCAACTCCGGCGAGCACCTCTACACAACGAATGCCAACGAGGCGGCCACCCTCAGGGCGAGCGGATGGACGGACGAATCCACGGCCAACGACATCGCCCTGCCCACGTGGTCGAACACGCCGGTGTATCGCCTCTATAACCCCAACTCCCACGAGCACCACTACACCAAGCGCTACGACGAGTACACCGCGCTGCAGCGCATCGGCTGGAAGCCCGAGGGCATCAAGTTCTACTCGGACGACGCGGAGGCCGTGCCGATGTACCGCCTCTTCAACCCCAACGCCGAGCCCGCTGGCAAGGCCGGGGCCGCCCACCACTACACGACGAGCTCCACTGAGGTGAACGAGCTCGTGAAGGCCGGCTACCAGTTCGAGG
This sequence comes from uncultured Atopobiaceae bacterium, assembly GCA_947631545.1. Lineage (GTDB taxonomy): Bacteria > Actinomycetota > Coriobacteriia > Coriobacteriales > Atopobiaceae > CANRLS01. The sequence continues at coordinate 6,647 of CANRLS010000049.1, forward strand.
GAACCGGCTGGCACGGCTTGGGCTAGCGGCGCGAATACGGCTTGGAGCCCGGAGCGGCCCGCGTCCTTTCGGATGCGGGCCGCTCTTTCGCCTGCTCGCGGACGCCGTGTGGCTACACTGGCGCCATGCGATCGCGACGGGGGAGGTCACCATGGCGAACGGCGGTGTGAGCGAGCGGTTGGACACCCTCGCCACCACACTCATCGGCGAGTCGCTGGATGCCCTCGCCGATCGCGGCGAGCTGGGCGTCGTCGCGAGCGTCGTGGACGTCGCCGACGAGCGCCTCACCTTCGGCACCGCCGATGCGCCCGTCGACGAGGGCCTCGAGTGGGCGCGCGACTGGGTGAGCGGCCTCGCTGCCGGCACCTTGGATCGCGAGGCGCTCGGCGAGCCCGTGGCCTGGGCCATCTGCTATCTGGGCGCCGTGGAGGATCCGGCGTCCGCCACGTCGCGTCCCGGCTACCGCGACGCCCTCATCTGCGAGTTCGGCGAGAAGGGCGCTGCGGGCGCTTGGTCCTCCTACCAGCTGGTCACGGGCATCGGCGCTGGCGATGCCTTCGCCTGCACCGATCCGCTCCCCGCCGGCGAGGTCGAGAACCTCCTCTAGCCCGGGCATGCCCCGGGGGGGGATCCTGCCCATGCGCATTCGGCCCGGTTCCGCCCCCACCATCCGTCGGCCCCATCGCCTTGCGGTACCATCCTCGGGGCCAAATGCGCAGGAAAGGATGCCCGCCGTGCTGCAATCGCACCTGAGGAACGTCGCCATCATCGCCCACGTGGACCACGGCAAGACCACGCTCGTGGACCAGCTGCTGCGCGCGACCGGCGCCTACCGTGCGAACCAGCAGGTCACGGAGCGCGTCCTCGACTCCAACGACCAGGAGCGCGAGCGCGGCATCACCATCCTCGCCAAGAACATCTCCATCACCTACGAGGGCGTCAAGATCAACGTCATCGACACGCCCGGCCACGCCGACTTCGGCGGCGAGGTGGAGCGCGTGCTCAAGATGGCCGACTCGGCGCTGCTCCTCGTGGACGCCTACGAGGGCCCCATGCCCCAGACCCGCTTCGTGCTGCGCCATGCCATCGACGCCGGCCTGCGCGTGCTCCTTGTGGTGAACAAGATCGATCGCGACGGCGCCGACCCCGACCGCGCGGTGAACGACTCGCTCGACCTCATGATGGAGCTCGGCGCCTCCGACGAGCAGCTGGAGTTCGCGCTCGAGCACGTCGTGTACACATCGGCGGCCGAAGGCTACGCGCGCCTCGACCCCGACGATGGCAATGACGACATGTACCCGCTGCTCGACATGATCGTGGGGGCGCTCCCCGCGCCCGACTGCGACCCCGAGGCGCCGCTCGCGCTGCAGGTCATGACCGTGGATCACTCCAGCTACGTGGGCCGCATCGGCATCGGTCGCGTGTTCGCCGGCACGATCCGCGCGGGCGAGCGCGTGCGCGTGCTCAAGAACGGCGAGACGGCCGACACCGCCGGCGACGCCGCGGGCGGCGACGCCCCCGAGCCGCGCTTCGCCCAAGTGAAGCAGCTCTTCACCTTCGACTACCTCGGGCGCCAGGAGACGGACGAGGTCGCGGCCGGCGACATCGGTGCCGTCGTGGGCATCGACGGCGTGGACATCGGCGACGTTCTCACCTCGCCCGACGAGCCCCAGTCGCTGGCGCCGATCACCGTGGACCCGCCCACCATGGCCGTCGTCTTCGAGGCTTCCACCTCGCCGCTCGTGGGCCGCGAGGGCACCATCGTCGGCGGCCGCCAGCTCCGCGACCGCCTCCTGCGGGAGGCCGAGAACAACGTCACCATGCAGATCACCGAGGTGGACGCCGAGGCTGCGGGCGGCGGCGTGGGCGGCATCGAGGTCAAGGGCCGCGGGATCCTGCACCTCTCCGTGCTCATGGAGACGCTTCGCCGCGAGGGCTTCGAGTTCCAGGTGGCGCGCCCGCGCGTGCTCCTCAAGCGCGAGGGCGGCCAGCTCTTGGAGCCCATCGAGCAGGCCGTCGTCGAGTGCCCTGACGACGTGAGCGGCCGCATGATCGAGATCTTCGGCGAGGCGGGCGGCATGCTCACGTCGATGGAGTCCAACGGCAGCCATGCCCACTTGGAGTTCTCCATCCCCACGCGCGGCATCATGGGCCTTAAGAATCGCATCCTGAACGCCAGCCACGGCGAGGGCGTCTTCTACCACACGTTCCTGGAATACGGCCCCTACGCAGGCGATTTCGAGAAGCGCACCAACGGCGCCATGATCTCGATGGCCACCGAGAAGGCCGTGGCCTACGCGCTCGGCACGCTGCAGGAGCGCGGCCAGCTCTTCGTGGCGCCGGGCGACGACTGCTACGAGGGCATGGTCGTGGGCGAGCGCAGCCGCGCGGGCGACATGGAGGTCAACGTGGCGCGCACGAAGAACCTCGGCAACCAGCGCTCGAGCACGGCCGACATCGCCGTGCAGCTCACGCCGCCGCGCACGTTCACGCTGGAGGAGGCGCTCGAGTACATCGCCGACGACGAGCTGGTCGAGGTCACGCCCGAGAGCATCCGCCTGCGAAAGCGCATCCTCGACACGCACGAGCGCAAGAAGGACAACGTCCGCCGCGGCCGCGTGGCGAAGTTGCAATGACCGGAACGCGACAGCCGTCCCGCGTCATCGCCCCGCACGACTCCCTGTCTCGCATGGGCTCCAGATAGGCGCACCCTATTGGCGCCCATGCGAGACCGATGGCTACCGGGTGCCGGAGCCGCGGGGCTGCCGCCTCACTGTCGCTGCCCGCCTTCTCCGGGACTCCCACCGCCGTCGCCCGGCGCGCCATCGCGCTCGCTCCCCGCGGCGCCCGCATCGCCCGCTCGCGCGTCGCCCGGCTCCGCATGCGTGCCGCCGTCCGCCTTCGGGCTGGCGCTGGTCGTGCCGCCGATGCTGCCCCCCGGCGCGTCGTTTTGCCGCTCAACGGTCTTGATGTCGGCGCTCAGTTGCTCCAGGTTCCCGCTCGGCCTGAGGATCCGCCAGGTGCGGTCGGCCTTCTCAACCTGCCGGCTCACCGACGCCACGGCGCTCGCCACCTGGCGGACCACCGGCGTCGCCTTCACGATCTTCTTCACCGGCTTCACCACGAGCGGCGTCAGGTCCACCGACATCGGCGACAGCCAGTTGAAGCGCTGCGACAGCCACCACAGCCCAACGCCCAGCACCACGCAGACGCCGCACGCCACCTCCTTGATCATGCCGGCGTGCACGCAGACGTAGTAGGTGAACGACCCCACGAGCGCGCAGAGCGAGTAGAAGTTGCCGCGGCGCAAGAGGCTCGGCACCTCGCCCAGCATCATGTCGCGGAGCATGCCGCCGCCCACGCCGGTCATGGTGCCCAGCATCACGGAGCCGAAGACGCTCACGCTGTAGAGCACGGCCTTCTCGGTGCCCGACGCGGCGAAGAGCACCACCGAGAGGATGTCGATCCAGGGCAGTATCCAGCCCAGCTTGATGATGAGGCCGCTGAAGAAGAACACGAGGAACGCGGCCAGGAGGCAGATGGGGATGGCGATGGGCGATTGGATCATGTAGACGCCGCCGCGCTGCAGGATGATGTCGCGGATGAGGCCGCCGCCGAGGCCGCACACGATGCCCAGCACGATGGAGCCGAGCAGGTCGAGGTTGTGCTCCTTGGCCGAGAGCGAGCCGAACGCCGCGCCGAAGAGGATGGCCGTGATGTCGAGCCAGGCCGGCATGATGAGGTTGGTGCTGGTCGGCTCCATGGTGGTGAAGATGTGCCTGAGGAAGTCCTCCATGACGCCTCCGAAGTTCAGATCTGCGCTTGCAGCACACAGGGGCATAAGCGGTTTCAGAGTAGGCTATACTCATTTCCTGCTCACGGAGAGTTGTCCGAGTGGTCGAAGGAGCACGACTGGAAATCGTGTAGGCGCCCAAAGCGTCTCCAGGGTTCAAATCCCTGACTCTCCGCCAGTACATTCCGCGGCGGCGCCTGTGCGCCGCCGCGTGCCGCCTTTCGCGGAGGGGTGGCAGAGCGGTTGAATGCGGCGGTCTCGAAAACCGTTTGGCGCTTTTCGCGTCACGGGGGTTCGAATCCCCCCTCCTCCGCCAGACAGCCATGCGGGGCCCGGCATTAGCCGGGCCCCGCTTCGCATGGCCCCTCCCGGGGATTCGAACCCGCGAGGGCGCGAGGCGCCGGCGGCGCCTCGCGGG
>CANRLS010000050.1 GCA_947631545.1 uncultured Atopobiaceae bacterium
TGTCGTAGTTTTGCTTTCCCTTATTCTACAACAGAAGGGTGTTTTTTTCACTGTCTATTTTTTTGAATGCAGTCCACTTCGCGAAGCGAAGCGGATGGGGGTCCGGGGGATGAAATCCCCCGGGCGGGTCTGGGCGGCAGCCCAGCGTACCCCCCTCTCACAGCGCCGCGGCGGCGACGTTGAGCAGGGCGGTAAAGAGGCTCAGGCGCAAGAGGAGCTGCGCGCCGCGTTGGGTGCCGCGGGCGAGCGCGGGCAGCGTCGCCAGCAGCGCGCCGCCGATCGCGCCGGGCAGCAGCCAGATCAGCACGTCGGCGTCCGGCAGGCGAAAGCGCACGGAGACGAGCAGCGTCGCCATCTTGCCCGCCATCGCGAAGAGCGAGACCGTCAGCGCCGCGAGCGCCGCCTCGTCGTTTTCCGCGTCAAAGAGGAGAAAGTAGAGCAGCAGCGTCAGCGGCTCCGCGCCAAAGGAGAGGAACGCCGCGAACAGTCCCACGAGGAACGACACGGGCAACGCCGCCAGCCGCGTGAGCGCGAGCGGGCGCAGCGTGCGCGAGAGCGAGCCAAAGTAGACCGCAGGCAACGCGATGGTCGCAAAGAGCAGCGCGTTTTGCAATAGCAGCGCGGAGGCGCGATCGTTTGCGGCGAGAAAGCGCGCGCCCGCCAGCTCGCCCAGCACGCCGCCCAGCAGCGCGCCCGTCGCGAGCAGGAGCAGCTCGTCCTGCGCCAGAGAAAGCGGCTGGCCCAGCGCGTAAAACGCGCTGACCAGCGCCGCGCAGAGCGTCGCCATCGTGCAGAGCATCGCCACCGATTGCGGCGATAGCGGCGAGACCGCGTCCAGCAGCGGGCGCAAAAGCGTCGTCGGCCCCAATCCCACCGAGAGGCCGAAGGCCGCGCTGACGCCGCCCATAAGCAGGTAGATCATAGCGCGCCCTTCGCAAAGCGCGCCGCGCCGCCCAACGCGTCCTCGATGCGCAGCAGACGGTTGTACTTGGCCACCCGCTCGCTGCGGCACGGCGCGCCGGTCTTGATCTGCCCGGCGTTCAGCGCGACGGCGAGGTCGGCGATGGACGTGTCCTCCGTGTCGCCCGAGCGGTGGGAGACGATCGCGGAAAGATGGAGGCGCTGGGCGGTCAGCCGCGCGGCGAGCGTCTCGCTGAGCGTGCCGACCTGATTGGGCTTGAGCAGCACCGCGTTCGCGCAGCCCATGCGCGCGCCCTTCTCGATGCGCGCGCTGCGCGTCACGAACAGGTCGTCGCCCACGATCTGGCAAGCCTTGCCCGCCTGCGCGTTCAGCGCCTGCCACGCGGGATAATCCTCCTCGCCCAGCGGATCCTCGATGGAGCGAATGGGATAGCGCGCGATCAGCGCGCGCCAGTGCTCGCAGAGCGCCTGCGCCGTGTAGCGCCGGCCGCTCTTGGGCAAAAGATAGCCGTCCGGCTGCTTCCACGCGCCGGCGGCGGCGTCCAGCGCGAGGGCGACATCCTCGCCCGGCGCATAGCCCGCGCGCACGACGGCCTCCAGAATCAGCTCGATGGCCTGCGTCTCCTCCTGCACGTCCGGCGCGAAGCCGCCCTCGTCGCCGACGGCGGCGGACAGGCCGCGCTTTTTGAGCAGCGCCGCGAGCGCGTGCGTCACCTCCGCGCCCATGCGCAGCGCCTCGGAAAAGCGCGACGCGCCGAGGGGCACGATCATCAGCTCCTGCACGTCCAGCGCGTTGGGCGCGTGTACGCCGCCGTTGAGGATGTTCATCAGCGGCATCGGCAGCGTGACCGCCTGCGCCCCGCCGAGAAAGCGGAAGAGCGCCACGCCCTGCGCCGCGGCCGCCGCCTTCGCGCAGGCCAGCGACACCGCGAGCGTCGCGTTTGCGCCAAGCGCGGAGCGGTCGTCCGTGCCGTCCAGATCGATCAGCGCCGCATCGATGGCGTGCGTGTCCGCCGCGTCCATGCCGCGCAGGCGCTCGGCGATGGGGCCGTCGATGTTCCGGCAGGCGCGCAGCACGCCCTTGCCGCCGTAGCGCTGCGGATCCTGATCGCGCAGCTCGACCGCCTCAAAGCGGCCCGTGGACGCGCCGCTGGGCGCGATCGCCGTGCAGGTCGCGCCGCCGGACAGGCGCACCTCGGCCTCCACCGTCGGGTTGCCGCGCGAATCGAGCACCTCGCGGCCGATCACGCTGAGGATGTCCGTCTTCATTTCCTCGCCTCCACTGCGATTTTGCCCTAGCGTGCCCGGCGAAAAAGCGTGCTATGCAGGGCGCGGGTACACAAAAAACGGGCGAAGCGGGCCACCGCTTCGCCCGCTCACGCGGGGGTCAGAACTTGAGGAACCAGGTGGAAATGTAGCCGGTGACGCCGTCGATCGTCGTCTTCGTCCAGTCGGTCGTCTTTTCGATCACGGGGATCTTCGTGCCGACCGGCACCCGCTTGAGCACCGCAGCGTTCAGGCTGGCGGCCTTGCGGAAGTTGACGTAGCTGTTTCCGTTCGGGTTGACGACGGTCGCCGTCGCGCCGGTGGCGGAGCCGGAGCCGGAAGAGGAGCCGACCTTCAGATACTTGGCCATCATGTAGCCGGTCTTGCCGTCCACGGAGACCTTGTACCAGCCGTCCAGCTTCTCCAGCAGGGTCACGACCTTGCCGTTGCGGTAGTAGCCCAGCGCCTTGCTCGTCACGCTCGGCTCGCTGCGCAGGAACAACACCTGCGTGGAGCGCGGATTGTTCACGACCGCCGTTCCGATGGACGGAGTGGAGGGCGTGGTGCCCGTAGAGGGCAAAGCGGACGGCTTTTTGGAGGAGAGCCACTGGCTGTACATGTAGCCCGTCTTGTCGCCGACCTTGACCTTGCTCCACGCGCCGTCGGTGGCGACGACCGTCACCGCCGTGCCGCGCGGGAAGGAGCAGAGGATCTCGCCGTTCGGCGCAGCGCGCAGGTTCAGCCCGCGGCTGTTGGTCGCCACATAGCGCGTCGTGTTGGTCGAGCCTTCCACCCCGAGGTAACGGACGAACATGTAGCCGGTCTGCCCGCCGACTTGCACGCTCGCCCAGTCGCCGTCGATGCTCTTGACGATGACCTGCGTACCCCATCCATACTTGCCGATGACGGCGGAGGTGGTATTCGGCTCGGCGCGCAGGTTGAGCGTGCCGCAGGTGACGACGCGGGTCTCGTCGGCGAGCGCCGACAGAGGCAGGACGATCGCGAGGCAGAGCAGCGCGACGAGCCATGCCGCCTTCTTGTGGGAGTGTTGCATAGAGAGTCCTCCTTTGTCATGTCGAAGGCGCCAAGCGGCCGCATTTGGTCGCCTTCTGCACACATGACGAAGGAGGTCGTCTTTTTATTCCAATATCACCAATACCAATCTTTGGCAATCGCGGAGGATGGATGAAAAAGCGAGAAATATCGGCGCTTTTTGGAGGATAAAAGAAAAGCGCCGTCCGATGGAAAACGCTGGAAACGGGCGCTAAAGGGAGAGGTCGAACTCCGGCGCGCAGGCGATCTCGACGGCCTCGTCCGTCACGGGGTGAAAAAAGCGCAGGCGCACCGCGCAGAGCTGGTGAAAGGGCAGCGCAAGCGCCGCGGACGCCGCGCGTGACGCTTCGCTCGCGTAGCGCGCATCGCCCAGCAGCGGGCAGCCGATGTGCGCCATGTGTACGCGGAGCTGGTGCGTGCGCCCCGTGACGGGCGAGAGCGCCACGAGCGAAGCGCTCCCGCCGCCGGGCAGCGCCGCCGTGTACACCGTCTCATAGCGCGTCACGGCGCGTTGGCCGTCCGCGCGCACGACGCGTGTGAAGCTCTCCGGCGACAGCCGCGCGATGGGCGCGTCGATCTCGCCAGCGGCGGGGCGGGGCGTGCCGAACGCCCACGCCAGATAGGTCTTCTCAAAGCCGCCCTCGGCCATCTGCCGCTGCAGGCGCGCCTGCGCGTAGGGCAGCTTGGCAAACAGCACGACGCCGCGCGTCTCGGCGTCCAGCCGGTGGACGGGATGCGCCGGGGCGCCGAGGGCCGCGCACACGCGGGCCTCCAAGGTGTCGCTGCCGCCGGGGGCGGACGGCGAGGGATGGCATTGCAGCGGCGCGGGCTTGAAGACGGCGATCAGCGCGCCGTCCTCGTAAAGCGTGTACACGGGCGGCGGCGGCGCTATCGGGGCCTGCGCCTCCCCGGCATAGCCGGGCAGCGCCACGCGCACGACCTCCCCGGCGTACACGCGCTGGTTGGCGTAGCGCGGCGCGCCGTTCACGGAGATGCCGCCCGCCTGCTTGGCCGCGCGCGACTGCGCCATGGAAAGGGAAAGCGGCCCGCGCAGGAATGCTTCCAGCGTCCGGCCGTCCTCCTCGCGCGATACGATGCGCGTCAATTCCATCATTAGAGCACTTTGCTCAAAAAGTCCTGCGTGCGCGGGTGCCTCGGGTGATCGAACAGCTCGCCCGGCGCGCCCTGCTCGCAGATGACGCCGCCGTCCATGAAGAGCACGCGGTTGCAGACCTCGCGGGCGAAGCCCATCTCGTGGGTGACGATCACGCAGGTCATCTTGTTCTGCGCCAGCCCCTTGATGACGGAGAGCACCTCGCCGACCATCTCCGGGTCGAGGGCGGAGGTCGGCTCGTCAAAGAGCATGACCTCCGGCTCCATCGCCAGCGCGCGCACGATGGCCAACCGCTGCTTCTGCCCGCCGGAGAGGCGCGTGGGCTTGATGTCCCGCTTGTCGAGCAGGCCGACGCGGGAGAGCAGCGCCTCCGCCTTGGCGACGGCCTCGTCGCGGCTCATCTTGCCCAGCAGCGTGGGCGCGAGGGTGATGTTCTCCAGCACGGACATGTGCGGGAAGATGTTGAAATGCTGGAAGACCATGCCCATCTTCTGGCGGTGGCGGTCGATGTCCACCGAGCGGTCGGCGATGTCCGCGCCGTCGAACCAGATGTGGCCGCTAGTCGGCTCCTCCAGACGGTTGAGGCAGCGCAGGAACGTCGATTTGCCCGAGCCGCTCGGCCCGATGATCGAGACGACCTCGCCCTTGCGGATCGTCTCGTTGATGCCCGCGAGCACCTTGAGCGACCCAAAATCCTTGTGCAGATCCTCGACGCGGATCAGCTCCGGGGCGTCCTTCAGATCGAACGCGTCAGTCATTTTCCTTCAGCCTCCTCTCCAGCACGGCGACGAGCTTGCTCATGGTGAACGTGACGACGAAGTAGATGATGCCGATGATGATCAGCGGCTCGATGACCATGTAGGTCTTGCCCGAGATCGTCTGATACTGCGTCATCAGGTCGCCGACGTAGAAGGTCGAGGCCAGCGACGTCTCCTTGGTGATGGCGACGAACTCGTTGCACATCGCGGGGAGCACGTTCTTGAACGCCTGCGGCAGCACGATGCGCAGCATCGTCTGACTGGAGGACAGGCCCAGCGAGCGCGCGGCCTCGCTCTGGCCCCGGTCGATCGACTGGATGCCGGAGCGGAAGACCTCGGACATGTAGGCGCCGGAGTTGAACACCAGCGCCACGCAGATGCAGGTGAATTTTGAGAGCTTCAGCGCGGGCAGGATGTCCGGCAGCAGGAAGTAGAAGAAGTAGAGCTGGAGCAGCAGCGGCGTGTCGCGGATGACCTCGGTGTACACCGTGGCCACGAGGTTGAGCGCCTTGCTTTTACACAGGCGCATGATCGCGACCAGCGCGCCGATCAGGCAGCCGATGGCCACGGAGATGAGCGCCAATTCCAGCGTCGTGCCGAGGCCGCCGATGAAGACCGGGCCGTACTTTTCCACGAGCGTCAACAGGTTAGCGAGCAATCGGATTCCCTCCTTGTTGGGCAGCGTTATCAGCCATCGCCTCGACGCGCGCCATCGCGTCGAAGACCATGTCCTTGGTGATGGGATAGGGGATGTGCGCCATGTCCGGGCCGGTGGTCGCCTCAAGGAGCGCCGCGTCCAGCAGATCGCGATCAAGCGGCAGGCCGAGCTGCGCGAGCGTCACGGGGACGCCCAGCGCGACGAGGAAGCGCCGCAGCTGCGCCGCGCGCTTCGATTGACCGTCCAGCGTCAGCTGCACCAGCGCGCCGTAGGCGACCAGATCGCCGTGCAGGAACTCGCGCTCCACGCGCTCAAAGGTCTGCAATCCGTAGCAGATCGCGTGCGCGAGCGCGCAGTTGTAATCGTCCACCGCCAGCAGCGACACCAGCCCCGCGGAGAGGATGACGCTGCGCGCGCAGATCTCCATCGCCGGCCCGGCCTCGTGCGCTTCCACCTCGCGCAGCGCCGCCTCGCCGAAGGCGACGATCGGGTCGTAGCAGGTCGAGGAGAGCGCCAGCGCCATCGCCGAGAGGTGATCGAGCGCGCCGCCCAGCACGTCGCCGCGCGCGGAGAAGGTCGCCTCGAGATATTTGGCGAGCGTATCGCCCAGCCCCGCGCGGAAGTAGCGCGCGGGCGCGTTCGCCGCAAACGTCAGGTCGATGACCGTCAGCGCAGGCGGCGCATCGTAGAAGAGGAAGCGGTCAAACGGCCCGTCCTCGCGGTAGACCACCGAGAGCGCGGTGATCGGCGCGCAGTTGGAGACGAGCGTCGGCACGCTCACCAGCGGCACATGCAGCCGGTCGGCGACGCCCTTCGCCGTGTCGATGGCCTTGCCGCCGCCCATGCCCACCAGAAACGAGGGGGCGTGCGGCGAAAGCTGCGCGCTCATGCGCTCCATCGCCGCCAGCGTACACGCCCCGCCGAACGGCAGCGCGCAGAGCAGCTGAAGCCCCTCCGCGCGCGCGGAGGCTTTAAGTGCGGGCAGGCCCTTGGCAAGCGCCGTCTCCCCGCCGACGACGGCGAAGCGCGTCCCCATCGGCTTGCACAGCGCGCCAAAGCGGGAGAGGACGCCGCGCCCCACGAGAAAGCGGGGCAGCGCGATGAGATCGGTCGTGTACATGCTAGGCCCTCACAGCAGCTTGGGCAGCCGGGAGAGCCGCTCCAAGGCTTCGTGCAGCGTCTCCTCGCCGCGCGCAAAGTGCAGGCGGATGAGATGGTTGACCGGCTCGCGGAAGAAGCTCGACCCCGGCACCGCCGCCACGCCCACCTCGCGGATCATCCACTCGCAGAAGGCCATGTCGCTCTCGCCGTGAAAGCGCATGCCCGGCCTTTGAAAGTCGCTGATGTCCACCAGCGCGAAGTAGGAGCCTTGCGGCGTGGTGTGCGCAAGGCCGATGCGGTCAAGGCCCTCCATGAACACGTCGCGCTTGTGGGTGTAGAGCGCGGTCAGCTCGTCGTAATAGCTCTGCGGGAAGCGCAGCCCGACAACCGCCGCCTCTTGCAGCGGGGCCGCCGCGCCGACGGTCAGAAAGTCGTGTACCTTCTTGGCGGCCTCGATGACGTCCGCCGGGCCGATCAGGTAGCCGAGCCGCCAGCCGGTGATGGAGTACGTCTTGGAGAGCGACGAGCAGCAGATCACGCGATCCGCGATCTCGGGCAGCGCGCCCGCGTACACATGGCGGTAGGGCGCGAAGACGATGTGCTCGTAGACCTCGTCGGTGATGAGATAGGCGTCGTAGCGCTTGCACAGGCCGCCGATGAGCAGCAGCTCCTCGCGGGTAAACACCTTGCCGCAGGGGTTGGACGGGTTGCAGACGATGATCGCCTTGGGATGTTGGCGGAAGGCGTCTTCCAAGACGTCCGCGTCAAAGTCGAACGCCGGGGGATTGAGCGGCACGAAGATCGGATCGGCGCCGGAGAGGATGGCGTCCGCGCCGTAATTCTCGTAGAAGGGGGAGAAGACGATCACCTTGTCGCCGGGGTTGCACACGGTCATCATCGCGCACATCATTGCCTCGGTGCCGCCGCAGGTGACCAGCACCTCGGCGTCCGGGTCGATAGCGCGGCCGTAGGCGCGGCCCTGCTTTTCGGCGAGCGCCTGCCTGAAGTTCTCCGCGCCGAAGGTGACGGAGTACTGGTGCGGCCCCTCCTGCGCGACCTCGCTCAGGCGGTCGGTGATGGCCTTGGGCGGCGGAAAATCCGGAAAGCCCTGAGACAGGTTGATCGCGCCGACCTCGTCGCTGATGCGCGTCATGCGGCGGATGACGGAATCGGTGAACGTCTGAACGCGGCGGCTGAGCTGCGGCATGGAGCACCCTCCTTTGGAAGCCTTGCGGATAAACATGCAATACGGATATTTTATCACAGCGGCCGCGCAAAGACAACCGTTCAAGGCACAAAAATGTGAAGACCGGCCCCCGGCGCGCGCGGAAGGCGAAAATTCGGGCATGATTATGCAGTATATTCGCTTGACATATACATTTTGGCGTCGTACAATAGGGCCGTTCATTTTTTGAACGGGAAGGACACGCCCGAGAAGGGCAAGACAAGGAGGAAACCGATATGAAGAAATGGATCGCTCTGGCGCTGGCGCTCGTGCTCGCGCTTGGCTGCTCCGTCGCGCTCGCCGACCGCCTCGACGACATCCTCGCCAGCGGCAAGCTGACCGTCGCCACCAGCCCGGACTGGCCGCCGTATGAGTATTACGAGGAGGGCGACACCGAGACCATCGTCGGCACCGACATCCTGATGCTCAACTGGATGGGCGAGCAGCTCGGCGTCGAGGTCGAGATCCAGCCGATGTCCTTTGACGCGTGCCTCGCCGCCGTGGGCACTGGCGCTGTCGATCTCGTGGTCGCCGGCCTCACCTACAATGAGGAGCGCTTAAACCGCATGGAGCTGACCGGAAGCTACTGGAACGAGGGCGCGCAGGGCGTGCTCGTCCCCGCCGGAAAGGGCGCGGACTTTGACGAGGCGTCCGACTTCGACGGCCTGACCGTCGCCGCGCAGAACGGCACGAATCAGGCGATCATGGTCGAGGAGCAGCTGCCCGGCGCGACGCTCCAGCTCATCACGCGCATCCCGGACGGCGTGAACATGGTCACCAGCGGCCGCGTGGACGCGCTGGCCGTCCCGGCGACCGTCTACAACAGCATCATCGCCGAGAACGATCAGGTCGAGGTCGCGAAGTTCGCGTTCGACTTTGAGGGCGGCAACTACATCGCCAGCGTCAAGGGCGAGGACGCGCTGACCGCGAAGATTCAGGAGCTGATCGATCAGATCAACGAAGAGGGCCTCTATCAGCAGTGGGTCGACCAGACGGTGACCAAAGCGGCGGAGTAAGAGACAGACAACCGAAAAAATAGCCCGGATCGGGGGAACTGGACTGCTTTCAAAAAAATAGACTATGAAAATACACCCTCCTGTTGTAGAATAAGGGAAAGCAAATCTACGACAGGAGGGACACTTTATGGCCAGGGAGTACACGCATGTACAGGAATTGCTGCCCAGCATTTTGGCGATGAAGGAAAAGGGTTACACATACCGTCAAATTGCGGATCAATTGGGGCTAAAGAAAGAGCAAGTTGAGGAGCTTTGCAAAAGAGAACGAAGAAAAGAACGAGAGATTGCGCACGGGTATGTTCCGCGGCCTAAAGGCCGACCGAGAAAAACGCCTGCTACTCAAGATGATTTGCAGAAAAAAAGAATTGCTGAACTTGAGATGGAGGTTGAACTGTTGGAAAAGTTTCTGTCCGAATGTGGAAGGAAATGAAAGCCGAAGATCGAGTGATTGAATGGTTCAAATGCAAATATCCAATATAAAAGATGTGCATGCTCTTTGAGGTCTCAAAAAGCGGATTCTACAAGTGGAGAAAACGAACGGTATCGCAAGCGCCGTGCGAGTTGGATCAGTTCATCATGGAATGTCAATCTCAAACCCTTCACGCGATATAAGAAAGGTGCCTACCGTTATGAAAACCTCTTGAACAGACAGTTTGTGCAGAATCAGATGAACTATAGATGGGTAACGGATATTACATACATCATCACACCGCAGAAAACTTACTATCTCAGCGCCATGATGGATCTGTGCGGAAGGTATATCGAGCGCATTGACCTAAAAGCGGCCTTACCCCGGATGAAATCCGGCGTAAAACCGCGTAATCTTTCGTTATTCTACGATCCGGTTTGTTTTTTCCGTCTACTTCTTGTATAGCAGTCCACACTGTCTCTCATAGAGGGAGCATATCAACGGGGGCACCGCCCGCGATCATCTGCGCACCGCGTCGCGCTCAAAGCGCGCGCGATAGCGGAAGATCAGCCCCAGCAGCACCAGCGCCACGCAGACCCGCGGGGCGATCAGCACCGCCGCCAGCGCGTAGAGCGCGGGCAGATCGGCGGCCTTCTCATTTGGCGAGGAGACGATCAGGCGGAGGGAGAGCAGGTTGGCCAGCGCGTCCAAGAGGTTGCGCTTGATCTCTTCAAAGTCCATTTGAACCCCTCCTTACCCCTTGACAAGCTGCGCGCGCAGGCCGAAAGCCACGCACAGCAGCACGGTGAGGACGGCCAGCCGCAGGCTGCCCAGCGCGGCCAGCACGGCCAGCCAGACCGGGAGCTTCGCGTAGGTGCGGCCCTTGCCCTGCACGACGAGGCGGCCGCGCGTGAGGGCGGCGAGCGCCTCCTTGAACGATTCCATATCGGTGTTCCTCCTTTGATGTTGCGAGCGAGGTGGGGCTTACACGATTCTCAAATCAAACCATATTCGTGGTGAACCCGCCCGGGATCGCTTCGCTTCCGGGCTACTGATTTGTGGGCGCTACGCGCCGGGGTACGTTGGGGCTACCGCCCCGGGGAACGGACACTGTCGGTGCGGTGGCTGTATAAGTTTTTGTAGCGCTCGCCCGGGGAACTCGCATAGTCGCGAGCTGCGCTCGCTCCTGTTACAATATATTTGCCTCACGGAT
>CANRLS010000051.1 GCA_947631545.1 uncultured Atopobiaceae bacterium
CTCGATGTGAAGATCTGGCAGATGAGCCAGATGGCGCCGACGATGATCGCTCCCACCAGGAATACGCCGGCGAACGCCACGACGACGGGCAGGAAGAGGATGATACCGAAGACAGCGCAGACCCCGAGAAAGAATGCCATGGCGAACCCCCTTTGCGCGCGAACGGATGCCAAGAGCGCCAATCCCCTCACCCTCATCATGCTAGAGGGGAATCGCGGCGATTCGTTAGCTGCGAGCTAACGATACGGAATCGCCATTCGACTTCCGTCTCCCGCCCATAGCTCCGAAACGGAGAGCGGGTGAGACGACCCCACGCAACGCCCAGGCGAATGACCGCCTCTCGCCATCGAGGTCCGAGCGCGAGCCCATGCTCCATAATCTTCTTGGCGATTCGCGCAGTGGGGCCGCCGTGCATCGTGCAGGTGCATGGATCGGCGAGCCCTGCTGCGCGGGGCTATGACGACTGAAAGGCAGCGCCCGGAGGGAGATCGATGTCCACGCGCCCGGAGCCGGATTCCGACAAACTGCTCGACGACTTGAGGAGCGCCACCTCAACCGATGCCTATCTGGCCTCGATGCCCCAGGTGGATCGCTCGCTCACCGGCTACCTGCGCGCGCTCCTGGCCGAGAAGGGCCTCACCCGCTCCGAGGCCATCGCGCGGTCGGGTTTGGGAACGACCTTCGGCTACTACATCTTCTCCGGCGAGCGGGGCTGCGGCCGCGACACGGCGCTCAAGCTCGCTCTGGGCATGGGGCTCGACCTGCTCGAGGCCCAGCGGCTCCTCAGCCGGGCCAATCAGGCGAGGCTCTGGCCGAAGGATCCGAGGGATGCGGTCCTCATCCGGGCGATCGATGCGAAGCTCACGCTCCAAGAGGCCGATGAGGAGCTCTACCGCCTCGGCTTCAAGGGCCTCATGGACGACTAGGGGCCGCATGATCGAAGCCGATACCATGCTGGTGGAAGAACCGAAGCTCGACACGCCCGCAGCGCCCGAGGCGACCTCTGACGCCGCGCTTCGGCTCGGCTCCTATGCGACGCAGCGGGAGCTCGCCTCGAAGGCGGGCATGCGGACGGAGCTGGCCCAGGTCCGCGATGGGCAGGGCACCGGCCCCGCCGTCGTCCTCAAGCACATGGACAAGGGCCTCTCGAACCGCCGCCTCTGGGAGCGCTATGCGGTGGTCGAGAACCCCCATCTCCCGAGACTGCTCGACTTCATGAGCCTCCCCGATGAGGACGTGGCCGTGCTCGACTACGTGCCCGGCGAAGACCTGAGGGCGTACGTGGGAAGAAAGGGCAGGCTCGGCGCCCCTGAGGCCGCGCGGATCCTCGACGACGTCTGCGATGCCGATGCGGCGCTCATAGACGCCGGCATCGTGCACCGGGACATCAAACCGTCGAACGTCATCCTCTCCTATGAGGGCGCCTGGCTGATCGATCCGGGTATCGCGCGGCTCATGCGCGAGGGCGGTCCGGCACGGCACGACACCATGATCCTCGGGAGCTTGGGCTATGCCTCGCCCGAGCAGGTCGGCTACGCCCAGACCGATGCGAGGAGCGACGTCTATTCCCTCGGCCGCCTTCTGGGCTTCATGCTCACGGGCGTGCAGCCGAACGACCCTGCGTTCCTCGACGGGCTCCATGGGATCGCCTCCGTCGCGGCGCCGCTGCGAGAGCTCATCGACCGATGCTGTTCTCTCGAGCCATCGCGTCGGCCCGCCGACGCGCGGGAGCTCAAGAGGTGCCTCCAGCTCGCGCTGGATGCGAGCGGCTATTCGCCGAGCCCGCTCTCCGAGCGAGCCCGTCATCGCCTGGATCGTCCGAGTGATGCCGCGCCGTCGGCGCCGAATCCCATCGCGCAGGGCACCGCACGGCGGGTCGACGCGCAGCCGCTTCCCGGCGTCCATGTAGACGCGCCGTCCAGGAATCCCGCAGCGGCATGGGCGGTGGGCATCGTCGCCGGATTCTTCGGCGTCGTCTTCTCGATCGCGGGGTTCTTCGGCCCGAGTTCGTCGCTTCCCCTCTGGACGAACATCGTCTTCGGGCTCGCCATCGGCATCTTGGGAAACCTCGCGGCCGGCTATGAGCTCGTCTCCCGCTTCATGCTCCGTGGGAGGTATGCGGGCACGGCCCGGCCCGGCCGGCGCTGCACGAAGCGCCTCGCCCTCTGGTGGGGGATCTGCTTCGCGGTCCTCGTCGCGGCGACCGCGCTCGCGCGAACGCTCCCGTAATCCGTTCGGGCCCGTGCGCCGGGCCCCTGCCCCGCCATTCCACTCCCAGTTGCGGAAAGCCCGCGCGCACCTTCCTAGCATGGCGTTTGTCCCGAACGCGATGGAGGGAGCGTCCATGCGACCCAAGTTCAACATCTGTCTTCTCATATCGTTCGTCATCGGCGCGGCCTATGCCGTCTACCTTGTGTCGTACTTCACAACCGCCGGAGGCAATGCCGCGAGCGACGCCGAGGCCGTGGGGTACGGCATCGCGGCGGCCATCGTCTTCCCGCACATGGTGTGCACCATCGTCGCCGTGATCTTCAACGCTCTCGGCCTCTTCATGCGGAAGCCGGCGTTCGCGCTCGTCGGCGCCATCCTCTACGCCGTCGCCATGGTGCTCTTCCCCATGTATTTCTTCTTCGTGCTGGCGGAGATGATCCTCTCCTTCGTGGGATACGCGCAGATGCGCAAACAGGTGCAGGGCAATGGCGGAACCGCATGAGAGGGTTCCTGAAGCGAAGGGAGATACGACGATGAACGGTGTTCTCAAGGGTGCGCTCGCATGCCTGTTGGCAGGCTGCCTCGCCCTTCCCCTGGGCGGATGCGGAGCGTCGAAGACCTCCAGCGCCGCTGATGGCGATGACCAGGCGAGTGTCGCGGAGACCGAACAGGCCGCTGAGGAAGTGGGGAGCGTGCAGGCGGCCGAGGAGCAGGCGACTCAGGAGAGCGCCCCCGCCCAGGCCCAGGACGAGAGCGTGCCCACGGAGTACACGTCCGCCCTTCGACAGGCCGAGAACTACAGCGAGATGATGCACATGTCCAAGCAGGGCATCTACGACCAGCTCACGTCGGAGTACGGAGGCCAGTTCTCCGCCGAAGCCGCCCAATACGCCATCGACCACGTCGAGGCAGATTGGAATGCCAACGCCCTCGCCCAAGCGGAGAACTACCAGGAGATGATGGCCATGTCCCCCGATGCCATCTACGACCAGCTCATCTCCGAATACGGTGGCAAGTTCACCCCCGAAGAGGCCCAGTACGCCGTCGATCACCTGTCGTGACGCGCGTCGCTGGCAACCGGCGCTGACCCGATTC
The DNA here is from genome assembly GCA_947631545.1 of uncultured Atopobiaceae bacterium. Lineage (GTDB taxonomy): Bacteria > Actinomycetota > Coriobacteriia > Coriobacteriales > Atopobiaceae > CANRLS01. The sequence continues at coordinate 3,307 of CANRLS010000051.1, forward strand.
GGGCAACGCCGACGCCGATCGTTGGCGAAAGCAGGGGGAGGGGCCGCATCGCTGCGGCCCCTCCCCCTTTCAGCCTTTGAACCCTGAGCGAAGCTACTTGTCCACGTGGCCCATGGCGCCCGCGGCCTTGATCTTGGCCTGGGCCGCCGCGAGGCGAGCCACCGGGACGCGGTAGGGCGAGCAGGACACGTAGTCGAGCCCGATCTTGTAGTACTTGTCGATCGACGCCGGATCGCCGCCGGTCTCGCCGCACACGCCGAGGTCGATGTTCGGGTTGGCGGAACGGCCGCCCTTGACGCCCATGGCCACGAGCTCGGCCACGCCGTCGTCCAGCGTCTCGAACGGGTTCGTGGCGAGGATCTTCTGGCGCAGGTACTCGGGCACGAAGGACGCCTCGACGTCATCGCGCGAGAAGCCGAAGCAGGTCTGCGTGAGGTCGTTGGTGCCGAAGGAGAAGAAGTCGGCGTGCAGGCCGATCGTATCGGCCATGATGGCGGCGCGCGGCAGCTCGATCATGGTGCCGATGGGGATCTCGAGCTCCACGCCGGCATCGGCGGCGACCTCGTCGACGACCGCCTGCACCTGGTCGCGCAGAAGCACCAGCTCGGTCTCGAGGGAGACGAGCGGGATCATGATCTCGGGCTTGGGATCGAGCCCCTCCTTCTTGAGCTGGGCCGCGGCAGACGCGATGGCCTTGGTCTGCATGTCGGTGAGCTCGGGGTACATGATGCCGAGGCGGCAGCCGCGAAGGCCGAGCATCGGGTTGGCCTCGGTCATGGAATCGATGCGCTCGAGCAGGCTCTTCTTCTTCTCGACGACCTTGGGATCGACGCCCGTGGCCTCGTCCTTGGCGATCTCGACGGCGAGCTCGCGCGGGCTGTCGAGGAACTCGTGCAGCGGCGGGTCGAGCAGGCGGATGATCACGGGCAGGCCGTCCATGGCGCGGAGGATCTCAAGGAAGTCGCCGGTCTGGGCGGCGAGCAGCTGGTTGAGGTTCTCCTGCTTCACCTCGTCGGAGTCGGCGAGGATGAAGTTCTGGATGATCTGCTTGCGGTCGCCGAGGAACATGTGCTCGGTGCGGCAGAGGCCGATGCCGGTGGCGCCGAAGTCGCGGGCGAGCTTGGCGTCGGCGGGGTTGTCGGCGTTGGCGCGCACGGCGATGTCGGCGCCCATGGAGTCGTCGTTGGCGATCTCGTCGGCCCAGACGAGGATCGTGTCCAGGTCGCCGGTGAGCTCGGGCTGCACGAGGTCCACGGCGCCCAGGATGACCTCGCCGGTGGAGCCGTCGATGGAGATGACGTCGCCCTCATGGAGCACGATGTCGGTGCCCTCGACGACGGCCTCCTTGGCCTCGGCGTCGATCTTCAGGGTCTCGCAGCCGCAGACGCAGGGGGCGCCCATGCCGCGGGCGATGACGGCCGCGTGGCTCGTCTTGCCGCCGTGGGAGGTGAGGATGCCCTCGGCCGCGACCATGCCCTTGAGGTCGTCGGGGTTGGTCTCCCAGCGCACGAGGATGGTGTCGATGCCCTCGTCCTTCTTGGCGACGGCGTCATCGGACGAGAACACGACCTCGCCCACCGCGGCGCCGGGGCTCGCGTTCATGCCCTTGGCGATGACCTTCTTGGCGGCCTTGGGGTCGAACTGCGGGTGCAGCAGCTGGTCGAGCTGATCGGGGTTCACGCGGGTGACGGCCGTCTGCTTGTCGATGAGGCCCTCGTGCTCCATGTCGATGGCGATCTTCAGCGCGGCCTGCGCGGTGCGCTTGCCCACGCGGGTCTGGAGCATCCAGAGCTTGCCCTTCTCGATGGTGAACTCGATGTCCATCATGTCGTGGTAGTGGTGCTCGAGGAGCTCGAAGATGTCTTCCAGCTGCTCGCCGGCCTTCTCGAGGCCCGGCATGGTCTTGAGCTCCGAGATGGGCTGGGTGTTGCGGATGCCGGCCACGACGTCCTCGCCTTGGGCGTTCACCAGGAAGTCGCCGTAGTACTCCTTCGTGCCGTCGGCGGCGTTGCGCGTGAAGGCCACGCCGGTGGCGGAGTCGTTGCCCTTGTTGCCGTAGGCCATGATCTGCACGTTCACGGCCGTGCCCAGGTCATCGGGGATCTTGTTCTGCTGGCGGTAGAGGATGGCGCGCTCGTTCATCCAAGAGCCGAAGACGGCCTCGATGGCGAGCTTCAGCTGGGTGTAGGGATCCTGCGGGAAGGTGACCTTGCCGTCCACGACGAGCTCGGGGTGCTCGGAGGCGTCGATCTCCTTGGAGAAGATCTCCTTGAACTCGTGGACGAGCTCCTCGAGGTCCTCGGCGGTGAGGTCGGTGTCGTTGGCCACGCCGCGGTCGGCCTTCATCCTGTTGATGGCGTCCTCGAAGAGGTCGCCATCGAGGCCCATGACCACGTGGGAGAACATCTGCACGAAGCGGCGGTAGGAATCCCAGCCGAAGCGCGGGTTGTCGGTATGCTTGATGAGGCCCTGGACGGACTCGTCGTTGAGACCGAGGTTGAGGACCGTGTCCATCATGCCCGGCATCGAGAAGGGCGCACCGGAGCGCACGGAGACGAGCAGGGGATCGTCGGGGTCGCCGATCTTCTTGCCCATGCGGTTCTCGAGGTCGACGCGGTACTCGTCGATCTCGTCGAGCACGCCCTCGGGCCAGGTGTTGTCATTGGTGGAGTACGCCACGCAGGTCTGGCAGGTGATGGAGAAGCCGGGAGGGACCGGAAGCCCGATCTTGGCCATCTCGGCCAGGTTGGCGCCCTTGCCGCCAACGATGTAGTTCATCGAGGAATCGGCCTCGGTGACGTCCTTGCCCGATGCGTCGATGCCCCACCGGTACACATGCTTGTTCGGATCGATGTCTGCCATGCCACTCCTTCGCTCGCCTGAGCCTCCAATGGGCTCGATGTCGGGACGCCGCTCGGCGCGGCGCCATGGCCTCAAACAACCTAAGCAATGCTATCCCATGGGGGTTCGGGCTTCAATGAACACAGAGGGATAGCAGCGGTTTTCGGCATGAAATTCCACAAAGGGAAACGCCCCTTCAGGCACGCGCGCGCAACCTGAGGGGCGCTCCCCGAAAGGACATGCCAGATGCGGCCTACACGCCGCCCGGGATGTTCATGGGCTCGGTCTCGGTGAGCGTGGCGAGCACGTTGATGGCCGGGCCGATGATGTCGATGGAGAAGAGCTGCCGCGACTCGAGCTCTCGGCGGATGTCGTTCCGGAGGTCGGTGTCGACGATCGTGTGGAAGACCGCCGAAGGGTGCTCGTCGTCACTGGCGCCGTCGAGGTACTCCCTCACCTGGTCGACGCTTCTGACCTGCGGAAGGCGCGAGATCCTCACGCTGCCGAGCTCGAACTGGCTCGCGGCGGCGGCGACCACGCCCGCTGCCGTGTCACCCATGGAGTCGGAAAGGACGTGGATGATGACGCAATCGTCGGCGTAATCGATGTCGTCGGTGTCGAAGGTTCTAAGGGGCACGGGCTCCTCCTTGAGCGTCGTTCGTCTTGCCCTGATGGTAGTCGATGGAAGGCGGCGGACCCACTGGAATCCGCCGACGGTCCGCGAGCGAGCGCCGAAACAGCTCCGGCTGCGCCGCGCGCCGGCCGAAGGCGCTCCCCTCCCTCAGTCGCCGACCGGCCTGGCGAGCGCCCTGAAGTCGGCGACCGGCCCGAAGGCGGCTGCGAAGCGGTTCAGGAGCCGCAGGCGATTCGCCCTGATCCGCTCGTCGGGATCCATAACGAGCACTTCCTCGAAGAAGGCGTCCACGGGGCCCCTCAACTTCGCGAGCGCGGCGAGGGCGTCTCCGTAGCGCCCCTTGCCGAGGCTCTCGGCGACGCTCCCCTCGGCGACCTCCACCGCCCGGAGGAGCCTCCGCTCGGCGTCTTTGAGGAGCGCCTCGTCCACGTCCGTCCCGAGCGAGGCGTCCGCGAGGTGCGTCGCGCGGGTGAAGCCCTGGGCCAGATCGTCCATGAGCTCGGCCTCGCTCGAGCGCATCGATTCGAGGGTGCGCACGCGCGAGAGGAACTCCTCCGGATCGATGACGCCCGTCGCGGAGACGGCCTGGACGGCATCGGGGGACGCGCCCTCGTCGCGGGCCATGACGGCGAGGCGCCCGGCCATGAAGCCCGCCACCTCCCGGGCGACGGCGGCCTCGTCGAAGGAGAGTCCCTGCTCCCGGTAGAGGGCGAGCGATGCGGCGATGAGCGAGCGCAGGGGCACCTGGGGCATGGCGAGCAGCATGCGGATGATGCCGATGGCGCTTCTCCTCTGGGCGAAGGGGTCCTTCGATCCCGTCGGCGGCTCGTCGATGGCGAACATGCCGCAGATGGTGTCGAGCTTGTCGGCGATGGCCACCGCCTTGCCCACGAAGCCCCTCGGGAGCTCGTCTCCAGCGAAGCGCGGACGGTAGTGGTCGGCGATGGCCTCGGCCACCTCGCGGGGCGCCCCCGCGGCCGTTGCGTAGTAGCCGCCCATCACGCCCTGCTGGTTCGTGAACTCCACGACCGCGGACGAGACGAGGTCCGCCTTGGCCAGGTGCGCGGCCTCCCCGCAGAGCGCCTGGGTGTCGTCGTCCTCCCCCGCCAGGCGGGCCACCTCGCAGGCGAGCCCCTCCATGCGATACACCTTCTGGCGAAGGGTGCCCAGCCGCTCCTGGAAGGTCACGTCCTCCAAGCGCTCGAGCCAGTCCTCCATCGAGGCCTTGAGATCCTCCTCGTAGAAGAAGGCGGCATCGTCGAGGCGGGCCCGCACGACGCGCTCGTTGCCGTCGGCGATGGCACGGGAGCAGGCGGGATCGCCGTTGCCCACGACCACGAAGGTCCTCGTGAGGCCGTCCTTCGCGTCGTAGGTCGGGAAGTAGCGCTGATGGCTGAGCATCGACTCGCAGATGATCTCCTGGGGCACGTCGAGGAATCGCTCGTCGAACTGCCCGGTGATCACGGTCGGCCACTCGCAGAGGTTCACGACCTCGGCGAAGACGCGCGCGGGGGTGTCGACCGCCACGCCGAGGCGCCCCTCGACCTCCTCGATGCCCTCGCGGATGCGAGCCGCCCGCACGTCGTGCGAGAGCACGAAGGCGGCTTCGAGGGTCGCCTCGTAGGAGGCGGGATCGGCCACGTCGTGCCAGCCGGGGGCGAGCACGCGGTGGCCGCGGGTCTCGCGCCCGGACGTCACATCGCCGTAGGCGACGGGGACGACCTCGGGCCCGAAGAGACAGACGATCCAGCGGACCGGACGGCAGTAGCGCACCGACTCCGAGCCCCAGCGCTGGCTTCTCGGCCAGCTGAGCCGGGCGATCAGGGATTCGGCCATGGGTCCCAGAAGCTCGCTCGCGGGCCGGGACGGCCTCTCGATGTCGCAGAAGACGTAGTCCTGCCCCTTCTCGTCCCTCACGACGAGGTCCTCGACCTCCACGCCCTTCGACCGGGCGAAGCCGAGGGCCGCCTTGGTGGGGTTGCCGTCTGCGTCGAAGGCGGCGCTCGCCCTGGGGCCGCGCGCCGTGATGGAGACGGCCTCGGTGGCGTCCGCCACGTCGCTCGCGATGACGGCCAGCCGACGCGGGCTCGAGAGCACGCGCAGCTCGCCGTGGGCGAGGCCCGCATCGGCGAGCCCCTTGGCCGTGAGGTCCAGGAGCTGCTTTCGAGCCGCGTCCAGAGGCGCGCTCGGCAGCTCCTCCGAGCCGATCTCAAGGAGGAAGTCGCGAACGGGCATCTAGGCCACCTCCCCTTCCGTACGGGCGCCTTCGGCCGCATCGGCCCTCTGGGATTCCAGCCAGGCGACGCAGGCGCTCTTGGCGACGGTCCTCACCCTGAGGATGTAGTTCATGCGCTCGGTCTGCGAGAGCGCGCCGCGGGCGTCGAGCAGGTTGAACTGGTGCGAGCACTTGAGGGCGCAATCGTAGGCCACGAGCGGCAGGTTCGCATCCAGGCAGGCCCGGCACTCGCGCTCGTACTGGTCGAAGCGCTCGCGGAGCGCCGCCACATCGGCCACCTCGAAGTTGTAGGCGCTGAACTCCCGCTCGTTCTCGAGGAAGACGTCGCCGTAGGTGAGCGTCGAGCCATCCGGCTGGACGCACCACACCAGGTCGAAGACGGAGTCCACGTCCTGGGCGTACATGGCGAGCCGCTCCAGGCCGTAGGTGATCTCCACGGGGACCGGATCGCACTCGATACCGCCCACCTGCTGGAAGTAGGTGAACTGCGTCACTTCCATACCGTCGATCCAGACCTCCCACCCGAGGCCCCAGGCGCCGAGCGTCGGGCTCTCCCAGTCGTCCTCGACGAAGCGGACGTCATGCTCGGCCGGGTCGAGGCCGATCTTGGTGAGCGAGCCGAGGTAGAGCTCCTGGCTGTCGGCCGGGGAGGGCTTGATGAGCACCTGGAACTGGTAGTAGTGCTGCATGCGGTTGGGATTCTCGCCGTAGCGCCCGTCGGTGGGGCGTCGGCAGGGCTGGGCGTAGCAGGCGGCCCAGGGCTCGGGGCCCAGGGAGCGGAGCGTGGTGGCGGTGTGGAAGGTGCCGGCGCCCACTTCCGTATCCACCGGCTGCATGACGGCGCAGCCATGGCCCGCCCAATAGGTCTGCAGCGCCAGGATCATCTCCTGGAAGGTGGGCGCGTTCGGATTCGCCATCGGCCTTCGTCCCCTCTCTGAGCGTTGCGCGTCGTCGCGCGTTGCGCTGTCGATTCCTGCCGCCCGTCGCCAAGGCGACGGGCCCTCCCATCTTACGAGAGCGTGCGCCACTCCCCCGGCGGCCAGAAGATGACCCAGGCCTTCGACGTGATGGCGTCCCTCCCTATGGGGCCGAAGTAGCGGGAGTCGAGCGAATTCTCGCGGTTGTCCCCCATCACCCAGTACTCGTCGTCTCCGAGGGTCACCGGATAGGAGACGGGCTCGTCGAGCGAGGGCGACTGCATGATGAGCGGCGCGCTCTCCCCCACCGCGTAGGGCTCGTCGAGGGGTTCGCCATCGACGACGACCTGCCCGTCCACCAGATCGACGGTCTGCCCGGGCGTCGCGATGATGCGCTTGATGAGCGTGGTCGACGGATCCTCCGGATCGGTGAAGGTGACGATGTCTCCCTGCTGGGGCTCGCCGAACCGGTAGGTGAGCTTCTCGCCGAGCACCTTGTCGCTCACCTTGATGGTCTCGAGCATCGACTCGCTCGGGATGATGTAGGGCTCCACCACGAAGAGCCTGACGAGCGTCGCCACGCCCACGGCGAAGGCGATGATGACGACCCACTCGAGGATATCTCGGCCGCGCCCCGACCTTCCTCTCGGCGCATCGGGCGCCTCGGGGAGCTCCGGGATGTCGTAAGGGACATCGGACGGGATGTCTGGCGGGAAACCATA
>CANRLS010000052.1 GCA_947631545.1 uncultured Atopobiaceae bacterium
GATGCGCACGGGCGATGCGAGGCGGAGCCGGAGCCCTGGGCCACGCTCGCCCCGGGCCGCACGGGCAGCGGCACTGGGCCCTGCTACCATGGCGATACCCGCAGCTGAACCGAACCCCTCCGAGGCGCCGTGCCGAACAGCTCCAGACGACAGCCCAGCCCAGAGCCCACGCCGTCGGCCCGCATCCGGCGCGACGGCATCGCCCCCGAGCTCAACCCGGAGCTCGCCGAGGTCGAGCCGCTGCTCGGCCGCTACCGCGTCATGGACCTTCGCGACGTGGGCGGCTTCGGCTCGGTGCTCGTGTGCTGGGACGTGCGCCTGCAGCGGCGCGTCGCGGTGAAGTGCCTGCCGCTCGACCTCGGCGCGAGCACCGTCACGCTCGACGAGGCGCTGGCAGAGGCCCGGGCCTCGAGCTTCCTCGCGCACCCCAACATCGTCACGGTCCACGACTTCGAGGTTGACGACGACTACGCCTACCTCGTCATGGAGTACGTGGACGGCGTCACGCTGGCGGAGCTCAGGCAGCGGGTGGAGGGCGGCGTCCTCATCTTCGACGAGGCGGCCTACGTGCTCCGCTGCCTGGCGTCGGCGCTCTCCTTCGCCCACGCGAACGGCGTCCTGCACCTCGACATCAAGCCCCAGAACGTGATGATCGACCGCACCGGCCAGGTGAAGCTCGGCGACTTCGGCATGGCGAGCCTGGCGAGCGCGGCCGGCTGGGGAGGCGCCCGGGGCGGCACCGTGGGCTACATGGCCCCGGAGCAGCTGGAGGGCGAGCTCGTGGACGAAAGGAGCGACGTCTTCTCGCTCGCCGTCGTCGTCTACGAGGCCCTGACGGGTCGCCAGCCCTTCGCGGCGCCCACGGCCGAGAAGTCGCTCGCGCTCATCGAGAGGGGCGCCACCCCCATCGGCGAGCTCGACCCCGAGATGGATCCGGTCGTGGCCGAGGCGATCATGGGGGCCCTCTCGCCCGACGCCTCCCTCCGCGAGCCCTCGGTGGCGCGCTTCGCCGAGAGCCTCCTCGCGGCGGCCCCCGTCACCGGCCGGGACGGCCAGCCGCTCGCGGGGCCGGACGGCCTGCCCGTGACGGCAGGCGCGCTCGGCGACCCCGAGGCGGGCCGGGCCTCCATCCTGCGGCTCCTCTCGCAGGCCAAGGAGGAGGAGCCCGAGTTCGACGAGGAGCCGTGGCGAAACCTCGACCCGCCCGGGCGGCGCATCCCCCATCTGGCCACCATCCTCGCGCGCTTCTGCAACATGGCGCTCACGGCGCTCGTCGTGGGCATCGCCTGCGGGGTCGTGGGGCTCGAGGGCCTGGGGAGCGTCGCCGCGGCCGCCATCTGCGGCGTGGCCGCCTTCGCCTGGGCGCCCTTGGGAAGCGCCCTCGGCATCGCGGCGCTCGGCGTCTCGCTCCTTTCCCAGGGGTTGCAGACGCGCACTGCGGCGGAGGGGGCCGAAGGGGTCATCTACGCCACCTGGAACGCGGGCTACCTCGGTCTCGGAGCCCTCGTCATCGCGCTCGGCGTCGCCTGGTGGCTATGGTTCGGCAGAGGCGGCCGCCTGGCCTCCTCGGCCTGCCTCGCGCCCACGGCGCTCCTCCAGCCCCTCTTGGCGCCGGGCCTCGCGGGCTATGCCCTCCGGCCCCTCGCGGCGGCCCTCACGGGCGCCTTCGCCTGCGCGCTCGCCCTCGCGGCCCAGTCCGCCTTCTCGGAGTCGCCCTGGGCGCTCGCGCTCGGGGCTCTCGCCCCCAGGGGATCCGTCGCCGCCGGTGCCGCCGACCTCGGCGTCGCATCCGCGCAGACGGCGCAGGGGGCGCAGGCGGCGGGCGGCCCCTTCGACCCCTTCCTCGCCCCCTCGGGATGGATCTCCATGGCGGGCTGCGCCCTCGGCGCCCTCGCCTGCGCGCTCCTCAACCGCATGGCGGCGCGCCGGCTCCTGCGCGGCGCCGGCGGTGCCCGCGCCCTCGCCTGCCTCGGCCAGTGCGCGGCCGCGGCCTTCGCCTTCGGCGCCCTGGCATGGGGAGATGCTCTGGAATATGGGGCGCGAGCCTGGCTCCCCGTGGGCCCCGATGGGCTCGTTTTGCTAGGCTTTTTGGCGATCATGCTGATCGTGACCGGCCTCTTCGGCCCCGTCTTGGACCTCGCGGCGCCGAGCCCCGAGCCGGGCGGGCCCGCCAGAGCCTAGGAGGGGAGCCCCGTGAACTTCCTCAACGTCTTCGAAGACCGCGTCTCGGGGATCTTCGGCACCACCTCGGCGCCCATGCCGTTCTCGTTCAAGAAGATGGCCAAGCGCGCCGCGCACGAGATGGAGAACGAGACCTACGTCATCAACGGGGTGGACACCGCGCCCGCCCTCTACACGATCCTCATCTCGCAGGAGGACGACGCCCTCATGCAGCCGGTTTACGGCGAGGTCACCCGCGAGACCGCGCAGTTCCTCGAGGCCCAGGCCCAGCGCCGCGGCTACGCCTTCATCGGCCAGCCGCTCGTGCGCTTCATGGTGGACCCGTCGCTCAAGGCGGGGCGGTTCTCGGCCTTCGCCGAGAACGTCGATGCCCGCACGCTCGAGCGCCTGAGGGACGAGGAGAACCGCTTCATGCAGAGCCGCCTGGGCGGCGGGCTCGGCGGCGCGGCCACGCCCGCACCCGCGCCCAAGGCGGCCCATGCGCGCGTTCCCGAGACCCGGCGGGCCCCCTCGCCCGGCCATGCCCCCATCCGCATGACCGCCGACTCCCCGGGCGCGGACGCCCTGGACGGCCTCGACGTCATGCCGGACGACGACTTCGGCGCGGGCGACGCTCCGGCCGAGCCCGCCCCCACGCCCGTCTCGGCCAACCCGCGCCTCTCGAAGGTCCCCGAGGTGGGATCGTCGGCCGAGCTCTACGGGGCCGGCGCCGGCATCGGCCACGAGCAGGCGGCCAAGCGCTCCCCCGCCCCCGTGCCCACGGCCGACCCCGCGGACTTCGCCCCCCAGGCCATGCTCATCGACCGCCAGAGCGGCCGCACCTACGTGGTCAAGGGCGAGCGCGCCATCATCGGCCGCGAGCGCACCTCCGGCGGCCTCATCCTTCGCGACCCCAACGTCTCGAGGCGCCACGCCGAGCTCGACTTCGACGGCGCCCGCTGGGTGATCACCGACCTCAACTCCACCAACGGCACGCTGGTGAACGACGTGGACGTGGACGAGTGCACCCTCCACGACGGCGACGTCATCACCCTGGGCCTCACGAACCTCGAGTTCCGGGAGAACTAGTGCCCGCGCGCTCGAGCCAGATCCGGGCCCTCGCCCCCGCGCGCACGGCGCCGGCGCCAGCCGGCCCCGCCTCGCCCCGCACGGGCGCTCGGGCCATGGCCGCGAGGCTGGGGGGATCCCGTGATTGACCTCGCTCTCTACGTGGGGCGGATCATCCTCGTCATCCTCCTCTACATCTTCCTCTTCGCGGTCATGCGAACCGGCATCGGCCTCGTGCGCGGGCAGCGCAAGGACCCCGCCATCTGGACCCTCGACCTCGAGAAGGGTCCCAAGAACCTCCGCGGCCTCCACATCGACATGCTCGGCCCCGTGGTGATCGGGCGCTCCCCCTCCTCCGACATCCAGATCAACGAGCCCTTCGTCTCGGCCAACCATGCGCGCCTCACGCTGCAGGGGCCCGCGCTCGTGCTCGAGGACCTCCACTCCACCAACGGCACGCTGGTGAACGGCCGGCCCATCGCCGAGCCGGTGACCCTTCGCGACGGCGATGACGTGCAGGTGGGCGACGCGGTGCTGAGGGTCAGCCGTCGATGATGCCGCCGACCAGAGGCACGCTTCTGGCGAAGCGCCCGCGCACCGACGTGACCCAGGCGGCGCCGGCCTCCCGGGCCGTGCTCGACCTCTCGGGGCGCGTGGGCGGCATGGCCGACGCCGGAAGGACCGCGCGCCTCTCGTGGGCGGCCCGTACCGACGTGGGCTCCGTGCGCGAGCACAACGAGGACTCCTACCTGGTGAAGCCCCCGCTCTTCGCCGTCTGCGACGGCATGGGCGGCCACGCGGCGGGCGAGGTGGCGAGCGCCATCGCCATCCGCACGCTCGACGAGGCGGCCCCCACCGCTGCCGACGCCCAGGCCCTGGGCGAGGCCGTGGAGGCCGCCAACCGCGCCGTCATCGACGGCCCCAAGCGGGGCGAGGGGCGCGAGGGCATGGGCTGCACCTGCACCGCCTGCCTCATCGACGACGACCAGATGGCCGTCGCCCATGTGGGCGATTCTCGCCTTTACCTGCTGCGCAACGGCACCCTCGTGCGCGTGACCCACGACCACTCCCTCGTGGAGGAGCTCGTGGACGCGGGCGAGATCACGGCCGACGAGGCCCGCACCCATCCCCACCGGAGCTGGGTCACCCGCGCTCTCGGCTCCGATCCCGACATGTACGCCGACCGCTTCACCCTCGACGTGGAGAGCGGCGACCGCGTGATCCTCTGCTCGGACGGCCTCTCGTCGATGGTGGAGGACGCCGAGATAGAGGACATCGTCGTCTCGACGCCGAGCCCGGAGGTCTGCGTCGACGCCCTCGTGTCGGCGGCCCTCGTCTCGGGCGGCCACGACAACGTCACCTGCGTCGTCGTGGACGTGGTCTCGGACGGCAGGGACGAGGCGGCCGCCCACAGCGCCCGCCGGGCCGTGAAGGTCTGGGGGCTCAGCGCCTGCGCGGTCCTCGCCGGCGTGCTCCTCGCGAGCGTCATGATCATCAGCAGCTGCTGGTACCTCTCCACCACCAACGGCTACGTCTCCGTGTACCAGGGCATCGAGGGCGACCTCTTGGGCATCAGCCTCTCGAGGCTCGACACCATGACCGACGTCGTCACCACCAGCCTGCCCGAGTCGCTCCAGCACCAGCTCTCGGACGGCATTCCCGTGGGAAGCGAGGACGAGGCCCTCGCCACCGTCGAGAGCTACCGCGACCAGATCGCCCAGAGCCAGGCCGAAGCCGAGAGCACGGCCAACCAGGTGCTCACGTCGCCGAACCCCGAGGGCGCTACTGGCGCCCTCGGCGCGACCGCCGCGGAGGGCGCCGAGGGCGCCCCCGTCCGGGACGAGGGGGGTGCGTAGCATGGCCGCCTCCGCCAAGACCCACTCCGACCGCCGCACCACCGAGCTCCTGCTCCTCATGGCGGGCGCCATCCCCGTGCTCCTCATCTACGCCCTCTACGTGGTGAGCAGCGGCGTCGAGCTCACGTTCGCCACGCTCGCCGTGCCCATCGGCCTCCTCATCGCGTTCTTCGCCTCGCACGTGGCCATCCGCCTGCTCGCGCCCGGAGCCGACCCCGCCATCCTGCCCGTGGTCTTCGTGCTCTCGGGCATCGGCATCACCTTCGTCACGCGGCTCGCGCCCGACCTCGCCTTCAACCAGGTGATCTGGCTCTACCTGGCCGTGGGCTGCATGGTCGTGGTCCTCGCCCTCGTGCAGAACCTCGACGACCTCGCGCGCTACAAGTACACCCTGGGCGCCCTCGGCCTCGTGTTCGTGCTCCTGCCCATGGTCTTCGGCGTCGAGCAGTCGGGCTCCAAGCTCTGGCTGAACATCTTCGGGCTGTCGTTTCAGCCGGGCGAGATCGCCAAGGTGCTCATCACGCTCTTCCTCGCCGCCTACCTGGCCGACAACCGCGAGCTCCTCTCGGTGGCCACCCACCAGATCGGGCCCTTCAGGCTGCCGCGCCTGCGCATGCTGGCGCCCATCTTCGCCATGTGGATCATCTCGCTCGCCATCGTCGTCTTCGAGCGCGACCTCGGGAGCGCCGTCCTCTTCTTCAGCATCTTCGTGATCATGCTCTACGTGGCCACGGGCCGCGTGGGCTACGTCGTGGTGGCCGTGGTGCTCCTCGCCATCGGCGCCTTCGTCTGCTACCACCTCTTCGGCCACGTGAAGGTGCGCTTCGACACGTGGATCGATCCCTTCGCCGACCCGTCCAACACGGGCCTCCAGATCGTCCAGAGCCTCTACAGCCTTGCGGACGGCGGCATCGTGGGGGACGGCATCGGCAAGGGCCTCCCCACCCTCATCCCGGTGGTTGAGAGCGACTTCATCTTCAGCGCCATCGGCGAGGAGATGGGGCTCCTCGGCGGCTCGGCCGTGATCTTCCTCTACATCCTCTTCTGCGTGAGGGGCTTCGCCACGGCGGCGAGGGCCAAGAGCGACATGGCGGCCTTCACCTGCGTGGGCCTCACCTCGGCCATCGGCATCCAAGCCTTCCTCATCATGGGGGGCGTGACGCGCCTTCTGCCGCTCACGGGCGTGACGCTTCCCTTCATGAGCCAGGGCGGCTCGTCGCTTCTGGCGAGCTTCATCATCGTGGGGCTGCTCCTGCGCGCGGGCGACCAGGCCACGGGGCGCGAGGCCCTCCTCGCGGGGAGCGGCGTCGCCGCCGGCTCCACCGGGGCCGTCCGCCAGGCCGCCCAGGGCATCGCCACCGACGGCGCCAACGCCCGCACCCGCATGGCCCAGCGCAGGGCCGGCCTCCACGCGAGGGTCTCCTTCGGCCTCGAGACGCCGGAGTCGGGCGTCCTCGGGCGCCTCGCCCTCGGCAAGCGCCTCACGGTGCTCATCACGTTCTTCTCGGTCATCTTCGCCGTGCTCATCGGCAACCTCACCCTCATCCAGACCGTCTTCGCCGAGAGCTACCAGAGCATGCCCACCAACAACCACACCATGGTCAAGAGCTCCCGCATCGAGCGCGGCGCCATCATCTCGTCCGACGGGGTGACGCTCGCGGAGTCGATCCGCCAAGACGACGGGAGCTACGCGCGGGTCTATCCCTCGGGCACCTTGGCGCCCCACGTGGTGGGCTACGTGAGCACGCAGTACGGCACCACCGGCATCGAGAACTCCATGAACGCCGCGCTCACGGGCCACGCCGACTACTCCAACTGGCTCGCGGCGCTGAACTCGCTCGCCGGCATCCGCCAGCCCGGCAACACCGTGCAGCTCACGCTGAACTCCCAGATGCAGGCCTACTGCAACGAGGCCCTGGGCGAGCGCAAGGGCGCCATCGTGGTGCTCGACCCCTCCACGGGGGCCGTCCTCGCCTGCTCCACCTCGCCGAGCTTCCGCTACGACCAGCTGGGGGACATCATCGCGAGCGGCTCCACCGAGGGCGAGCTCATGAACCGCGCCACCCAGGCGCTCTACGCGCCGGGCTCCACCTTCAAGGTGGTGACCCTCGGCGCCGCGCTCCAGAGCGGCACGGCCACCCTCGACTCCACCTACGACGCCCCCGCCTCCATGGACATCGGCGGGAGCCCCATCACGAACATCCACGACACCGACTATGGCAACATCAGCCTCCGCTACGCGCTCGCCGTCTCGGCCAACACGGTCTTCGGCCAGGTGGCGGTCCAGGAGGGCGCGGCCACGCTCGTGCGCTTCGCCCAGGGCTTCGGCTACGGCCAGACGCTCGGACAGGACTTCTCGTGCCTGGCCTCGCTCATGCCCGATCCATCCGAGATGACGGAATGGGAGCTCGCCTGGGCCGGCTGCGGCCAGCCCGTGGGCGAGCACGAGAGCCCTCCCGGCCCCCAGACCACCGTCATGCAGAACGCCGTGATCGCGGCCGCCATCGCCAACAAGGGGATCGTCATGAACCCCTACGTGGTGCAGGGCGTCTACTCGCCCGAGGGCGTGCAGGTGAGCGCCACCTCGCCGCGCTCGCTGGGGCAGGCGCTCTCGGCCGACGTGGCCGCCCAGGTGGGCGACGCCATGCTCGACGTCACCACCGAGGGCACGGGCACCACGAGCCAGATCTGGGACGTCAACGTGGCCGGCAAGACGGGCACGGCGGAGGAGGGCGACCACGTGAACTCGCTCTTCATCGGCTACGCGCCCTACGAGCAGCCCACGCTCGCCGTCTCGATCCTGCTCGAGGGCGGGCCCGACGAGGATATGAGCGGCAAGGCCACGCGGGTGGCGGGCGACGTGCTCGCCAACTGCCTCTACATTCAGACTCAAGGAACCGCGCAGTGAACGGACGGGGATAGCGATGCCTAAGGACATGCTTGGTGGACGGTACAAGGTCCTCGACAAGATAGGCGTGGGCGGCATGGCCAGCGTCTACAGGGGCATGGACACGGTGCTCAACCGCAGCGTGGCCATCAAGATCATGCTGGAGCAGTACGCCCAGGACCCCTCGTTCGCGGCGCGCTTCAAGCAGGAGGCCCAGGCGGCCGCCGCCCTCTCGAGCCCCTACATCGTGGGCATCTACGACTGGGGCAAGGACGGCGACACCTACTACATCGTCATGGAGCTCCTGCGCGGCACCGACCTCAAGACCGGCCTCAAGAACCACGGCGCCCTGGAGCCCCGCAAGGTGGCCCAGATCGGCTCCCAGATCTGCCAGGCGCTCTCGGTGGCCCACCGCCACGACATCATCCACCGCGACATCAAGCCGCAGAACATCATGGTGCAGCCCGACGGCAACATCAAAGTGATGGACTTCGGCATCGCGCGCGCCCGGAACTCCCATCTCACGGCCACGAACTCCGTCCTCGGCACCGCCCACTACGTGAGCCCCGAGCAGACGCAGGGCAAGGACCTGGGCCCCACGAGCGACATCTACAGCCTCGGCGTGGTGATGTACGAGGCCGCCACCGGCCGCGTGCCCTTCGACGGCGACGACGCCATCACCGTGGCGCTCAAGCAGGTGAACGAGGAGCCCGTGCCGCCGAGCCAGATCAACCCCAAGGTGGACGCCAACCTCGAGGCCATCATCCTCAAGTGCATGGCCAAGGACCCGGCCCAGCGCTACCAGACGGCCGACGAGCTCCGCCGCGCCCTCATGGACTACCTCTCGGGCCGCGTGGTGCAGGCCACGGTTGAGAACGGCGCCGCCACGGCGCTCGTCCCCGCCTCGGCCACCCGCCGCATGAACGGCAACGGCGAGGGCGCCACCCGCCAGATCAACCGCCCGGCCGGCGTGGTGCCGGTGGGCACGGGCACGAACCTCGCCGGCGCGAGCGGCCCCTACGGCGAGCCCCAGCCGAAGAAGCGCCATACCGGCCTCATCGTGGGCATCATCGTCGCCATCATCGCGGTCGTGGCGCTCGTCGTGTGGTTCTTCATGAGCCAGAACGGCGCCACGCAGATGGTGCCCAACTACGTCTCGCTCACCCGGGCCGAGGCCGAGCAGCGCATCGCCGAGAGCGACTTCTGGACGCTCGGCACGGTGGGCACCGAGTACTCCGACACCGTCGAGCGCGGCGTCGTCATCTCCCAGGATCCCGAGAGCGGCATCTCCGCCGCCCGCGGCACGGCCATCAACCTCGTGGTCTCGCGCGGGCAGGAGCCGGCCGAGGAAGTGGCCGTGCCCGACCTCAAGAACATGACCCCCGACGAGGCGCAGAAGGCGCTCGAGGCCGTGGGGCTCGTCGCCAAGGCGGGCGAGCCGGTGAACGCCGATGACGTGGACGAGGGCCGCATCGCCACCCAGGACCCCGCCGCCGGGGCCACGGCCAAGGTGGGCGACGACGTCACCTACCACCTCTCCAACGGTCCCCAGCTCAAGGACGTGCCCGACGTGAACGGCTACAGCCGCTCCGACGCCGTCTCGGCGCTCGAGCAGGCGGGCTTCGCCGTGAGCGAGCAGGACGTCTACAGCTCGGACGTGCAGAAGGGCTACGTCGTCGACTACCAGCCCACGGGCAAGCAGCCGACCGGCACCACGATCGTCGTCAGCGTGAGCCAGGGCCCGAACCTCGTGGACATCCCCAGCACCATCGGCGACGATGTCGACAGCGCCACGGCCGAGCTGCAGAACCTCGGCTTCACCGTGAACTACGACTACCGCGACAATCGCCAGGAGCCCGCCGGCCAGGTGGTGGGCTTCTCGCCCTCGGGCTCGGCCCCCTACGGCGCCACCATCACGCTCGTGGTGAGCAACGGGCCCGGAACCGGCGGCGGCACCGGTTACAACACCGGCGGCGGCACCGGCGGCGCCACCACCCAGAGTCGCAGCTAGGAGGCCCACCTCATGGCCGAATCCCACGTCGACGTCTTCAACTCGCCCCAGTACCTCTTCGGGCTCATGGGCCACTCCGGCATCCTCGTCGAGGACGCCGACGGCCGCGTGCACCTCTACAGCTACCACCCGGTGGACAACCTCGGCGAATGGTTCGCGCGCGGCTCCATCGCGCAGCTGGCCGACCCCGACGACGGCAAGGACTTCGAGACCTTCCGGCGCGCCTGCATGACCTATCACGAGGACAGCTTCCACGAGGACAAGCGCTCGGTGCGCCTCTTCAACGGCTACAAGTACTGGTACGAGCCCATACGCCGCGTGCTCCGCATGGGCGTCACGGCCGACAAGGCCGAGGCCGTCCGCATCTTCTGCGAGCGGTGGGCCAAGACGCCGCCCTACTTCAACGTGCTCGCCAACAACTGCGAGGACTTCGTTGACAAGGCGCTCGCCGCCGGCGGCATCGTGCTCAAGGGCAAGAAGCACGACCTCAACTCCATGCCCATCCCCGACGTGGCCTTCGACCACACCACCATGCGCACCTCGGGCATCAGCTCGCTCGCGAGAATCGACTTCGAGTAGGGCGCGCGAGGCGGGTTGCGGGCGGGGAGCTCCCGGGCTCAGCCTCCGCCTCGCGGGCGCGCT
>CANRLS010000053.1 GCA_947631545.1 uncultured Atopobiaceae bacterium
CCCGAGCATCGCGCAAGGGCATCGCGGCAATGTGCGCGATGGTTGCGATTCATGCGACGAATGCCATGCGAAGTGCCGTGCGCGAGCGCCCACCCGGCGGCTAACCCGAAAAGCCGGCCCCTGCGGTGCCGGCTCGGTATCTCTGGTGCGGGCGAAAGGACTTTGCCCGCGCCGGGCGCCCGGCGCCCGGTGCGGCGGGCTCGCGCGGGACCTCCGCTCGCCCCACGAGGCCACGCCGTGGCCTCGTGCCTGTCAGGTTCAAGTCCTTTCGCCCGGCGGCGTAACGAAAAAGCCGGCCCCTGCGGGGCCGGCTTCGGTGTCTCTGGTGCGGGCGAAAGGACTTGAACCTTCATGAGCTTGCGCTCATACGGACCTGAACCGTACGCGTCTGCCAATTCCGCCACGCCCGCATGAGCCGACATCTTACCACGCTGCCGTAGAATGGGCCCACCGATTCGCAGGCGAAGGCGAGGGCCTATGAGGTGTCGACGCTGTGGGACCGAGCTCCCCGAGGATGCGGCGTTCTGCCCGCATTGCGGCGCACCGGTGGCGCGGCCCGAAGGAGCCGAGGGGGAGCCCACCGCGAGCGAGACCGATTACCTGCCCCGCCATGCCGATTCCGATAGGGCGCTTCCCGAGGACGATTACGAGGACGAGGCGGACGGCCTCGATGGCTCGACCGAGCTCTACGCGGACGACGCGATCTTCCCCGGCGATGAGGACTTCGACGACCACTTAGACGACGCCACCCGCGAGGTGGACCTCGACGACACGAGGCTCGTGGCGGGGCAGGGCGACGAGACCCGCGTGGCGCGCCGCCGGGAGGAGACGGCCATCCGCGGCGAGACGACGCTCCTCGACCGCGACGAGCGCGCGTCGGCGGCGGCGCCCGCGCCGCAGCCGACGTTCCCGCCCGACGCCACCGGCCCGGCGGCGCCCGTTCCCCCGCCCGTGCGCGAGAAGCAGGGCGTGCCCAAGATGGCCTGGGTCTTCATCGGCATCGCCGCCGTCGTGGTGGCGGCCGTGCTCACGGCCTTCGTCACGTGGCGCATGGAGCTCTGGGGCGGCAGCACCATCCCCGACGTGATGGGCCTCTCCGAGGCCGATGCCACCGCCGAGCTCACGTCCGCCGGCTTCACCGTGGCCGTGGAGCCCGTCGTCGTGGACGAGGGCGCCGGCACCGTCGTCTCGATGCGGCCCCAGGCGGGCCGCCGGGTCGAGACCGGGCGCACCATCGAGCTCGGCATCGGCGTCGACCGCACCGTCCCCGACGTGGAGGGGATGGCCATCGACGAGGCCAAGTCCGAACTCCAGGCCCACGGCATCGACCGCATCCGCCTCGAGTACCAGAACTCCGACGAGGCCAAGGGCACCGTCATCGCGGCCTCGCCCGTCGTGGGCACCAAGGTTGCGGCCGACGACGTGGTCACCCTCGTCGTGGCCCAGCCCTTCACGGTGCCCGACGTCGTCGGCATCACCACCGAGGCGGCCCTCGACGCCATCGAGCGCGCAGGGCTCGCCGCGAAGGTGACCTACGTCTCCTCCGACACCGTGGATCCCGGCCGCGTGGTCTCAACGGATCCCGCCGCCGGCACCGAGCTCTCCGACGGCGCCACGGTGGCGCTCTCGGTGTCGTCGCCCTACCCCACGAGCCTCTTCGACCTCGAGGGCTATCTCACGGCGCGCCCGCAGGACGTGTCAACCTACCTCGTGCAGAACGACTACGCCGTCACCTTCGCCGACGACGACGGCGGTTCGGCCGAGATGGACTGGGAGCCACGGGGCCACGGCGCGGGCCTGCCGAGCATCGGCTTCAGCGCGATGCCGTTCTCGCTCCCGAGGGGATTCCAGCTCTTCCCGCCCGACCTGCTCTCCAAGGGCGTCAAGATCGCCGGCGTCTACCTGCAGGCGGGAGACTTCTCGGCGCCCTCTGCCTTCGGAGGAGGCGCCGCGTCCGAGGCGAGCGCCTCCCAGGGCTCCGCGAGCAACGGCGTCGAGACCGTCACGCTCGACGTGAGCCAGGACTGCATCACGCGGGTGATGAATCTCGCCGGGCTCCGCTCCTCGTCGGACACCACGTCCACGGCCACGCAGGACTCCATCCCCTCGATCGAGGCCCAGAGCGCGAACCTCGCCGCCAAGGCCGGCACCATGGACGATTGCACCTGGTACGTGGTGGTGTGGGAGCCCAATGCGGGCGGGAGCGCCAACCTCGCCCTCGGCATGGCCCCCACGGCGTCGCTCGACGCCCAGCTCTCTGCGAACGGGCTCTCGCTCTCCGACTACGGCGACTCGATGGCGGCCCTCGCCGCGACGCTCGTCCTGAACAACCTCGGCTAGGGACGAGAGGCGAGGTCGCCGCAGCCTGCGGCGACTTTCGGGAGCCGGGGAGCGCATGGCTCTCGGCTCAGCCTCCGCCTCGCACTCCCACGGCTTGGCCGCTTGGAATCCGGCGGTCGCAACCCGCTTGACCTTCCCGGAGAAAGCGGGGGGCATTGCCCCTGGGAGCGCGGGAATCCGACGCTCCCCCTCTCGGTCTCCGGATTCGCCGCGAGCCATGCGCTCCCCGGCCCGGTCCGCTCCGCCCCGCTATGCCGTAGCCCCCTCCGGCGCGGGGCCGAAGAGCGGCGACGTGCCCAGTCGATCTTGCAGGCGCTGCGCCGTCTCGGCGTCGAGGCCGGTGATGCTGCAGGAGACGTCGAGGTCGCCCTCCTCGTTCACGGTCTTGCTCCACGTGAAGGTCATGAACGGCTTCACCTGGCCCGTGGGCTCGAGGAAGTCGAAGAACGTGGACGAGAGCAGGCGCCCGTCGTCGTCGACGTGCACGTTCACCTTGTAGACGACGGTGAAGACGTTGGGGTTCATGAGGCAGTTCACGGCGAGCGCGGTGGCCTGGATCTGGCTCGTGGCCATGACCTCCATCTCGTCGGCGTAGGCCGTGTCGATGACGGAGACCTCGATGCGCCCGGTATCCTCGCTCGCCTCCTGCACGGTGAAGTCCTGGGGGAACTGCGTGAAGCCGCTCCCCCACGAGACCCCGTCGCGGAGCGCCGCCGTGACCGACTGCAGGTTGGCGTCGCGCGAGAGCTCGGCGGTGGCCTCGCGCCGGACGTTGCCGCTCGCGAACTGGATGATGACGATGCCCGCGATGACGACGAGCACGAGGATGAACGAGGCGCGCGCCATGACCGAACCGACGTTGGAGCCGGAGGGGTCGGTGCCGCTCAGGGGATCCACCGCGCGCCCGAAGCCGAAGCGCCGACGGCTCTCGCGCTCCTCCTCGGCGATCTTCTCGTTGGCGTGGCCGGTCTCGTCGACCTTGGCGAAGAGCGCCTCGGCCTCGTCCGCGCTGAGGGGCTCGCGCCTAGCCACGACTCGCCTCGCCAGCGAGCGTCGAGAGGGACTGGGGGTTGGCGCGGGGCTCGTCGCCCGCCGTGAGGGCGGACTTGGCCTCGAGCGCCGCGCCGTCAGCGCCGCCAGCCGCAACGTCGTCCGCCATGAAGGCAGCGGTCGAGCCGGCCTCGAGCGCCGCGTCGCCCGCCGTCGCGCCCATGACGCCGTCCGCGTACATGGCGTGATAGCGAGCGTAGAGGCCACCTTTGGCCAAGAGCTCGGCATGGGTGCCCCGCTCCACCACGCGGCCGTCCTCCATGGCGCAGATGACGTCCGCGCCCCGGATGGTCGAGAGCCGGTGGGCGATGATGAGGGTCGTCCGCCCGCGCGCCAGCTCGAAGAGCGAGCGCTGCACCGCCCGCTCGCTCTCGTTGTCGAGGGCGCTCGTGGCCTCGTCGAGCACGAGGAGCTTGGGATCCTTCAGGAACACGCGGGCGATGGCGATGCGCTGGCGCTGGCCGCCCGAGAGGTGGCTCCCGCGCTCCCCCACCACCGTGTCGTAGCCGTCGGGAAGCGACGCCACGTAGTCGTGGATCTGGGCGCGCTTCGCGGCCTCGACGATCTCGTCGGCCGTGGCGTCGGGCCTGCCGTAGGCGATGTTGGCGGCGATGGAGCCATTGAAGAGGTACACGTCCTGCTGGACGATGCCGATGGCGCGGCGGAGGCTCTCCTGGGTCACGCTCCGCACGTCCTGCCCGTCGATGGTGATGCGCCCGCGATCCACATCGTAGAAGCGCGGCAGGAGCGCGCAGGTGGTGGACTTGCCGGCGCCCGAGGGCCCCACGAGGGCGTAGGTCACGCCGGGCTCGAGCGAGAGGTCGAGCCCCTGGAGCACGGGCTCTCCCTCCTCGTAGGAGAACCACACGTCCTCGTAGCGCACGGCGCCCTCCGTCACCCGGATGTCGGGCGCGCCCGGCGCGTCCTCCACGTCGGGCTTGGTGGAGAGGATCTCGAGGAAGCGCGCGAATCCCGCCCGGGCCTTCTGGAACATCTCGGTGAAGTTGATGAGGGTCTCTATGGGGCCGATGAAGAGGCTCACGTAGAGGGCGTAGGTGGCGAGGTCCTCCACGCCCATGGCGCGCGTGGCCACGAGCCAGCCGCCGAAGACGATGATGATGGTGTAGAGGATGCCCGAGAGCATCGCCGCCATGGCCTGGTAGGCGCCCATGGCGCCGTACATGCGGGCCTTGGAGTCGAGGAAGGCGTCGTTCGCGGTGCGGAACTTGGCCCGCTCGAGGCTCTCGTTGGCGAAGCTCTTGACCACCCGCGTGCCGGCGAGGGCGTCGGTGAGCTGCACGTTGACGCCGGAGATCTTCCTGCGGTTGTCGTCGAAGATGGCGCGCATGCGATGGTTGGCGCCCACGTTGTAGGCCGCGAAGCAGAAGGTCACCACCGCCATGGCGAGCGCGAGCTGCCAGTTGATGGCGAACATGATGCAGAAGGAGCCGACGATCTCGAGCCCGCAGACCACGATCCATTCCGGTCCGTGGTGGGCGGCCTCGGAGATGTCGAAGAGGTCGTTCACGAGACGGCTCGAGAGGTCGCCCGTGTCGTGGCGGTCGTAGTAGGAGAACGAGAGGCGCTCGTACTGGTCGAAGAGGTCCTCGCGCATGGCGCTCTCGATGCGCGCGCCCATGATGTGGCCCCACTTCGAGATGAACCATCGGCACACGTAGCGCACGGCGTACATGGCCACGAGGCCGAGGCCGATGATCCAGAGCGCGCCGAGGATCTGCTCGGCAGGGCCTGCGAAGAGCCCCTCGGTCAGGCTGCGGAGGATGAGCGGGAAGGCGAGGTCGACGGCCGCCTGCACGATGGCGCAGAAGGTATCGGCCCAGAAGAGACCGAGCTGGGGGCGGAAGTAGCCGAAGAAGGTGCGCCAGGGGCGCTGGGCGGCGCCCTGCCTCGTGTCGCTGCCTTCGCTGGGTGTCATCCGGTGCCCTTCCGTGCCGTCCCCTCCAGAGCGCCCCGTATTGTCGCGCAGAACCGTGGAGGGAATCGAGACGGCGGCGGCGATCATGGGCGCCGTCATCGCCTCGCCATCCCGCGCGTTGGGAAGGGGCTGCCGCCGCCGACGCTCCGCTAGCGCTCGGGCTCGGGGCCGGGGGCGAGCCTTCGCGAGATGGCGTCGAGGGCGAGGGCGCCCACGACGGTCTTGGCGTCCTCCACGCGGCCGTCGAGGACGGCGTCCACGAACTCGCCCACGTCCACCAGCTCCGCGCCGAGGAACTCGTCCTCGTCGGGCTGGCTCTCGCCCAGGGTGAGGCCGGTGGCCATGTAGATGCCGATCCGCTCGTCGGAGAAGCCCACCGAGGTGGCGATGGTGGTGAGGAGCGCCATGGAGCGGGCCTCGATGCCCGTCTCCTCCTTGAGCTCGCGACGGGCGGCTTGGAGGGGATCCTCGCCGGGGTCGAGCTTGCCGGCCGGGATCTCCACCGTCACGCGGTCGAGCGCCGTGCGGTACTGGCGCACGAGGCAGATGCGCGCATCGTCGGTGATGGCCACGATGGCCACGGCGCCCGGATGGCGCACCACGTCGCGCTGGGCGGGGTCGCCGTTGGGAAGCGTCACGTCGATGCGGTTCACGTCGAAGATGAGGCCGGAGAAGACGGGCTCCTCCGAGACGATCCTCTCCAAGAGGGCGTCGTCTCCGGGCTCGTCGCCGCCGGGGATGAAGCGCGCCACGCTAGACCTCCCAGGCGTCGCGACCCAAGAGGGCGCGGGCGCCGATGTCGTTCCTGAGCGTCTTTCCCTCGAAGTCTATGAGGGCCGCGGCCTCGTAGGCAAGATCGCGGGCCGCCTCGAAGCTCGGCGCCTGGGCGGTGACGTTCAGCACGCGTCCGCCCGCCGTGAGAAGCTCGCCCGCCTCGCCGAGCCTGGTGCCGGCATGGTAGACGGTGACGCCGTCCAGGCTCGCCGCGGCATCGACGCCGGTGATGAGCTTGCCCGTCTCGTAGGAGCCGGGGTAGCCCGCGCTCGTGAGCACCACGGAGACGGCCCAGTCCTCGTCCCAGCCGATCATCGACGGATCGAGGTTCCCGGTGGCGCAGGCGAGGAGCACCTGCACGAGGTCGCACCTCATGCGCGGGAGCACGACTTGGGTCTCGGGGTCGCCGAAACGGCAGTTGAACTCGAGCACCTTGGGACCGTCGGCGGTGAGCATGAAGCCGCCGTAGAGGCAGCCCGCGTAGGGCGTGCCCTCGCGCGCCATCTCGGCGACGACGCGCTCGTTCACCTCGGTCATCTGCGCGAGCTCGTCCTCGGTGACGATGGGCACGGGCGAGTAGACGCCCATGCCGCCGGTGTTGGGGCCCCTGTCGCCCTCGAGGGCGCGCTTGTGGTCCTGGGCGGTGGCGAGCGCCACGACCGTAGCGCCGTCGGTGAGCGAGAGGAGCGAGCACTCGGGCCCGCGCAGGAGCTCCTCCACCACGACCGTCTTGCCCGCGTCGCCGAAGGCCCCGCCGAAGCACTGGCGCACGGCGTCCTCGGCCTCGGTCCGGGTGGCGGCGACGATGACGCCCTTACCGCCGGCGAGCCCATCGGCCTTGACCACGCAGCCGCCCTGGCGATCGCAGACGTCGGCCACGTAGGCGAGCGCCTCGGCCTCGTCCGTGAAGCTCTGCCACGCGGCGGTGGGCACGCCGGCCGCCTCCATGACGTTCTTGGCGAAGGCCTTGGAGCCCTCGATCCGGGCGGCCGCGGCGCCGGGGCCGAAGGTGGGGATGCCCGCGTCGCGGAGCGCGTCGCCCACGCCGGCCACGAGCGGCGCCTCGGGCCCCACGACCACGAGCCCCACGCCCTTCTCCTTCGCGAAGGCCGCGACGGCCGGGCCGTCCTCGATGGGGAGGTCCACCGAGCGGGCGACGCTGCGGGTGCCGCCGTTTCCGGGCGCGGCCCAGATGGTGCCCGCCGTGGGCGATTCCGCGAGCTTGGCGATGAGGGCGTGCTCGCGTCCGCCGGAGCCGAGCACGAGGACGTCTACGCGGTCAGAGGCCATGGCGATCCCTTCATCAGTGCAGGTAGGGTGGGAAATCCACCGTCTATTGTAGGCAGAACGCACGAGGTGGGGCACGCTGGGCGGAGCGGGGTCCGCGCTTCCGCGAACGAGGATGGCGCTGGCGCGGCGCACACAGGGCGGGCGCGCGCGGTGCCGCAGCGCTGCCGCGCGGGGTGCGCGCTAGGCGGCGGTGCCGGTGAGCGTGCGGAAGAGCGGCAAGTCGGGATCGGTCACGCAGCGATCCTCGGGCGCGTAGGCGATCCCCACGGCGCCGAGGCCCATGCGCACCGTCACGGCGCCCGAGGTCATGACCGTTCCGAGGTCGTGGTTCTTGGGGAGCATCCCGGTGGCCGTCTTCAGGATCTCCGCCGTCATCTCGTCAGCCCCCGTGCTGAAGGCGGCGAAGGCCATGCGCCCCTGCCGCTCGGCATCCACGGCGGTGAGGCTCGACGCGAGCCCGGCCAGCTGCAGGGGATCGGTGGATCGGGCCACCACCTCGGGCGCGCCCTTGGCGTCGAAGGCCTCGAGGCCCCAGATGCGCAGCGCCCTGCCGAGGAAGCCGTTGACCCTGCTTGCGAGAGTGCGCTTGGGAAGGAACCGCGGCGCCTGCCCGGGCGGCAGCACGATGAGGGTCGTGAGGCTCTCAACGAGCCGCTTGGCGTGGTCGATGGACTCCGCGTAGGAGATGCCCTTGGCGCGGTTGCGCACGAGGTCGCAGATGACGATGCCCTCGCCCGCGCTCATGGTGCGCGAGTCGATGACCTCGATGGCTATGGGGAGCGCCTTGGCGACGGCCTCGGCGGCGACGCGGGCGTTCGTCTGGGTGATGGACACGATCTGCGAGGTGCACACGCAGGCGCACTCGGTGAATCCCTCGGCCGCGAGCTGGGCGAAGGCGTTCTGGAAGTCGGCCACGGAGGGCTGGGAGACGCCCATGGCGGCGCCGCGCAGGAGGAGCTCGCGCGCCTGCTCGGCCGATACCTCCACCACGTCCGAGTAGACGCCCTTGGGAAGGTGCAGCTTCATCGGCACCACGCGGACGTCGTTCTCATGGCACCAGGCGGCCGAGAGGTCGCTGGAGCTATCGCAGACGATGGCGAAGGTCTTGGCCACGGCCGCCCCCTTCGGCTAACGCCAGTGCCGGTCGATGGTCTCGTCGCGGTCGGGACCGACGGCCACGAGCGAGACGCGCACGCCCGAGAGCTGCTCGATGAGGTCGATGTAGTCCTTGGCCTCGCGGGGCAGCTCGAAGAAGCTCCGGCAGCCGCTGATGTCGCACTTCCAGCCGGGCACGGTCATGTAGACCGGCTTGGCCCGGTAGAAGATGGACTGGTGCTCGGGCACCGTCTCGTAGCGGACGCCGTCCGCCTCGTAGGCCACGCAGATCTTGATCTCGTCAAGGCAGCCGAGCACGTCGAGCTTGGTGATGGCGAGGTCGGTGAGGCCGTTCACGCGGGCCGCGTAGTTCACCACCACGGCGTCGTACCAGCCGCAACGGCGCTTTCGCCCGGTGGTGACGCCGTACTCATGGCCCACCTCGCAGAGCATCTCGCCGATGGGGTCGCCCTGGGGGAGCTCGGTGAGGAAGGGGCCGCTTCCCACGCGGGTGAGGTAGGCCTTGGCGATGCCCAGCACACGGTCGATGGCCACGGGGCCCACGCCGCTGCCGGTGATGGCGCCGCCCGCAGTGCAGTTGGAGCTCGTCACGAAGGGGTAGGTGCCGTGGTCGATGTCGAGCATCGTGGCCTGGGCGCCCTCGAAGAGCACCGACTTGCCGGCGTCGATGGCGTCGTTCAGGTAGCGGGAGCTCTCAACGATGTAGGGCTGCAGGCGCTTGGCGTAGGGGCGGTAGAGCTCGGTGATCTGGTCCACCGTGTAGGTGGGGAGGCCGTAGACGAGCTCGAGGATGGGGTTCTTCTCGGCGAGGGCGGTCTCGAGCTTCTCGCGGAAGACCTTCTCGTCCTGGAGGTCCTGGACGCGGAGGCCCAGGCGGGAGGCCTTGTCGGCGTAGGTGGGGCCGACGCCGCGACGCGTGGTGCCGATGAGGTTCTTGCCGAGCCGGCGCTCGTTGGCCCCGTCGAGATCCTTGTGGTAGGGCATGACGAGGTGCGCGTTGCCGCTGATCTTGAGGAGGTCGGTGGGGATGCCCTCGCGGGCGAGCATGTCGAGCTCCTCGACGAGGATCTGCGGATCGACGATGCAGCCGTTGCCGATGACGGGGACCACGCCCTCGTACATGACGCCCGAGGGCACCTGATGGAGCCCGAAGCGGTGTCCGTTGGCGATGACGGTGTGGCCCGCGTTGGCGCCGCCCTGATAGCGGCAGACGACGTCGTACTCACCGGTGATGAGGTCGGTGATCTTCCCCTTGCCCTCATCGCCCCATTGGGTCCCCACCAGCACGGTAACGCCCATGGACGGCTCCCCCCTGCCGCTCGGCTAGAAAACGCATGGTCAGCAGGGACAGTATAGCCCGCTCGCCCCCGCTCCCCTACCTTTTACCGAACTCGCAACAATATATGCGCGGGTACGTATGTGTTTTGCTCTCGCGCGGGCGGAGCTCGGAGGGACCTCGGGGGGGACGTTTCCTTGGTGAGGCGCCCCGGCCATGCCCCCCACGCGCCCGACCATTCGGGCGCGTCCTCAGGCATCGTCGCCGGGCCGCGTTCGAGCCAAGGCCGGCAGACGACCGGGACGGCGCGGCAGCCTCGAATGCGCCCCTGCGCTGGCTCGCCCCACGCGCCCGGCCCGGCTGCTATCCCTCGTCGTGGTTGAAGTCGATCTCGGCGAA
>CANRLS010000054.1 GCA_947631545.1 uncultured Atopobiaceae bacterium
CCAGGTGGAGTAGGTGGCCTCGAGGTCGCTCGTGGGGTTGGCGAGGGCGGCCTTCGCCGTGGCCTGCTGCTTTGGCGTGAGGTGGTGCAGGAAGGCCGTCGGCTGCATGACGAAGCCCGTGGCGGAAGCGGTGGGGGCTTCGGCCTCGGTGGGAGTGCCCACGGCGGATGAGTTCGCGGCCTCGGTGGCCTCGCCGGATGAGCTCGCGGTGGGCGCGGGGGCCTCGGGAGCCGCCTCGGCCTTGGCCGCCACCTCGGCGACGGAATCCACGGTGCCCGGGGCGCGCTGGCTTTGAGCACCTTGGCCCAGGGCGGCGGCGTCGGCGGCGTTCGCGGCGGCGAGCGATTCGCTCGTCAGGGGCTCGTTCGGCATGGCGGGGCTCCTTCATCGGGGCTCATGGGCATGGGGCTGGTAAGGCGCATGGTGCGAAGCGCAAGGCATATCTTATCCGCCCGCCTGCGCGCGGCATAGGGCGGCGGAGGGCCAGCGGATTGCCGGAGGCCGCCGGCACCCGCCGTCTCCTCGGCTCTGATCGCCCAGCTCGATGCCCCTCAGGGGAAATGCCGCGCGCAACGCGAAGTGGCGCGGCTCCCTTGCGAGACGTCCCCGCCCCTCGGGAAGCGATGAAGGCGGCAGCCGCTGCGGCGTCGCGCTCGACCGTCGCCCCATTCAGCGGCGACCGCGACAGCGATACGACCGATAGCGCCGCCTAGCCCTCCGGCAGCCAGCGGAAGGCGAGGGCCGTGATGTCGTCGGACTGCTCGGCGCCCTCGGCGTGCCTGCGCACGTCGGCGATCACGCCGTCCACGAGGGCCCCGGCGGGGGCCTCGCCCGCGTCCCTCTCCTCGAGCCCGCGGAGCACCTCGTCGAGCCTCGGGTCGCCGTAGAGGCCCCCATGGGCGTCCATGGCCTCGGTCACGCCGTCTGTGTAGAGGAAGAGCCCGCCGCCGGGCGAGAGCCGAAGCGTCTCGGCCCTGTAGCTCACCGCGTCCATGACGCCCAGCACGAGGCCCTTCCTGGCCTTGAGCCACGTGCCCTCGGGGCCGAGCCGCCAGGCGGGGTTGTGGCCGGCGTTCGCGTAGGAGAGGACGCCCGACTCGACGTCCAGGATCCCGATGAAGCCCGTGACGAAGAGCATGGCGTCGTTGTTCTCGCAGAGGGCCCGGTTCGCGCGGGTGAGGGCGAGCCCGACGTCGCCGGCGTGGGCGTGCATCTGCTCGCGGAGGTCGGCGAGCGCCCGCATCATGAAGAGCGCGGCGGGCATCCCCTTGCCGGAGACGTCCGCCATGATGACGCCCAGGTGCGTCCCGTCCACGCGGAAGGCGTCGTAGAAGTCGCCGCCGACGTCGCGGGCCGGGAACATCGAGGCCGCCACCTGCACGTGGAGCTCGCGGTCGAGCTCGGCGAAGTCGTGGGGGACCGCCCCCTGCTGGATCTGCGAGGCGATGTCGAGCTCGGCCCTCACGCGCTCGTTCTCGGCCGTCACGCTCCGCATCTCGTCCAGGTAGCGCACGAGCTCGGCGCGCATGGTGTCGGTGTCCTCCACCAGGTAGGCCGCCTCGCCCGAGGGTCTGAGGCCGCTCATGTCAACCGGCTGGGCCGCCCTGGCCTTGGCCTCGGCCAGGACGTCGGGCGCGGCGCCCTCCTCCTCGGCCCGCTGGTAGGCGCCCATCTCTTCGGGGAAGGCCCGCGTGGCGGCCGAGAGCCGCTCGATGGGCATGGTGAAGCGGCTCTGAATGTAGGCGATCGTGAAGATGGCGAAGATCCAGAGGATGAAGATGACCACGTCGCCGATGAGGAGCGACCCCATCATGATGGAGAGGAAGTCCGCATCCGGGTCGCTCGGGTCGTAGACGAAGGCCATGAAGCCGGCGAGGAGCCCCAGAACCGTGACGGCTGCGAGGACGGCGAACACGAAGACGATTCGCTGGGTGAGCGAGAGCATGGGCCGCTGCCGGTAGGGCTCGCGGATCCACAGGGGCGCACGGGGCGCGATGGGGCTCGCCTCGAAGAGGATGCCGAGCACGATGCCCACGGTGAGCGTGATCGCGCTCATGGGCATGAGGAGGTCGATGACCGCCCAGGCGTAGCCGTTGTCGGGATTGGCCGTCGCGGCGGACGCGCCGGCCAAGAGCCCGAAGACGAGCGCCGAGATGAAGAGCAGCACCAGCGCCCAGGCGACCGAGCTCGCGCGGTCGAAGCGCGGATAGGGATCCTCAGCCCGCCAGAAGATGAGGTACCAGAGCACGTAGGGCAGCGCCACGTAGATGACGACCCCTGCGAGCCAGAGCGCGGAATCGAAGACCGTCACCTGCGTGGAGAGGCAGACGATGGCCTCGGCCGCCGCGCAGCCCACGATCGCGGGCCAGCCCATGTAGAGGCAGACGACGGGCGCGAACGAGAAGATGATCGAGGCCCCGAAGTGCTCGGCGTTGAACGGGCTCGAGTAGAACCACCCGTCAAGGACGAGGAAGATCGCGAACGGGATGAGGCACGCGCAAACAGTGCGCCCGACGCTCCAGAACGCGTTGGCTTTGACCGAGTGTTCCCGCGCTTCGCCCATGGCCGATCCCTCCCTGCTCCGCTGCCCCATCATCCCACAGTGGGGCAAGGGCGGCGGTTGCCGTCCTTGCCCCACGAACCGAGCCGCACGCAAGGCGCCCCCGGGAGGCTCGCCTCCCGGGGGCGCTCGACCGCGCTATCGGTGCGTTATCGCGTCAGACGCTAGAGCCCGTAGAACTTGGCGCCCTCGCGCGTCCAGCCCTCGCCCTCAAGCGTGGCGGCCTCGTTCAGGTCGGTCGTGTAGAGGTGCGCGGCCACCTTCGCCATGTTGGGGTTGTAGAGCCGCTCGACCGGCGTCGTCTGGTTCGCGTCGGAGTGGAGCTTCACGCCCTCGTCCGTCCAGTGGTGAACGTTCACCAGCGTGACGCGCTCGTTCTCGTCCATCGTGTAGAGGTGCTCTTTGGTGTTGGGGTTGTAGAGCCTGTAGATCGGGGCGCCCTCGTCGGGAGAGGTCCACGCCAGATCCTCGAGCGCCCAGCCCGCGTCCATGAGCACGCCGATCTCGTTCTCGTCGGCGGTGAAGAGGTGCTCGCCGCTGTTGGGGTTGTAGAGCCTCGCCACGCGGTTGCCCACGGGCTCGGCCGCGAGCGTGATCGGGAAGTTATCGACCACGTTCAGCACGTAGGAGTACTCCTGCAGGTGCTGCTGGAGCCACTGGGAGAGGGCGGTCTGGGCCTTGGTGAGCGTGGCAACGTCGTCCTCGGAGGGGTCGGCCTGGATCTTGGCGAGGAGCCGATCCCTCTCGTCGATGAGCTGCGGGACCGGGCTCGCATCCCAGGCCTGCTGCTGGGGCTCCCTCTGCGCGGCGATGAAGTCGGTGAAGTCCATCCACTCCCGCTCGGGGCTTCCGGGATCGATCGCGCCCATGTAGCTCTCGCCCGGGTTCACGCGCGTTTCACCCCAGATCTGGCCGTGGGAGCCGCTCTTGGTGTAGGTGGACGCCTTCCCATAGAGCTCTGAGGGATAGGCGTTGAAGAACACCTCGTTTTTGCCGTCGGGAAGCACGGTGTTGATCACCACGCCGAGCTTCTCGCCCTTGCTCACCATGATGGGGTCGTCGACCTCGACGCGATGGAGGCCGCCGTAGGGATAGTGCTCCGTCGTCGTCCACACGAGCTCGCCATCATCGGGGTTCTTCGCCCCATCGTTCAGACGGTAGATCTCGAACGTCACGTCGGTGTCGAAGCTCCGCGTCTGCACCGAGACGCTGCGCAGCACGGAGGGCTCGACCATCTCGTAGACGTTGGCCACTTTCATGTCGAACTCGGGCG
Organism: uncultured Atopobiaceae bacterium; assembly: GCA_947631545.1. GTDB lineage: Bacteria > Actinomycetota > Coriobacteriia > Coriobacteriales > Atopobiaceae > CANRLS01. Next base: position 3,834 of record CANRLS010000054.1, read on the forward strand.
GGTACGGCAGGGTCTGGTAGTTGCCGGCGAGGTTCGCGTAACGGTAGTAATCCACTTCGTAGTCGCTGTAGTTCTTGCCGTACTTGAGGTCGTCGTCGTTCGGCGTCACGAAGTCGTAGGCCTCGGGGTTGCTGAGCGACTGGTCGTAGTACGAGATGTAGAAGTAGCCGTCGCCGTCAAGGCCCCAGGGCTCGATGTTGCCGTAGGTGGTGTTCTTGCCGCCCCAGCTGTTCTTCACGATGAAGGCGCCGTCCTCGGGCGGCTGGTGGTCGGCGAGGAAGTTGGTCTTGGAGTAGGTGTCGTCATAGCCCACGATGCAGACGGCATGGTTGGTCGCCACGTTGCCGTAGGTGTACTGCGCCCAGGTCTCGGGGTTGATGTAGGTGGGCGCGGGGCCGCCCGGCGCGCCCGTCGCGCTATCGGCCGTGTAGCTCACGGTCACGCCGCGGCCGGCGACGAGCTGCTCCTTGATGGCGTTCACGGCCTCTTCGCTGTGCTTGAAGGTGAAGGTGCCATCGCCATTGGCCTCCCACGAGGCCGGGGAGGGCAGGAGGTAGCTCTCCTCGAGCTCGGCGTTGGCGATCCGGCGAAGGCTCGGGTCGATGGACCAGTCGCCGGTGGCCGCCGGCTGCACGTAGCCGTTGCCGCGATCGTCGTACTCGCCGGCGGCGTTGTGGTACTCGAGCGACTCGTCATAGGACTCGTCGATGGGGCCCACGCCGGCCGCGAAGACCGTCGTGCCGTAGTGGGACGAGCCGCCATGGTTCAGGGCATCGCCGCTGTTGGTGGAGAGGTCGGCGTTGCTGTACAGGCCCTCGCCCGACTGGTTGAACGCGTCGCCCTCGGGGACGGGGGTGAACGAGAACCACGCGGTGTGCTTCTCGGAGAAGTCGAGACCTTTCAGATTCTCAAGGTCATAGGGCTGGCCGGTTTCGCTCATGTAGGAGCTCTCGGCTGCGGCGGTGAGGCCGAAGACCCAGCAGTCGCCGAAGGGGTTCTGGAACTTGGTGTTGGTCACGTAGCGACCGGTCACGTCCTCGCCATCGGTGTTCTTGAACGTGGCGTCGCGGAGGTCGAACTTCTCGGGAAGATCCGCGGCTTGCAGGCTGGCGTTGCTGGAGGTGAGCTTCCTGGTGGAGCTCTCGCTCGTGTAGTCGCGGTCGGGGATGATCGTGAGGGTGCCGTCTTCCTCGTTGATGACGGGCGTGCCGTCATCGAAGACGAAGTTCATGTTCGTCCACGGGGAGGCGGGATCGGCCGAGGCCGTGCTGGGGGCTCCCAGCACCGTGGCGCCAGCCAGCGCCGCGAGAAGGCCTAGGGCCGGTATCGCGACAAGAGCGCGCTTTGGCTTCATCGATGTCCTTTCGGGGTCGGTGAGTCGATTCATGGGTATAAACCTACGATTGCAATGCGGTCATAGTATCGGAGCGTCGGCTCGTGCGCCCGAGAGCGCGTCGCCCTCGCACGAATCGCCCACATCGGTTCAGGCCGGTGCCGGTCCATGCCGTCGGGAATCCCCGGAGCCGATCGAGTTCGTCGGGCACGAGCCGCCTATAGTGGCAGCGAGAATGTGGGCATCCTGAATCTTCACGTCCCCGGAGGCATCCATGGCGTATGAGAATCCGGAAAGCGAGCGGGTCTGCGCCGTCGCGGACTACAACGAATCCCTTGACGAACGAGCGTCGCATTCGCAGAGGCTCGAGGACGTGCGCGACGTCCAAGAGAAGGTATACGACCTGCTGGGCGACTTCGCAGCTGCCCGAACGCGCTATTACACGGACCCCGCCAAGGTGCGCGTGCGCGATCTGCTCCATAAGGACGTGGTCATGTATGCCGCACGTGGCATCCTCACCGCGGACGAGTTCGTGGAGGAGGCCTTTCGCGCCAAGGAGAGCTCGAGCGAAGAGACCGTGATGGGCAACAAGTGGCAGCAGATCATCGCCGCCATCTCCGACGACACCCTCGACACGGGCGACCTCTGCACCGAGCGCGACGGCGACCTGTATGTGTGCGAGCTGAAGTCCCAGGCGAACACCACGAACTCGTCGTCGTTTCCGCAGGAGCTGCGCGAGCTCAAAGACAAATGCGAGCAGATGTCGCGCTTCAAGAGGGCGAGCGGTCAGCAGGTCCTTCCCGCATTCTGCGTGCTCAGGGACAAGCGGAGCGCAGACGAATGGCGCACGTACAAGGCGAACGAGCGCGACCTGGCAAACCGCGACCTCGAAGGCTTCAGGTACCGCTACCTGAAGGGAAAGGCCTTCTGGCTCTGGCTCACCGGCTATGACTCCATCGAAGGGCTCGTGGAAGACACCTCCAAGATAGAGACCGGCGACGTCCGGCACGCCCGCGAGCACTGCCTCAACCGATTGAAAAGCGAGATGGCCAAGCTCTTGCGCGAGCACGGACTCGGAGACGGCATCAACGATGTGCTGAAGCTGAAGGGGCTGGTCTAGGGCTCAGCGCCGCGAGCCCCACGCTATAGGCCGGGTACCGCGGGCCCCATGCCGCAGAGCGCGTGCGGCGCGTACGATGGACGCGCGACCTCCCTGCACGCGGACCGCGCGGATCCGTGCGGCGGATACGCGCGAGCCCTCCTCGTCCCGCCTCCACCGTCGTACAGCTTGCTAGAATTGGTCTATTCTGATTTGCTTCGGCGAAAGAGATCGAGACCATATGGGCCATGAGCAGGGACTTCTGACGGTCTCCCAGGTTGCGCAGCGGCTCAAGCTCAGCCCGCAGCACGTGCGCAACCTCATCAACTCGTCGAAGCTCGCCGCCCAGAAGATCGGCAGCCAATGGCTCGTGCGGCCCAGCGACCTCGCCGCCTATGCCGCGCGCGATGACGTGGTGATCGACCCGGACGACCGCATGCGCGAAACCTCCGAGCTCCCCGACGTGGTGGCGCTGAGCTTCTTCTCCGGGGCGATGGGGCTCGACGCGGGTCTTGCGAAGGCGGGCATCCATCCGCTCCTGGCCTGCGAGAACAACAAGTTCTGCCGCCAGACCATCGTGAGCAACGTGCCCGGCATCGCACTCATCGGGAACATCTACGACTACGAGCCGGCGCAGATGCTCGAGTACGCGCGCGTGCCATCGGATCGCACGATCGACCTCATCGTAGGAGGGCCTCCCTGCCAGGCGTTCTCCACGGCGGGCGCCCAGCGGGGCTTCGACGACGAGCGCGGCAACGTGTTCCTCCGCTACCTCGACATCGTGGACGCCCTCAAGCCCACCTACGTGGTGACTGAGAACGTCCGCGGGTTGCTCTCGGCCGTGCATCCGATCGAGGAAGGCGGCGATCCCGTTCGGGGCGGCGCGCTGCGCATGATCCTCGAGCGACTGCGCGAGAGCGGCTATACCACGACGTTCGAGCTCTACAACGCCGCGAACTTCGGCGCACCGCAGAAGCGCGAGCGCGTGATCCTCATCAGCAAGCTGGGGAACGAGCGCGTGCCGTACCTCACGCCCACCCACGACGTGGAGGGCCGCTGGGGCCTTGCCAGATGGCGCACGCTCAAAGACGCGCTCGATGCCGCGGACATACTCGAGCACCACTACGTGGAATTCCCGGAGAAGCGCCTGAGGTACTACCGGATGCTCACCGCCGGGCAGTACTGGCGGAACCTTCCGGAGGACGTGCAGGCCGAGGCCATGGGCAAGAGCTACGCTCTGAGCGGCGGCAGGACCGGCTTCTACCGGCGGCTCTCGTTCGACGAGCCCTCCCCCACGCTGGTGACGAACCCCACGATGCCCGCCACGGACCTTTGCCATCCCGAAGAGCTGCGGCCGCTCAGCGTGGAGGAGTACGCGGCGATCCAGGAGTTCCCGGCCACCTGGCGGGTGGCCGGCTCACTGCTCGAGCAGTATCGCCAGCTGGGCAATGCCGTTCCCACCAGGCTCGGCGAGGCCATCGGCAAGACGCTCCTCGCAGACATGGCGGGAGAGGCGCTGCCCGCCTACGAGGGCTTTCCGTACTCGCGCTACCGCCACACCTCGGACCTCACGTGGGAGTCGCCGAGCGCATCGTGAGCGCGCCGCTCTCCGAGCGCGATTCGCACCAACGGCCCCGTGCGAGCCATAGCGTTTGTGCTTATCCGCACCTCATCTCCAGAGCCTACGTATGCGGTCGAGTGCAGGCCCCGTAATCGCGGCCCTCGGAGCCGTTCGCCTGATCATCGAAAACGATAGCCGCGGCAAGCCTTAACGTCCTCTTCACGATCGGATGCGGGGAGTGACATGGACGGAAAAGCAAGTCCTTTCATCTGCGTGCCGCTGCAAAGCTGGGATTGGCGACTCGTCGGTGACCGTAAATATCCCGGCTTGGCCTCCATCGTCGTTCTGACACCCGATGATCTGCGCAAGCGAACGCATGTCGTCGCGATGAGCCCCAGCTGCTGCGAGGAGGCCACCGATTACGCCTGCTTCGATCTCAAACCGAGAGCTCGATACGGCCTTGAGCTCTCCCTTTCGGACGCTCTCGGACGCTGCACCAATGAACCCGAAGGCGCCGGCGAAGGCGTTCTCGATCGTGACTTCGCAACCCTCGCCAAAGACGCATTCGCCATGGCCACGGCAAGCCTCGATGTGAATCCAGGGAGAGCGCTCGTCATCGGATTCGCTCCCGATCTCCAACCGGATGAGACGCCTGAATACCTCGCTGAACTCCTCGAGAGCTTCGTCTCACTCACCGGCGAGGAAGGCGAATCCTCCTTCTGGAAGTCCATCACCATGGGACTCGAGGTAGACAGCCTCCGTACCTGACCACCACGCTCACACTGTTGACGTCTCACACCCTATGGATCCTGTCTTACACTGATCTCATGGAGAAGTCGCAGGTCACACCCATTGAAACCGAGGTCATGTCGGTCGATGACGGGCTCTACGTCGAAGACCTGACCATTGAGCGGGCACTCGCCAAGTTGCCGGATGGCGCACGAGATGACTACGGACGCATTTACCACTGGTTCCAGGAACACTCAGAGACGATCGGCACCAGAATGTACGGACACGGGGAACGGCTCAATGGCGCACACATTCCACATGCTGCCCAGCGTGGGATTCACAAACCGGCTGGGCAACAATACGCCCTAACGATCACTTCTTCCGGCAATCGCTTCTACGACAAGGATAGAGATCTCATCCATCTTCCCGACGGCACGTGGCTGCTCATCTACTCAGCGCAAATCAACAACAAAGGTGACAAGGAGACCAATCCGGAATACAACGACTCGCTCATCAAATGCCTCGTCGATGGAGTACCTGTCGGCGTTTTTCTCGAGGTAGGGAATGGGCGTTACTTCAGATCCCTCGCATTCGTAGAGAAGTACGACCCGCTTGAGAACACGTTCACGCTGCATGGTCCCGTCGTGAACTCCACAGAAGCCTCGTTCCAAGCACCGGCTCGGCAAGTCGACGGCACCTTTTATGGCGGTTCTGATTCGACGTCCATCGATCTGGAACGTGATACCCGAGACTACGAGCAGGTGCGCTTGCTTCGTCGTAAGGGCCAAGAGCAATTCAGGGCGAATGTGCTCGATGCCTACGGTGGGCAGTGCGCGATTTCGAACTGTAACGTTCGCGAAGCGCTCCAAGCAGCGCACATCTTCCCTTATCGAGGAACCCACACGAATACGACTTCCAACGGGCTGCTCCTGCGAGCCGATCTGCACCTGCTCTTCGATGCGCAGCTCCTCTCGGTTGATCCCGAGCATCACCAGGTGCACATCTCCGAGTACATCGATTATCCCGACTACCTGCGTTTCAACAATCGTGATGCAACGCTTCCCAGCTCCGGAAAGGCCGGCAATCAAGACGAGATGCTCGACATCCATTTCAAGCAGTTCCTGATGATGGAAGAGCTAAGGCAAAGTCATTAGCTCCCAGCTTCGTCGTAGCCCGAAGGAAGCGGCTGCCCATACCCGCCTTTGTTCCGCCCTACCTCAGCGAATTCCGCGAGCCTCCGAACGCCCCGGTGATAAACTGCGGTGTCGAGGTGTCGGTTTGGAGTCCAGACACCTCTCGCAGCGCATGCGGAGCGCTTCGCCATCGATTGCGTAGACCAACATCACCTCGAC
>CANRLS010000055.1 GCA_947631545.1 uncultured Atopobiaceae bacterium
GGGATCGCACCCAGGAGAGCATGTCGCGGTAGGCGAGCTCTCCGGACGCCACGCCCATCGCGAGGTCGTAGAGGCCGCCCTCGTCGGGCGCGAGGGCGATGCCGTTCATGGGAGCGATCGGGCGATGCCCACGGCACGCATGGGACCATCATGCGGCGCGCGCCCGGCGGCCTCGCGGTTCTTGGCATCCGACGGGCGACTGCGGGCGTGGCGGGGGGATGGGCGCGGGCGGCGACCGACTTCAAGGGCGTGCTACGATGGGGCGCGAAGCCGGATCCCACGATGTTGTCTTTAGTTGGGTCGTGGGGGACGCTTCTTTCTTAGAGAGACCGGGTGTCGGAGCCCGGCCTCTGTCGTCTCTTCGCGCGGCGGCGGTGGCGTTCGCGTGGAGGGGCGGCACGCCGACCGGGGGACGTCCGGGGCGTGCTACGATGAGTCGCGAAGCCGGATCCCACGATGCTTCCTTTAGCTTCGTCGTGGGGGACGCTTCTTTCTTAGAGAGGCCGGGTGTCGGAGCCCGGCCTCTGTCGTCTCTTCGCGCGGCGGCGGTGCTTCCACCACCGCCGCGCCTTCCAGATGAACTCGACGAGTCCGACGAAGGCCGCCGCGATCGTGGCGATCGCGGCTGCGGTTTCGAGTGGATCCATGGCACTCACCTCCCCCCGGCCTGCCCGGGTTCGGTGAAGCGCCCCTCCGCGTTGCTCCGGCTCCGCTTGCGCGCATTGTGCGCCCTTAGCGCTGTTGGGTTCCTGCAAGGTCGCCGGCAGCGGCTGAGGTGGCGTTCGCGTGGAGGGGCGGCAGGGCAGCCGGGGGACGGCCGGGGCGTGCTACGATGGGGCGCGAAGCCGGATCCCACGATGACCTCTTTAGCTTGGTCGTGGGGGACGCTTCGTACTAGTGGGGTCGGGTCGCCATACCCGACCCCCTGCGTCTCTTCGCGCGGCGGCGGTGCTTCCACCACCGCCGCGCCTTCCAGATGAACTCGACGAGTCCGACGAAGGCCGCCGCGATCGTGGCGATCGCGGCTGCGGTTTCGAGTGGATCCATGGCACTCACCTCCCCCCGGCCTGCCCGGGTTCGGTGAAGCGCCCCTCCGCGTTGCTCCGGCTCCGCTTGCGCGCATTGTGCGCCCTTAGCGCTGTTGGGTTCCTGCAAGGTCGCCGGCAGCGGCGGAGGTGGCAAGGCGGCACTTGGGCAGCCCTGCGCCACTGCGGCTACCATGCTGGTGGACGTGGGCGGTTCCCGTGGGGATCGGCCCGATCGACGCAAGGGGGCTGACGTGGCGGACATCGTGCGGTGGGGGATCCTCGGCGCGGGCGGGATCGCCCGGCGCTTCGCCCAGAGCTTGGCGGCCGTGGAGGACGCGGAGCTCGTGGCCGTGGCCGGTCGCGATCCCGCGAGGCTCTCGGCCCTGGCGCGCGACTTCGAGGCCATGCAGGCGGGCTCCTACGAGGAGCTGGTGGCGCTCGAGCAGGTTGACGCCGTCTACCTCGCACTCCCCCACGCGCTGCACGAGCCCTACGCCGAGCTGGCCCTCCGCGCCGGCAAGGCCGTGCTCTGCGAGAAGCCGGCCGCGCTCTCGGCCGCGCAGGCGCTCATGACGGCCACCTGCGCCCAGGAGACGGGCGGGCTCTTCGTCGAGGCGATGAAGCCCAGGTTCCAGCCGCTCTGGGAGCGGCTGCGGGCGCTCGTGGCGTCGGGCGCGCTGGGCGAGCTCAAGGGCATCGACGCGCGGATCGCCATGACCTACCCCGAGGAGCGCTTCGACCCCGCAAGGGGCGGCTACTTCGCCGACCCCGTCGAGGGGGGCGCGCTCTTGGATCTGGGCACGTACGCCGCGAGCTGGCTCGACGCCTTCACCGAGGGCGACCCGGTGGTGGTGTCGGCGAAGCGCGACTGGCGGGGGCTCGTGGACGCCGCGGACGACTGCCGCCTGACGCTGGGCGGCGTGCCGTGCCGGCTCCGCTGCTCGGCCGTGGGCGCCGGCGCGTGGGCGATCGAGAACGCGGAGGCGGGTGCCGGCGGTGCGGCGGACGCCGGTGGTGCGATGTATGACGATCGAGCTGACGACGGGGTCGATGCTGCCGACGCCTCGGATGCCGACGGCACGTCCACCGATGGCGCCTCGGCTTCAGAATCCGCATCCGCCGACCCTTCACCCGCCGCAGGTGCCGATCGCGCTGGCGATCCTGCCCATGCCGTCACAGCGGCTGCCGATCCCTCGTCTGCTGCCCCGGCCAATGACTCCGTGGCGACGCTCGCCTTCGAGCAGGCGACGGTTGAGGCGTGGCCGCTCCATCGCCCCACGCACCTGCGCTTCTCCTGGGCGAACGGGCGCACGGAGGAGCTCGAGGTGCCCTACGAGGGCGACGACTTCACCGGCGAGATCGAGCACATGGACGCGCTCGTGCGCGCGGGGGCGCAGGAGAGCCCCGTGATGCCGCTTGCCGCCACGGTGCGCTGCGCGCGGATCCTCGACGCCTGCGCCTCGGGGTTCGACCGGCTGGGCGCGGCCATCAGGCTCGGCGAGATCTGCGGCGAGGACGCCGTCTTCTTGAACGAGCCCATGGCCGAGCGCACGTCGTTCGAGGTGGGCGGGCCGGCCGACGTCTTCTGCGAGCCGGGCTCCATCGTGGACCTGGAGCAGGCGCTGGGCGCGCTGGAGGAGCTGGGCGCGCCGACCATCGTCATCGGCCGGGGCTCGGACCTCTTGGTCTCGGACGCGGGGCTCCGCGCCTGCGTGCTCTCGACCGAGCGCCTGCGGACGACGCGCATCGACAAGGGCTGGATTCCGGACTTCGGCGTGGCGCGCGTCTACGCCGACGCGGGCGTGGGCCTGAAGGATCTCTGCGAGCTCGTGGCCGACGCCGGGCTCGGCGGGCTCGAGTTCGCCTCGGGGATCCCCGGGAGCGTGGGCGGCGCCGTCTACATGAACGCGGGCGCCTACGACGGGTGCATCGCCGACGTGCTGGAGAGCGCGATGGTGCGCTTCCCCGACGGGCGCGTGCAGGTGCTGAAGACGCGCGAGCTGGGCTTTGGCTACCGGCAGAGCCGCGTGCGCGACGAGGGGTTGACGGTGCTCACGGCGACGTTCCTCTTGCCGCCGGTGGACGCCGGGAAGGTGCGCGCGCGAATGGACGAGCTCTGGGCGATGCGCGAGGCCAAGCAGCCGCTCGACGTGCCGAGCGCGGGCTCGACCTTCAAGCGGCCGGAGGGGCGCTTCGCGGGCAAGCTCATCACGGACGCCGGGCTCAAGGGCCGGCGCGTGGGCGGCGCCGAGGTGTCGACCAAGCACGCGGGGTTCGTGGTGAACGCCGACGGCGCCACCGCCCAGGAGGTCCACGACCTCATCGAGCTCGTGATCGCCGAGGTGAAGGCGCGCTTCGGCGTGACGCTGGAGCCGGAGGTCCGCCAGCTCGGGCGCTTCGCGTAAGCGGCGGGAGTTCGCGCGGGGAGAGCGGGGTCAGACGCCGGTGCCCCGCGCCTAGGCGAGGGCGAAGAGGACGAGCGCGTAGAGGGCGACGACCGAGAGGGCCGCGGCGTCCCTGCCGCTGAAGCGGAGCGGGTGCCAGCGGCTGCGCTGGGCGCCGCTCTCCCAAGCGCGGGAGTCGAGGGCGAGCGAGAGCCCCTCGGCGTGGCGCATGGACGCCGCGAGCACGGGGACCATGAGCGCGACGAGCGCACGGAGTCGCTGGGCGGGCCGACCCCGGGCGACGGTGCCGCCGCGCGAGGCCTGGGCCTCGCGGATGGCCTGGAACTCGTCGCCCAGCGTGGGCACGAACCGAAGCGCGAGCGAGAGCACGAAGGCCCACTCCTCGATGGGCGCGCCGAGGCGCGCGAGGGGCGAGAAGATGCCGGCCAGGGCGTCGGTGAGGGCGGTGGGCGTGGTGGTCTGCAGGAGGATCGCCCCGAAGCAGACGATGAGGGTGACGCGAAAGCCGTAGGCAAGGGCCGTGAGCGCGCCGCCCTGCGTGATGGAGAACGGGCCGAACGCCCAGATGACGGGGCCCGTTCGGGTGACGATGAGGTTGAGCGCCGCGATGAGGGCGAGCGGCAGGAGCACCGGCAGGATGGAGAGCCAGAAGCGCCCGACGCGAAGGTCGCCGAGGCCGATGAGCAGGAAGACCATCGCGGCCGCGAGGGCCGCCTGGGCGGGTGCGGCCACGGCGAAGCTGAGGATCATGAGGGCGACGGCGAGGCAGACCTTGGCGCGCGGGTCGAGGGTTTGGAGCGGCGGGCGCGAGCCGAGGGTGTGCGGGCGAACGGCGCTCGCGGGCTGGGGGCTAGCGGCGCGCGGCGGGACGGCGGGCGCGGGCTGGGTGCCGGCGGCGCGCGGCGGGCGCTCGCGGGAGGTGCGAGAAGCAGGGGATTCGCCGCGGGTGCATTCGCGGGGGGAAGGCGAGAGCGGGCTATTGGCGTCGCTATGCGCTTCCCCGGTCGCGAGTGAGGACGGCTCGCGCTCCGCAGCTCCACGGGACGGCCGGCGGTGCGGCGAAGATTCGGCGAGGCCGAGGGAGACGAGCGCCTCACGCTGGGAGAAGACCTCGTCCGGCGTGCCTTCGAGCGCGATGGCGCCCTCCCCCATCGCCAGCACGCGCGTGGCGCTCGCCGCCTGATCCATGTCGTGAGTGACCACCACGACCGCCCTGCCCTGGCGGGCGAGCCCGTCGATGAGGGCGAGCACCCGCTCGCGCGCGGCGGCGTCGAGGCCGGCCAGGGGCTCGTCCATGACCCAGGCCTCGGGCTCGAGGGCGAGGACGCCGGCGAGGGCGACCAGGCGCTGCTGGCCGCCGGAGAGCTCGAAGGGCGAGCGCCCGGCGAGGGGGGCGATGCCGAGGCCGGCGAACGCGGCCTCGACGCGGGCCTGGACGTCATCCTCGGAAAGGCCGAGGTTGCGGGGCCCGAAGGCCACGTCCTCGGCCACCGTCTGGGCGAAGAGCTGGCGCTCGGGGCGCTGCATGACGAAGCCGATGCGCCCGCTCGCGGCGCGACGACCGGCGGCGGTGGCGAGGTCCTGGCCGAGGGCCGTGAGCTCGCCCGATTTGGACTCGGCGATGCCGGCGAGGAGCCGGGCGAGCGTCGTCTTGCCGGAGCCAGTGGCGCCCACGAGGGCCACGACCTCGCCCGGACGGACCTCGAGGTCGATGCCGCCAAGCACGCGCCGCTCGCCGTAGGAGAACGCGAGGTCGCGGGCGCGCCAGACGGGCTCGCGCGCCGACGGCGCGGCGGCGGGGATATCGGCGCGCTCGGGCGCGGGGGCGGCGCTCGCGTTGACGGGCGCGGGAGCGGCGCTGGCTAGGGCGACGGTGCGCTCGGGCCGTGGCGCTCGCGGGGAACGTCCGGGCAGCCCGGATTCCGCGCTCGACTCGTCATGGGAGCCGGTCGCGTGGCTTGCCATACGCTGGTTCGTCCTCGCCGCGCCCTCGTCGTACTCCCCCTCGACACCCTGCGCAGGCGCAGTCGCGCTCGCGCCGGCGCACTCGGCGGAGTGCGCGGACGTGGGGGCGGCGCCGGCCGGGTCGCCGTCGTAGACGACGCGGCCGTGCTCGAGGATGACGAGGCGGGTGGCATCGGCGGCATCCTCTGGGGCGTGGCTCACCCAGACCTGGGCGCAGACGCTCGAGAGACGCTGGGCGACTCGGCGGAGCGCGGCCGCGGCGCGGACATCGAGGAAGGCCGTGGCCTCGTCGAAGACGACGAGCGCCGGCTCCATGGCCATGGCGCCGGCGATGGCGACGCGCTGGGTCTGGCCGCCCGAGAGGCGCGTGGGATCGGATTCGGCGAGGTCGAGGGCATGGACGCGGTCGAGCTCGCGCGCCACGCGGTGGCCGATGACACGGGACGGAAGGCCGAGGTTCTCGGGCCCGAAGGCCACGTCGTCGGCCACGACGGTGGTGACGATCTGGTCCTGCGGATCCTGGAAGACGAGGCCGGCCTCGCGGCGGGCGGCGCGGTAGGCGTCGGCGTCCGGCACGCCGTCGGCGAAGCAGACGCGGCCCATGAGCTCGACCGTTCCCTCGTCGGGGGCGCGGAGGCCGGCGATGAGGAGCGCGAGCGTCGTCTTGCCGGACCCGTTGGCGCCCATGATGCAGACGCGCTCGCGGGCGCCCACCGTGAGCGACACGTCGCGGAGCGCCCACGTGGCGCCGCCGTCGAAGCTGTAGCCCACGTGGGAGAGGCGGGCGACGGGCTCGCCCTCGGGGCGGCGCGCGCGGTAGCGGCCGAGCGGCACGCGGCCGGCCGAACGGGGCGCGGATGCGGGCGCGGGAGCGGGTTCGACGGCGTCGAACATCGGGTCGGCTGGCGCGAGGTCCGCAGCGGGAAGGGAGCGGGATTCCCGGGAGGCGCTCGAGTCGGTTCCGCCGGGAGCTCCGGGCTCTGCCGGACGCTTCCCCTGGGAGGCATCGCCGAGGCTCGCACGGGGGCGCTCGGCGTCGTTCGGCAGCGCGCCTCGCTCGTCGCCCACCTGTGGCGGCGCGCCTCTCCCTTCGTCCACCTGAGGCGTGGCTACGCCCAGCTCCGGGCGAGCGCCTTCACCGGGCGCACGGCGAAGAACGAGGCCACGGCGTTGATGGCGATCTTCATGAGGTTGAAGGGCACGAGCACGGGCACGATGAGGGCGACGACGTCGGCGGTGGAGACGCCGGAGTAGAGCGGCGTGATGACGATGTTGCCGATGATGGCCGCCACGAGCGCCGTGCAGCCCGAGATGATGAGCGCCGCGACGAGGCCGCCCGTGGTGGGCCTTGCCTGGTAGATGGCGGCGGCGGGCACGACGGTGCAGACCGCGCAGAAGAGGGCCATGATGGCGCCGAAGGGCTCGACGAAGAGGTGCACGATCCAGGGAAGGACCGCCACCACGAGCCCCACGCTGGGGCCGAAGGCGAGGCCGGCCACGAGCGCCGCGATGCCCGACGGGTCGTACTTGAGGTAGGGCGCGGCCGGGAAGATCGGGAACTCCACGAAGGAGAGCAGGAGCGAGAGCGCCACGAAGAGCGCGCAGATGGCCACGCGCCGGGTGGTCCAGGTTCCGGCGGCGCGACCGGTGGCGTGGGGCTGGATCGCTTGGGGTTGCCGGGCCGACAGCGTACGCGTGCGAGCAGGCATGGTGAGCTCCGTTTCTCCCATCCGGACTGTGACCGTTGGCTCCGGATTCGCACCGGATCGACCGCTCGCCGCGGCTCGCGGGCTCGGACGCGCTCGCGCCCTCACCGCCAGTGGGGACTTCCACCCCGCCCTGAAACAGCGCCCCCATGCTAGCACGGGGCGCGGGGGCGCGGGGGCACGGGGCGCGGGGGCACGGGGCGGCGCGGGCCGGCTTCCCGGGGAATCGCCCCGGCGCGAAGAGCCCCTCCGGCCGCCGCGCGGTTGTGGCGTTTGCGGGAACGGGTGGAAGCCCAGCTCGCAAGCGTTAGAATCCGTTCTTGCAACCGCACTGGAGCTCGGCAGCGAACGCAGATCGAACGGAGCACCCATGCTGACGCCCTCGCGACGGGAGAAACGCGGCCTCACGGGCGCGTCTTCCCAGCTCAAAGGCCCTCAACGCCTCATAGCCCTCGCCCTCGCCGGCGTGCTCTGCCTGGGCGGCGCCGTGGGCACCTTCGCCACCGCCGCCCACGCGGCGAGCGCCAGCAAGGAGACGATCAGCCAGCTCAACAGCGCCGAGCGGCAGCTCGACGAGGTGCAGAAGCAGCTCGACCTGATCCAAAGGGACTACGAGGCGCTGGCCAAGGAGCAAGCGGGCACCCTGCAGGACATCGAGGAGGTCCAGGGCGAGATCGCCGAGGTCGAGGGCGAGATCGAGGTGCGCTACGAGGAGCTCCGCGCCAAGCAGGGGGCGCTCGCCGACCGCGTTGCCGCCAACTACAAGAGCGGCACCACTCGGAGCCTCCTGGAACTGGTGCTGAGCTCGACGAGCTTCGCCGAGCTGACCTCGAACATCTACTACGCCAACAAGGTGTGCGAGGGCGATGTGGCCCTCATCGACGACGTGCGCGCGGCCAAGCGCGAGCTCGAAGAGGACCGCCTGGTGCTGAAGGACCAGGAGGCGGAGCTCGAGGACCTGCGCGCCGAGCAGCAGACGCGCCTCGACGAGATGCAGGCCAAGCAGCAAGAGGCCGAGGACATGGTCGCGAACCTCTCGCAAGAGGTGAAGGATCTCATGGCCAAGCGCGACGCCGAGATCGCCGAGTCCGCGGCGGCCGAGGCCAGGCAGCGCGCCGAGGCGGCCAAGCGCGCCCAGTCCTCGGGCGGGAGCTACACGCCGCCGTCGGGCTCGTCCTCGTCCTCGTCGGGCAACGCGTCGAGCCCCGACTACGACTACGGCGGCCAGGCCGGCAACTCCGCCTCGAGCAAGGGCGCCGCCATCGTGGCCGCCTGCCACAAGGTGCCCTCCCCGGGCGGCGGCCTCTGCGCCATGTGGGTGTCGCAGGTCTACCAGCGCGCGCTGGGCTACTACCCCGGGGGCAACGCCAATGACATGTACACCTGGTGCACCACGTCCAACAAGGCGAATCTGGAGCCCGGCATGATCGTGGCCGTGTCGACCCACCCGCACACGTCGGCCGGCGCCATCTGGGGCCACGTGGGGATCTACATCGGGGACGGCCTCGTGATGGACAACGTGGGCTACGTGCGCACCATCGGGCTCGACGAGTGGATCAACTACTACGACGACACCGTGCCGGTGCGCTTCGGCTGGCTGTAGGGGCCGCGAGCGGGCTGTAGGGGCCGCGAGC
>CANRLS010000056.1 GCA_947631545.1 uncultured Atopobiaceae bacterium
CCGACTGGCGCGCAGGTAATCGGGGAAGGCCCCGCTGGGGCGTCGAGTACGCCGCCGGGCCGACTGGCGCGCAGTGAGCCCGAGAGCGGCCATGCCGGGACGCCGGGCCGACTGGCGCACGGAAGGACCCGAGGGCGCATTCCCCCGCCGCGCTAGAGGCCGAGCGCCTGCGCCACCTCCGCGGCGCAGGAGAGGCCGTCGGCGATGGCGCTCACCACGAGCGAGGCGCCGCCCCTGGCGTCGCCCGCCACGAAGACGGGCGCGTCGGCCGCCGTCTTGGCGCGATGCGTGCCCTCCTCCATCACGGGCAGCGGGCGCAGCTCCCCCACCTCGGCGCCGAAGGCGCGGATGGCCTCCGCGCGCGGCCCCAAGAAGCCCGTGGCCAGGAGCACGAGGTCGGCGGGCACCGTCTCCTCGGTGCCGTCGATGCGCACCGGCGCGCCGCCCGACCAATCGAGCTTCACGTAGGTGAGGCCGCGCACATGGCCCCCCTCGCCCTGGAGCTCGATGGTGTCGGCCGCGAACGTCCGGGGGTCGCAGCCCTCGACGAGCTCGGCCTCCTCCTGGCCGTAGTCGTTCTTCTTCAGGTTCGGCCACTCGGGCCAGGGGTTGCTCGTCGGTCGCTTCTCGGGCGGGGCCGGCAGGAACTCCAGCTGGCGCACGGAGGCGCACCCCTGGCGGATCGCCGTCCCCACGCAGTCGGTGCCGGTGTCGCCGCCGCCGATGACGACGACGTGCCGGTCGCGGGCGTCGATGGCCGAGCGCGTGCCCTGAAGGATCGCCTTCGTGTTCGCCGTGAGGTAGTCCACGGCCCAGACGACGCCCTCGAGCTCCGCTCCCGGCACGCTGAAGGGGCGCGTCGCGCCCGCGCCGCACGCGATGACGACGGCATCGCTCTCGGCCGCGAGGCGCTCGGCCACGCCCGGCTCCGTGACGTCGGTGCCGCACGCGAACTCGATGCCCGAGCGCTCCATGAGCGCCACGCGCCGTGCGACGACCTCCTTGGGAAGCTTCATGTTGGGGATGCCGTACTGCAGGAGCCCTCCGGGCGCATCCGAGCGCTCCGCCACGCGCACGCGGGCGCCGCGCCGCGCGAGCTCCCAGGCGCAGGCGAGCCCCGAGGGACCGCTGCCCACGACCGTCACCCGTGGCGCGTCCGGAGCCGCGGGCGCGAGCGGCGCGGGGCCGCCCGCCGCCCACTCGTGGTCCGAGATGGCGCGCTCGTCGTCCTTGATCGTCGTCGCGCCTCGGTCGCGCCCCAGGTTGCAGGCCGCCTCGCAGAGGGCCGGGCACACCCGGCCCGTGAACTCGGGGAAGGGGTTCGTCATGGCCAGGCGCTGGGCGGCGTCGTCCCAGAGCCCGCGCCAGAGGAGGTCGTTCCACTCGGGGATGAGGTTGTGGAGCGGGCAGCCCGAGGCGCGCGCCGTCCCGAAGGAGACGCCCGTCTGGCAGAAGGCGACCCCGCAGTACATGCAGCGGCTCGCCTGGGCGCGCTGCTCGCCTTCGGCGAGCGGCTCGGTGAGGTCGTCGAAGTCCGCGATGCGGGCCTCCACGCTGCGCTCGCCATGCTCCTTGCGCTCGATGTCGAGGAATGCGCCGACCTTGCCCATGGCTACCTCCCCTCCCGGATCATGTCGAAGGCGAGGCGCTCCGCCTCGGCTCGGGTCTTGCCGTCGCGCTCCGCCTCGCGGACCACGTCCATGACCTCGCGGTACTCGGTGGGGATGATCTTCCTGAAGCGATCTGCCACGGCCTCGAACTCGAAGAGCAGCCGGATGGCCTTGGGGCTCCGGGTGCGCTCGGCGTGCTCGCGCAGCAGCTCGCGGATGAGCACGAGGTCGTCCGCATCCGGCGCCAGCACCTCCACCATCGCGCGGTTCACGCGGGGCTCGAGCGTGCCGCGCTCGTCGAGCGCGTAGGCCACGCCGCCGCTCATGCCGCAGGCGAAGTTCTCCCCCACCTCGCCGATGACGAGGCAGGTGCCGCCGGTCATGTACTCGCAGCCGTGGTTGCCCACGCCCTCGACCACGAGGGTGGCGCCGGAGTTGCGCACGGCGAAGCGCTGCCCCGCGAGCCCGTTCACGAAGCCCTTGCCGCCCGTCGCGCCGTAGAAGGCGACGTTGCCGATGATGGCGTTCTCGTCGGCGCGGAAGGTGGCGCCGTCGGGCGGCCGCACGCTCACGATGCCGCCGGAGAGCCCCTTGCCGAAGTAGTCGCAGGCGTCGCCCTCGATGGCGAGCGTCACGCCGGCCGGCAAAAACGCCCCGAACGACTGACCGCCCGAGCCCTCGCAATCGATGGCGATGGATCCGTCGGGGAGCCCTTCCGGATGGCGCTCGGTCACGCGCGCGCCCAGCTGCGTGCCCACGCAGCGGTTCACGTTGGAGATGTCGGCGCGGAAGGCCATGGACTCAAGGCGCTCCCTCGCCTGGCGCGTGTAGGGGATGAAGAGCGTGGCGTCGAGGGTCTTGGCGAGCCCCACGTCGTAGGCCATCTCGGGAAGCGAGCGCCTGCCCGCGGCCCCCGGCACGTCCTTGCCGTAGACGTTCGTCGTGGTGGCGAGCACCTGGGCGAGGTCGATGGTCTCGCTCTTCCAGTTGCCCTCCACCGGGCGCTGGGCCAGGCACTCGGGGTGCCCCACCATCTCGTCCACCGTGCGGAAGCCGAGCCTCGCCATGATGCGGCGCAGGTCCTCGGCGATGAAGAGCATGAAGTTCACCACGTGCTCGGGCGTGGCGTGGAACTGGCGGCGGAGCTCCTGGTTCTGGGTGCAGATGCCCGCCGGGCAGGTGTCCTGCTGGCAGTCCCTCTGCATGAGGCAGCCCATGGAGACGAGCGGCATCGTGGCGAAGCCGAACTCCTCGGCGCCGAGGAGCGCCGCCACGGCCACGTCGCGGCCGGTGAGGAGCTTGCCGTCGGCCTCGAGCACCACGCGGGAGCGAAGTCCGTTGTAGAGGAGCGTCTGCTGGGCCTCGGCGAGGCCGAGCTCGAGCGGGAGCCCCGCGTGGTAGATGGAGTCGCGGGGCGCGGCGCCGGTGCCGCCGTTGGAGCCCGAGATGAGGATCTTGTCGGCCCCGCCCTTGGCGACGCCCGTGGCGATGGTGCCCACGCCGCCCTCGGCCACGAGCTTCACCGAGACGCGTGCGGCCGGGTTGGCGTTCTTGAGGTCGAAGATGAGCTCGGCCAGGTCCTCGATGGAGTAGATGTCGTGGTGGGGCGGCGGGCTGATGAGCCCCACGCCCGGCGTGGCGCGGCGCACGTCGGCGATCCAGGGATAGACCTTGCCGCCGGGCAGATGCCCGCCCTCGCCCGGCTTGGCCCCCTGGGCCATCTTGATCTGGATCTCGGTCGCGGAGACGAGGTAGCGGCTCGTCACGCCGAAGCGCCCGGAGGCCACCTGCTTGATGGCGCTCCTGAGCGAGTCGCCGTTGGGGAGCGGCACCTCGCGGGCCGGGTCCTCGCCGCCCTCGCCGGTGTTGGAGCGCCCGCCGAGCCGGTTCATGGCCACGGCGAGGCACTCGTGCGCCTCCTTCGAGATGGATCCGTAGCTCATGGCGCCGGTGTTGAAGCGCCTGACGATCCGGGCCGCCGGCTCCACCTCCTCGAGCGGCACGGGCCCCGTGGGAAGCGGCACGAAGTCGAGGAGGTCGCGAAGGAGCGAGGCGCGCCGGCAGGTGCCGTCCGGCCCCTCGGGGTGCACCGTCTTCGCGTACTCCTCGAAGAGCTCGAAGCTGTCCTCGCGGACGGCGCGCTGCAGGAGGTAGATGGCCTTGGGGTCGATGAGGTGGTCCTCGCCCGAGATCGGGCGCCACTTGGTGATGCCCGCGCTTCGGAGCTGCTCGGGCGAGGCGCTCTTCGCGAGGGCCAGGGCCTCTTCGCGGCGCTGCTCGAGCTCGCGCTGGATCTCTCGGAAGCCGAGGCCGCCCACGCGCGAGACCGTCCCCTTGAAGCAGCGCTCGATGACCTCGGGGGCGATGCCCACGGCCTCGAAGATCTGGGCCGAGTGGTAGCCCTGCATGGTCGAGATCCCCATCTTCGACATGATGGAGACGATGCCCTGGGTGAGGGCCCGGTCGTAGTTGGCGAGCGCCTCGTCGGCGTCGAGCGCGAGCGCGCCCCTCGCGCAGAGGTCGCGGATGGCGTCGTGGGCGAGGAAGGGGCAGACGGCCGAGGCCGAATAGCCCACGAGGGCCGCCGCGTCATGGGCGTTCACGGCGTCCCCCGCCTCCACGACGAGGTCGGCCCGGGTGCGGAGACCGCGCGCGAGCAGGTGGCAGTGGACGGCGCCCGTGGCGAGGAGCGATGGGATGGAGAGCTCGCCCTCGGCGGCGCGGTTGGAGAGGACGACGATGTTGGCGCCCCGCCTCACCTCGCGCTCGACGGCCTCGCAGAGCCCCTGGAGGGCCGCCTCCAGGGCGTCCGGACCCGCGGCCTTGAAGGTCGCCGAGAAGCGCGCCGCGTGGAGCCCCTCCCTGTCGAGCGAGGCCAGGCGCTCGAAGGCCGCCTCGTCGACGATCGGCCCGTCGAGGGCCACGAGGCGGCAGTTCTCCCTCGAGTCCTCGAGGATGTTGCCGTGGTTTCCGAGGTAGAGCTTGGTGGAGGTCACCATCGACTCGCGGAGGGCGTCGATGGGCGGGTTCGTCACCTGGGCGAAGAGCTGCCAGAAGTAGTCGAAGAAGCTCCTGGGCCGCTCCGAGAGGCAGGCGAGCGGGATGTCGTAGCCCATGGAGGCCAGGGGCACGGAGCCCTTCTCGGCCATGGGGCGGATGGCCTCGTCCACGTCGTCGTAATGGAAGCCCATCCTCGCCAGCCGCTGGGAGAGGCCGATGCCCGCGTCGCGCGGGGCGACGGCGCCCTGGTGGTCGAGCGCGGCGGGGGCGTCGCGATAGGCCGTCTCCCCCAGCTCCGCCAGGCCGATGGCGCCGTCGCGGATCCACTCGCCGTAGGGCTGGCCGTTGGCGAGGGCGTCCCTCAGCTCGTCGTTCTTCACCAGGCGCTCCTGGTCGAGGTCGACCATGAGCATCTCCCCCGGCCCCAGGCAGCCCTTGGCGAGCACGTCGGCCGGGTCGATGTCGAGCACGCCCACCTCGCTCGAGAGGATGAAGCGGTCGTCTCGCGTGAGGTAGTAGCGGGCCGGGCGAAGGCCGTTCCTGTCGAGCGCCGCCCCCAGCGTGCGCCCGTCGGTGTAGGCCACGGCGGCGGGGCCGTCCCAGGGCTCCATGAGCATCGACTGGTAGCAGTCGTAGTCGCGCCGCTTGGCCGAGAGGTTGGCGTTCTTGTCCCAGGGCTCGGGGATGAGGAGCGTGAGCGCGCGCTCGAGGCTCATGCCGTTCATCACGAGGAACTCGAGGACGTTGTCGAGGATGGCGGAGTCTGAGCCCTCGCGGTTGATGATGGGGAGCACCCGCTCCAGGTCGCGGCCGAGGACGGGCGAGTAGAGGCCCGGCTCGCGGGCGCGGATCCAGCTCACGTTGCCCTTGAGGGTGTTGATCTCGCCGTTGTGGATGAGGAGGCGGTTGGGGTGCGCCCGCTCCCACGAGGGCGTCGTGTTGGTCGAGAAGCGCGAGTGCACGAGGCAGATGGCGCTCTCGACCTGCGCGTCCTCGAGGTCGGGGTAGAAGCGCCGCATCTGGGTGGCCACGAGCATGCCCTTGTAGACGATGGTCCTCGAGCTCATGGAGCAGACGTAGAAGATGCGCCCGTCGAGGGCCGGATCGGCGTCCACGAGCTTCTCCACCGTGCGGCGGGCCACGTAGAGCCGCCGCTCGAAGGCGTCGCCCGGCGCCGCGTCGTCGGGCCTGCCGAGGAAGGCCTGGCGGATCGTGGGCATGGCGCCGCGCGCCGTCTTCCCCAGGTCGTGGGGGTCGGTGGGGACGTCTCGCCAGAAGAGGAGCGGGAGGCCGCACTGGGCGCAGCCCTCCTCGAAGGCGCGCACGGCCTCCTCGACGCCCTCGGCGTCCTGCGGAAGGAAGAGCATGGCCACGCCGTAGTCCCCCTCGGCGGGCAGGATCTGGCCCTCCTTCTGGGCCTCCTTGCGAAAGAACCGATGGGGCACCTGGATGAGGATGCCCGCGCCGTCGCCGGAGTTGCGCTCGAGGCCGGCGCCGCCCCTATGCTCGAGGTTCACGAGCACCGAGAGGGCGTCGTCCACCATCTGGTGGGACTTCCTGCCCTTGAGGTGCGCGAGCGCGCCGATGCCGCAGGCATCGGTGTCGAAGCCGGGGCGCCAGAGCGCCGGAACCTGCGCCTTCGCCGTGGCCGTCGCCGCCATGGGTGGTTCGTCTCGTACGGCTGTCTGTGGCATGTCCATGACCCCGTCCAGTCGCGTCCGTTCATCCTTCGAAATCCGACGCTCCAACATACCCCTCTTGAAGGACGCGCTCGTGACCTGCGTGTTACCAGTGGCTTACGGCACCGCTTTCGCACGTCGTGGCTGCTCGGGCTACACTCTCTGTGTTTCTGTACGCAAACCCCTCCGAGCAGAAGGGGGCATCCGATGCCAAGCCACATGCGACAGCCGGGCTCCGAGTCCGAATCCCAGGGCCAGTTCCAGCAGCCCGCGGCCCCTAAGCAGCCCGCGTCCCCGCAGCCGCCCACTGCCCCGCAGCCGCAGGGGAGCGTCCCGGATCCCGTGGAGATCCCCTACGCCTCCGACCTCCACACGCCGAGCCCGAGCGAGACGGCGCCCAAGCGCTTCAAGCTCCCCGACGATAAGCCCAAGCGCCGCTGGCCCGCGGTGCTGCTCCTCATCGCCATCATCGTCTGCGGCGTGGCCTTCGTCTGGCTCTTCGTGATGCCCGGGGTCACGGGCGGCAGCGTCCAGATCCCCTTCGTCTCCGGCGGCGAGGGCCAGGAG
Source organism: uncultured Atopobiaceae bacterium (assembly GCA_947631545.1). Classification (GTDB taxonomy): domain Bacteria; phylum Actinomycetota; class Coriobacteriia; order Coriobacteriales; family Atopobiaceae; genus CANRLS01. Next base: position 6,857 of record CANRLS010000056.1, read on the forward strand.
GGCGCGGCCGGCCAAGCGGGCGGCGAGCAGACCGGGAGCGTCACGGAATCCAACGGCACCTGGAACCTCACGAGCGACCTCGGCTCGCCGGTGGAGCTCCAGGGCGTCTCCGACGACGGCGTCGCCCTGCGCTTCTCGCCTGACGGCTCCGCGGCCTTCCTCACCGTCCACATCGTCGGCTGCGAGGTGAACGGCGAATCCCACGACCCGTCGAACGCGGATGACCCCATCCGCTACACCGTGGTGAACGAGTCCACCGGCGAGACGGTCCAGACCATCGACCCCTACTTCATCACGAGCGGCGAGGCCAGCGACGAGAACGGCACGGTGGTGGTCGTCAAGGTGGAGGGCCTCACGGCCGACCAGTACGACTCGGTGACGCTCACGATCGACGAGACCTTCGCCCAGGGCGACCTCGCCTCCGGCGACTACACCACCGAGGACGTGAACGGGCTCACCGTGCAGGTGACCAAGACCGCCTAGCGGGCGCAGCGGGTTCTCGAACCCCCGGGCGCATCTCGAACCCCGGGTGCGAAAGGCTCGAATGCGAAGGGCCCCGTCGGCGCACAGCCGGCGGGGCCCTCGTACGCTCCCAAGCCCTCGGCGCTCGGCGCGGGGCCCTGTTCTGGCGCCCGCGTCCGCTCGCGTCGCCCTAGCTCTCGTCGGCGATCTCCGCCTTCAGGCGCTCGAGCTCGTCGTCGATGCGGGCGTTCATGCCAGCCCGAGAGTACTTCTCCTCGAGGGCGGCGGCGCGGTCCTCGGGCTCGGCGTTGAGCTCCACCTTGGCGTTCGAGCGGTCGAGCATCTCGTCGGCCTTGGCCTCCATGCGGTCGAAGGCGGCGCGGGCGTTCGCGCCGCGGGAGGCGCCCTGGCCGCTCGTGAGCTCGGTCACCTTGTCCTGAGTCTTGGCCACGGCGGCCTTGGCCTTGATGGTCTCCTTGCGGGCGTTTAGCTGCTCGATGTCGTCGACGAGCTTGTCGTGCATCTTGCGCATCTTGTCGGCGTTGGCGTTCGCGGCGTCGTAGGCGGCCTTGAGGCCCTCGTGCTCGCCGGCGAGCGTCTCCTTCTTGGCGAGGAAGGTGCGGGCGTCGTCCTCGTTGCCGGCGCGCAGGGCCTGCTTGGCCAGGTCCTCGTAGTGGTCCGCCTGGTCCTCGTTCTCGCGGAGGGCCCGCTGGCACCTCTTCTCCTCGGCCATGACGCCGGCCGTGGCCTCCTTGACCTCGGCGAGGTCCTCGGCGAGCTCGCGAAGGTACTGGTCCACCATCTTCTCGGGGTCCTCGGCCCTATCGATGAGCTCGTTGATGTTGGCCTTCACGATGGAGGTGAAGCGGGAGAGGATCGATGCCATGGGTCTTCCTTTCGGTCGCGGGTGCGGCGCTGCCGCCTTCTCCTATGGTCGCCCGGCCCTCGGGGCGAGGCCCCGGGGCCAGTCGCTTCCCTGCCCGGGGACGCTCGCCCAACCGCTGGGGCGGGCGCCTCGATGCTTGTTCCCCTTAGGACTCGTCCCCGTACCTCTCGTTGAAGCGCCTCTCGCGCTCCTCGAGCTCGCGTTCGCGCTCCTCGAGCTCGCTCAGGGAGGCCTCGAGGTCGCTCGCGCGCGATGAGTCCGCGCCGTGGCCGCCGCCAGACGCGGGGCTCGGGGCGCGGCCGGCTGCGGCGTCCGAGGCGCCGGAGCCGCCCTCGCTCGAGGAGGCGTACTTCCTCTCAAGGTCCTTCAGCTCCTGGTCGCCGTACTTTTCGAGCGGCTGGTTC
>CANRLS010000057.1 GCA_947631545.1 uncultured Atopobiaceae bacterium
ATCCAGAAGAGCAGGGAGAGCAGCGTGACCGCCGAATAGACGCGGAAGCGCTTGCGCGTCTGGGGCGTCACCGACACATAGAGCCGGTGACGGTACTTCAGGGTGTCCTCGGGGGTGGGGATGCGCCGGAACGGCCAGCTGCCCCTGCGCTGTCGCTTGCCGTAGAGCACCCAGGCGATGACGCTCGCCCGAGAGAACGTGCCGTACACGTAGACATCGAAGTCGTCATCGACGTAGTGGCGCTGCGGGATGGCGCTCGACCCGGCGATCCCGTATTCGTGGGCGTACTCCATGACGCCGACGGGGGTGATGTCGTCGTCTTCTGCGGCCGAGGCCGCTTCCTCGGCTCGTCCCCGTCCCGTATCCGCGTCTTCGCCTCGGGCCCTTGAATGGCGACGAAACCAGGAAAGCCCCTTCGGCGCTCGGGCGTCTTCGAGGGGATAGAAGAGCGTTGCCGCTGGTGCCGAGACCTCGAGGTTGTAGATGGGTGTCAGGGGCAGGTCGTCTGAAGGGATCTCAAGGAACATCTTCCAGCGCTTGTTGTGCCGTTCGTCCCTGGCCTGCTCGTACTTGAGGAAATCCTGGTTCACGGTGTAGCGGTACTTGATGACCTCGAAGCGCGAACCGCCCGTATCCACGCTGGTCCAAAGGACGCTCTTCTGAAAGAGGAGCTCCACGAGGAATCGGAACACGAGCGAGTGGGTGCGATAGAACTTGAACGTCTCGGCGAAGTGAGAGCCCGCATCGATCGCATCCACATTGAGCGTGGGTTTCGATCTCCTCTCGAACTTGTCGAGTTCGATCCGATCCCGCTCGGCGATGAGCGACTCGAACGCTTCGTCCAGCTGCTCGTCGAGAGAGGCCGCCCGACCTCCCCTGGGAGCCATCTCCTTGGAAAGGCAGCGCCGTTGGAACCGCTCGTGGAACACCTTGTCGAGGAAGAGGGGGCTCTTCTCCTCGCGGTCGACGAGCTCGGGGTTGGCGTTCGCCTGCTTGGCGATCTCGGCTTCGTAGATCACGCCTCCGCAGAGGGCCATCATGTCGTAGTACGCGCAATCCCACTGATTCGTGAGCCTGAGGGCCGAACCGTCCTTGTCTCTGAGGTCGAAGTCGGCGAAGAGCGTGGATTTGTCCACGCAGCCGACGGGCACCGGCAATCGATCGTCATGGGACGGGTCGTAGACAGGGAGAGTGCCGTTGATTTCGAGCGGCGTCTGGGATTCTTGATCGCTCTCGAAGAGAGCGGAGAACGTGTCGAAATCCGTATCGAGCGAGATGCTCACGTCATAACGGTCGTCCTCATGGCAGGAGACGTGCTGAACCTTGCGCTGAACCCACGCATCGCTCGCCAAGAGCGCGAAGAGCCTCTTGCAGTCGTAATAGAGATGGTCCGTCTTCGGCTCAGAGGGCATGATGGGGGAGGCGCACTGCGAGGACGAGTGAAAGCGGCCGCTGGGCCGCGACGGCACTACCCGGCCAGTACGACGCCATGCACGGCATGCTTGAGCTGATCCAACGTGAACCGCTTGCGGGTGCGGCGGGGGGCAGGCAGTGCGTCGGGAACCTCCGCATCGGCTCTATCGGGGCCCGAATCCCGCGCCTCGCCGCGCTTGGCGGCCTCTTGGGCGAGCTGCCGCTCCATCTCGCGCAACTCCCGCTCGTAGGCTTGGTAGCTGTCCTCCGATTGCCGTTTGAAGGCGAGCAGGCGCTCTTGGAATCCCAAACCGGCCTCGTCGGCGTCCTGTCGCTTCTCTCGATCCATGGATTCCTCGCTTGGCCGTGGAGCTTGTCGGACAACGCTCTTCCCAGTGTACCCGTTCGCCGTCGCGGTGGAGCGATCATGGGATGTGACGAGCCCGAACCGTCCTATGGGCGCCGCCGATCGGGTGCGATCGGAGCGGGCGGCTCTCCGCGAGCCGGATTCCCGTTGCGAGAAGCGGCCGACCCGTCTGGGCCGGCCGCTCGAAGGCGTGGAGGCGACGCCCGGATTCGAACCGGGGATAAAGGCTTTGCAGGCCTCTGCCTTACCACTTGGCCACGTCGCCGGAGAAAAAAGGCCGGTCGCGAGGACCGACCTCCGGATTCTCTGGAGCGGACAACGGGGTTCGAACCCGCGACCCCCACCTTGGCAAGGTGGTGCTCTACCAGCTGAGCCATGTCCGCTTGCGGACGCTACTCTACTATATCTTGCACAAGGGGTGCAAGACGGAATCCCCGAGCTTGGCGTTCTAGGGAGGATCCATGGCCGACAGCAAGCCCGACGAGCGCGCGAAGGACGTGGCCATCCCCGACGTCTTTCCCACCGACCGCTGCGGCCTCTCGCCGCGGGAGGCGCAGGATGAGGCGGCCATCGAGGCGGCACGAGCCTACGTGGGCTCTGGTCACAACCCCCTCGACCTCAAGAGCGTGCGGAACCTTCGCGACTTGGGCGGCATGCCGGCCGCCGACGGCCGCCGGATCCGCTCGAAGCGGCTGCTGCGCTCGGGTCGGCTCTCCGGACTCGCCAAGGCGGATGCCGTCGAACTTCGCCACCTCCCGCTCGTCCGCGTGCTCGACCTGCGAACGACCGGCGAGATCGTCGGCGAGCCGGATCCGCAGGAGCTCCTGGAGCCCGCTGCGTGGGAGCATCTCTCGGTCCTCTCCACTTCGGCGCTCGGCATCACCCAGGACGAGAGCTTCACCGAGATCGTCCGGCACTTCTCCGACTATCACGAGGATGCGCAGCTGCAGTCGATCCAGTTCTATCCGAGCATCCTCGTCTCGTCTGCGAGCAAGAGGGACTGGCGGCGGTTCTTCGAGGTGCTCCTCGACACCGAGGACGGCGCGGTGCTCTGGCACTGCACGGCCGGCAAGGATCGCACCGGGCTCGCGGCCTTCCTCGTGGAGACGGCGCTCGGCGTGCCCCAGGACCTCGTCGTCGAGGACTACCTGGCATCGAACTTCTACACCGAGCCCATGGTGGAGGAGTTCCTGCGCGAGAGCGCCCTCTCGCACGTGGCGCCGAAGCTCATGGAGATGCTGCACGTGCTCTTCACGGTGAGCCCGAGCTACCTGCAGGTGGCGGTGGCCGCGGTGCTCGAGCGCTACGGCACGCTGGACGCCTACTTCGAGGAGGCGCTCGGCATGGACGCGGCGCGCATCGAGCGACTGCGGGAGCTCTACCTGGAGTAGGCGGCGAGCCGCCCTCGTCTCGCGCGCGAGCGGCGAGCGCTGCGCCATCCGAGGTAGAATCGCACCGTTGCGCCGAGGGAATCTCGCGCATGGTGGGGCGCTCGTCGGGGGGTTCGAAACGTGCAGGTGACGCCATCGCTCGAAGACGTGCTGGCCATCGCGGCCGAGGGGCGCTACGACGTGGCGCCCGTGGCCACGGAGCTCCTCTCCGACTTCATCACCCCCATCGAGGCGCTCCGCATCCTGAAGGACGTCTCCAACCACTGCTTCCTCCTGGAATCGGCCACGGCCGACGAGACCTGGGGGCGCTACACGTTCCTGGGCTTCGATCCGAGTCTCGAGATCAGCTGCAAGGACGGCCTCATGACCGTGGGGGACGTGAGCTTTCCCACAGATGACCCCGCCAAGCAGCTGCGGCAGGTGCTCTTAGAGCACAGGAGCCCGCGCCTCAAGGGCCTCCCGCCCTTCACGGGCGGGCTCATGGGCTACTTCGGCTTCGAGTACCTGGGCTACGCCGAGCCGAGCGTGCGCACCGCCACGGACGAGGGCGAGGGCTTCAACGACCTCGACCTCATGCTCTTCGACAAGGTCATCGCCTTCGACCACATCCGCCAGAAGATCGTGCTCGTGGCCAATGCATCGCTCGCCGATCCCGAACGGGGCTATCGCAAGGCGACGCTTGAGCTGGAGGGGCTGGCGCGACTGCTCAGGCACGGCAGCCGCTGGAACGAGCCCGGCGGCCACCTCACGGGCCCCGTGGAGCCCCTCTTCACCGAAGGGGAGTTCTGCGAGATGGTGCGGCGCGGCCAGCACCACATCCACGAGGGCGACGTCTTCCAGGTGGTGCTCTCGAACCGCCTCTCGGCCCCCTTCGAAGGGAGCCTCTTCGACACCTACCGGGTGCTCCGGACCTTGAACCCCTCGCCCTACATGTTCTACCTCTCGGGCACCGACGTGGAGGTGGCCGGGGCCTCGCCGGAGACCCTCGTGAAGCTCGAGAACGGCGTGCTCCACACCTTCCCGCTCGCCGGCACGAGGCCCCGTGGCGCCACCGCCGCCGAGGACCGCTCGCTCGAAGAGGGGCTCCTCGCCGACGAGAAGGAGCTCGCCGAGCACGACATGCTCGTGGATCTGGGCCGGAACGACCTCGGCCGCGTGAGCCGCTTCGGCACGGTGGAGGTGGAGCGGCTCCACTCCATCGAGCGCTTCTCCCACGTGATGCACATCGGCTCCACCGTGCGGGGCGAGCTCGCCAGCGGCAAGGACGCCCTCGACGCCATCTCGGCGGTGCTTCCGGCGGGCACGCTCTCGGGGGCGCCCAAGATCCGCGCCTGCCAGCTCATCGGCGAGCTCGAGGGCCAGAAGCGCGGGCTCTACGGGGGCGCCGTGGGCTACGTGGACTTCACTGGCAACATGGACACCTGCATCGCCATCCGCATCGCCTACAAGAAGGACGGGCGCGTCTCGGTGCGGAGCGGCGCCGGCATCGTGGCCGACTCCGTTCCCGCCACCGAGTACCAGGAGTGCCTGAACAAGGCGCGCGCCTCGCTCATGGCGCTGGAGCTGGCCTCGAAGACCCTCCCCGGCGAGGACCTGTAGGGCGGAGCGGCGACCATGATCCTCCTCATCGACAACTACGACAGCTTCTCCTACAACCTCTACCAGATGCTGGGGGAGCTCGAGCCGGCCATCGAGGTGGTGCGCAACGACGCCCTCTCGCTGGCCGACATCCGCGAACTCGCGCCCGAGGCGATCGTCATCTCGCCCGGCCCGGGGCGCCCCGAGGACGCGGGCATCTCGATGGCGGTGGCGCGCGAGCTCTCGGGGGAGTTCCCCATCTTGGGCGTGTGCCTCGGCCACCAGGCCATCTGCGCGGCCTTCGGCGCCACCGTGACCTACGCGAGCCGGCTCATGCACGGCAAGCAGTCCCGGACGGAGGTGGATACGGCCGCGCCGATCTTCCGGGGCCTGCCCGAGCGCTTGCCCGTGGGGCGCTACCACTCGCTCGCCGTGGACGAGGCGACGCTCCCGGAGGAGCTCCGTGTGATCGCCCGCGCCGACGACGGCGAGGTCATGGCCGTGCGGCACGCCGATCGTCCGCTCTATGGGGTGCAATTCCATCCCGAGTCCATCCTCACGCCGGATGGCGCCGTCATGCTGAAGAACTTCGTGGAAGGGGCCAGACGATGATCAAGGAAGCCATCGAGAAGATCGTGGACAAGGGCGACCTCACCTACGACGAGGCCTACGCCGTGATGAACGAGATCATGGGCGGCGAGACCACGCCCACCCAGAACGCCGCCTTCCTGGCCGCGCTCTCAACCAAGAGCGCGAGGGCCGAGACGACGGACGAGATCGCCGGCTGCGCGGCCGCCATGCGCGAGCACGCCATCCCGGTGGAGACCGACCTCGACCTCTTCGAGATCGTGGGCACCGGCGGCGACGGCGCCAAGAGCTTCAACATCTCCTCCACCTCGGCCATCGTGGCCGCGGCGGGCGGCATGAAGGTGGCCAAGCACGGCAACCGCGCCGCAAGCTCCCAGAGCGGCGCCGCAGACTGCCTGGAGGCCCTCGGCGTGAACATCGACGAGGATCCGGAGCTCTGCCGGAGGCTCCTCGACGAGGTGGGCATGTGCTTCTTCTTCGCGCAGAAGTACCACACCTCCATGCGCTACGTGGGGGCCATCCGCCGCGAGCTGGGCTTCCGCACGGTCTTCAACATCCTGGGGCCGCTCACCAACCCCGGGCACCCGAAGCGCCAGCTCCTCGGCGTCTACGACGGCTACCTCGTGGAGCCGCTCGCGCAGGTGCTCTCGGACCTGGGCGTGGAGCGCGGCATGGTGGTCTATGGCACCGACAAGCTCGACGAGATCTCGCTCTCGGCGCCCACGAAGGTCTGCGAGTTCAAGGACGGCTGGTACAAGAGCTACGAGATCTGTCCCGAGGACTTCGGCCTCGTGCGCTGCGCCAAGGCCGACCTCGTGGGCGGCACGCCCGAGGAGAACGCCCGGATCACGCGCGACGTGCTGGCCGGCGAGCCCGGGCCCAAGCGCGACGCCGTGCTCATGAACGCCGGCGCCTCGCTCTACATCGGCGAGAAGGCGCCGAGCATGGCCGAGGGGATCGCCCTCGCGGCCGAGCTCATCGACTCCGGCAAGGCCGCCGCCACGCTGGAGGCGCTGATCGAGGTGTCGAACGAGGGGCTGTAGGCGTTCGCGCTGCGCGCCACGCCGGCCAATGGCGGCCGGCGCCCGCCTGCCGCGCGCGATCGAGAGGGGAGGGGAGATGTCGATCCTGGACGAGCTCGCGGCCCATGCCCGAGAGCGGGTGGAGGCCGCACGGCGCCTTCGCCCGCTGGAGGAGCTCCGTGCCCGTTGCGAGGCGGCCGGGCCCGCCTTCGGCGGCGCCTTCCCCTTCGAAGCGGCCCTTGGGAAGGAGCCCCTCTCCTTCATCTGCGAGATCAAGCGGGCCTCGCCCTCCAAGGGCCTCATCGCGAGGGACTTCCCCTACGTGGAGATCGCCCGGTCCTACGAGGCCGCCGAGGCGGACGCCATCTCCTGCCTCACCGAGCCGAAGTGGTTCAAGGGATCGGACGAGATCTTCGCCGAGGTGCGCGAAGCCGTGGACCTCCCCATGCTCCGCAAGGACTTCACGGTGGACGAGTACCAGCTCTTCGAGGCGCGGCTTCTGGGCGCGAGCTGCGTGCTCCTCATCTGCGCGCTCCTGGACACGGCCACCATCGAGCGGTACCTGCGCATCTGCGACGAATTGGGACTCTCGGCCCTCGTGGAGGCCCATGACGGGGACGAGGTGCGCTCGGCACTCGCTGCCGGCGCCCGCGTGGTGGGCGTCAACAACCGCAACCTCAAGGACTTCTCGGTGGACTTCGGGAACGCCCGGCGCCTTCGGGAGCTCATCCCCGAGGGCGTGCGCTACGTGGCGGAGAGCGGGGTCACGGGCCCCGCCGATGCGGCTCTGATCGCAAAGACGGGCGCCGATGCCGTGCTCGTGGGCGAGGCGCTCATGCGGGCGGCCAGCAAACGGGCGCTCCTGGACGAGATGCGCGCGGCCGCGGCGAAAGGCCGGATGGCAACGGCTCCGGCGGATTGCCCGGACGGTGGTCGTTCGTGACGCGCATCAAGCTCTGCGGGCTCTCCCGGCCCGAGGACATCGAGGTGGCGAACGAGCTCGCGCCCGACTACGTGGGATTCGTCTTCTGGCCCAAGAGCTCGCGCCGCGTCACGCGGAAGTGGGCTCGCGAGCTCCGGGAGCTCCTCGACCCGGGCATCCGGGCCGTGGGGGTCTTCGTGGACGAGGAGCCCGAGGCGGTTGCGGCGCTTCTGAACGAGGGCGTTATCGACCTCGCCCAGCTCCATGGGAGCGAGGACGCGGCCTACCTCGCCAGGCTCCGCAAGCTCACCGAGAGGCCGCTCATCCAGGCCTTCAAGGTGAGGAGTTCCGAGGACGCCCGCGCGGCCGAGGCGAGCCCCGCCGATCTGGTGCTTCTCGACGCGGGCATGGGGGAGGGCGAGCGCTTCGATTGGTCGCTCGCCGCGAGCGTCCGCCGGCCGTTCCTCCTGGCGGGCGGGCTGGACGCGGGCAACGTGGCCTCCGCCATCGCCCAGGTTCATCCCTATGGCGTCGACGTGAGCAGCGGCATCGAGACGGACGGCGCGAAGGATCCGGCCAAGATGCGGGCCTTCGCCAAGGCGGCACGGCAAGTGCGACGAACGGAAGGGACGGGCACGTGACCAGCGGTTCCGAACAGATGGGCTCCAAAGGGCGATTCGGCATCCATGGAGGGCAGTACATCCCCGAGACGCTCATGAACGCCGTCATAGAGCTCGAGGGGGCGTACGCGCGCTTCAAGGACGACCCGGACTTCCAGGCCGAGCTCCAGCGGCTCTTCAACGAGTACGCGGGGCGCCCCTCGCTCCTCTACTTCGCCGAGCGCATGACCGACGACCTCGGCGGCGCCAAGGTCTACCTCAAGCGCGAGGACCTCAACCACACGGGCGCCCACAAGATCAACAACGTGCTCGGCCAGGCGCTCCTCGCCAAGAGGATGGGCAAGACCCGCCTCATCGCCGAGACCGGCGCCGGCCAGCACGGCGTGGCCACGGCGACGGCCGCCGCGCTCATGGGCATGGAGTGCGTCGTCTTCATGGGCGAGGAGGACACCATCCGCCAGGCGCTGAACGTCTACCGCATGCGGCTCCTCGGCGCCGAGGTGGTGCCGGTGAAGAGCGGCACGGCCACGCTCAAGGACGCCGTCTCCGAGGCCTTCCGCGAGTGGACGAACCGCATCGCCGACACCCACTACTGCCTGGGCTCCGTC
>CANRLS010000058.1 GCA_947631545.1 uncultured Atopobiaceae bacterium
GCGCCCCTGCGCTGGCTCGCCCCACGCGCCCGGCCCGGCTGCTATCCCTCGTCGTGGTTGAAGTCGATCTCGGCGAAGCGGGTGTACTTCTCCCGAAAGCCCATGGTCACCAGGCCCGTGGGGCCGGAGCGGTTCTTGGCGATGATGAAGTCGGTCATGCCCTCCTTCGGGCGATCGCTCTGCTTGGCCTCCTCTGACGTCGCCGACTTGTCCAGCAGGATCACGACGTCGGCGTCCTGCTCGATCGACCCGCTCTCGCGCAGGTCGGAGAGCTGGGGGCGCCGCGGCTTGCCGGTGATGTTGCGGTTGAGCTGCGAGAGCGCGATCACGGGGATGTCGAGGTCCTTGGCCATGATCTTGAGCCCGCGCGACATCTCCGAGACCTCGGTGGCGCGGCTGTCGATGTTGCGGCGATTCGCGGGCTCGAGCAGCTGCAGGTAGTCGACGACCACGAGGCCGCGCGGCTTGTTGTTGAGGATGCGGCGCGCCTTGGCGCGGATCTCCGTCACCGAGGTGCCGGGCGTGTCGTCGATCGTGATGTCGAGCTTGGCGAGGAAGCGGCTCGCCTCGAGGATCTGCGCCCAGTCGGGCTCGCCGAGCTTGCCGAGCATGATCTTGGAGAGGTCCACCATCGACGAGGTGGAGAGCATGCGCTGGGCAATCTCGTTCGTGCTCATCTCGAGCGAGAAGAAGGCCACCGAAGCGCCGGGCGCCTTGGCCGTGGGCGTGGCCGCTTGGACGGCGAGGTTCAGCGCGAAGGACGTCTTGCCCACGGCCGGCCGGGCGCCCACGACGATGAGCTGTCCGCCGCGGAGCCCCTTCAGGTACTGGTCGAGGTGCTTGTAGCCGGTGGCGATGCCCAGGTATTCGGAGTCGGAGCGGGCCTGCTCCTCTATCTGGAGGAATATCTCCTGCAGCGCGTCTCCCATCGCCACCGAGGAGTTGGAGACGTCGCGGTTCGTGGCCTGGTAGAGGAGCTTCTCGGCCGCGTCCACCACCTCTTTGGTGTCTTCGGGGGCGTCCATCGCGAGCGCGCTGATGTTGGCGGCCGCGACGATCATCTCGCGGAGCAGGGCGTCCCTGCGCACGAGCTCGGCATGGTGGGACCACGCCACGAGCGAGAAGGTGTTGTTGGCGAGCTCGTTCACATAGGAGGCGCCGCCCGCGCGCTCCAAGAGCCCCTCGCTCGTGAGGTGGTCGACGAGTGAGATGGGATCGGTGGGATGGTTGCGGTCGAAGAGCGCCGCGATGGAGCGGAAGATCACCCGGTGGCGCCCGAGGAAGAAATCCTCCTCCTTGAGCTCCACGAGGCACTGCCGAAGCACATCGTCCGAGGTGAGCATCGCGGAGAGCACCGAACTCTCAGCTGCGGCGTCGTGCGGCAGGACGATGTCCCGGGCGTTGCCGTGGTTGATGTCCACGCCGCGCCGGAGCGTGGTCTCGTCGGGCATGGCCGCCCGACGCGATGTCGTCTGCTGGGGCATGGTCTTCGTCCTTCGTCCTATGGTCTGGGGCAGTCTAACCCCGCTCGCGAAGAACTATTCGGGCCCCAACGGATCCATCGGGTTAGCAACACGGGCATGTTCACAACACCTTGGCGTCTCCTGCGGTGTTGGAGGTTTTGAACGTTTTCGACATTTTTCAGGCAATTTTGGATTCTCTTTTGGACATGCTTCATAAAATTTCCACATGGATAAAATGGCGAACCATCTACGTGCGCAAACGTCATAAGAGCGATACGCTTCTTTGCAAAAGCGCTGCTAGATGACATCGTGCCAAGTTCCCCCATTCGGTTGATACGTGCCGAACGAAGGTTGACGCGTCCGATTTCTTATGGTTCCGCAGGTGAGCGGGGCACTGACGCGTCCCATTCGTCACCTCTCGCTTTGTCGATAACTCGCAAGGAGAGGCGGGGCGGCGGCACGCCCTGTGCCGCCGCCCCGCCAGATGGTTCCAGTCCCTAGCGGAAGGTGGTTCTGCGACTACTCCTCCTCGGCGAGGGAGAGCAGCTCGCCCTCGGCGAGCTCTTCGCCGAGGGCATCGGCGGGCGCGTTCGCCTCGTCGTCGCCTGCGGTCTCGGCGTCGAGCTCCGCAACGACCTCCTCGGCGGTGACGCCCTCGTCCTCCGCCTCCTCGATCCTTGCGATGTCCTCCGCGCTTCCCACTTGCACCGTCACGGGCGCGGTGATCTCGCGGTAGAGGTTCACGTCGACGACGTAGACGCCGGCCTGCTTGATGGGCTGCTTCAGTTCGACGCGGCGGCGATCCACCGTGATGCCCAGCTGGTCGAGGATGGCGTCGGCGATCATGGTCGAGGTCACGGAGCCGTAGAGCTGGCCCTCCTCGCCCACGCGGGCGTCGATCGAGACCTGCTTGCCGTCGAGCATGGCCTTGACGGCCTCGGCGTCCTCGACGCGCTTGATCTCGCGCTTCTGGATGTTGTGCCGGCGCTCCTCGAGCTGCTTCAGATTGCCCTTGGTGGCGGGCAGGGCGATGCCCTTGCGATAGAGGCAGTTCTCTGCGTAGCCCTGGGCCACGTCGATGACGTCGCCCTCGCCGCCCTTGCCTCTGAGCTCCTGCAACAGGATTACTTTCATGGCTTGCTCCTTGATGTGTGGCCGCTTCGGCTGGCGGCGTGCCTAGTCGCGGTTGCGGCGCACGCCGCGGTTGGAGACCACGGCGACGGTGTAGGGCATGAGGGCCATGGTCCGGGCGCGCTTGATGGCGTTCTGGACCATGTTCTGGTGCTGGCGGCATGCGCCCGTCACCCGGCGCGGTTTGATCTTGCCTCGGTCGGTCATGTACTTGCGCAGGAGCTGCGTGTCCTTGTAGTCGATGTGATCCACGCCGTCCTTGCAGAACTGGCAGTACTTGCGGCGCGGTTGGCGCTGGTAGTCGTTGGCCATGGTATGTCTCGCCTTTCGATGCCGGCTCAGGGGCGCAAGGGGCGCGAAGGGCGCTCGGCGCGCGGTGCCCGCTCGGTGCGCGGACCCCTGGGGCCGTGGGTTAGAACGGGATGTCCTCGTCGTAGACCGTCCCCTCGGGCGGCATGGGGGCGCCTCCGGTGCTCGGCGCGGGCGGCGTCGAGGCCGCAGGCGCCGAGTAGCTCGGCGCGGGCGCGGGGGCCTGGCCGTAACCGTCGTGATAGCCGCCGCCCTGGTAGCCGCCACCTTGGTAACCGCCCTGGCGCTGACCGCCCTGCGCGCCGGCATAGCCGCCGCCCTGGCCGTCGCGCCGGCTCATGAAGTCGAGGTCGTCGACGACGACCTCGATGCGGCTCCGGCGCTGGCCGTCGCTCTCCCAGGTGTTCTGGCGGAGCTTGCCCTCGATCGCCACCTTGAAGCCCTTGGCGAGGATGCGGGAGAGGCTCTCGGCCCGCTGGCCGAAGATCACGCAGTCGATGAAGTTCGGTCGATCCTCCCACTCGCCCGTCTGCTGGTTGCGACGGCGATCGTTGACGGCGACGCCGAAGTTCATGACCTGGGTTCCATTGGTGGTCATGCGAAGCTCGGGATCGCGGGTCAGGTTGCCGGTGATGGTCACGCGGTTGATGCTCATGAGGTAACGCACCCCTCTCTTGCGGGGAATCCCCGCAGCGGACTGCCCGTCACTCGGCGCGACGGGTGATCATGGACCGCTTGACCGCATCCGTGATGCGCAGGACGCGGTCGAGCTCTGCGATCGAGTCCGGATCCGCCTGGAAGTTGACGAGGGTGTAGTCGCCGTCGGTGAGGTGGTCGATCTCGTAGGCGAGCTTGCGGCTCCCCCAGTGGTCGACATCCTCCACCTTCCCGCCGTCCTGCGCGATGGTGGCCTCGATGCGCTGCTCGAGGGCGTTGCGCGCGTCATCGGTGATGGTGGGATCGACGATGTACAGCAGTTCATAAGCCTTCATGACGTTCACCTCCTCTGGGCTTGTGGCCCCGGGACATGAAGGTGGTGCCCGGGGCAGAAGGTCAAGGCGCTCATGCTAGCACAAGGGGCCGCAAGCCACGAGCTGGCCTCGCTCCCGCACGCGCGCAACCTGCGTGAGCATGCCGGCCCTGAAGCCGCCCGCAGGCCGGGGGCTCCGGGCTGGAGGCTGCGGACTGGAGCCCGCTCGCGGGCCGCGGTCGCGCGGGGCCCTTCGACGCAGCGCGCAGACGACCGAGCGCGTCCCGCCCCGCAGCGTTCGCGCGTACCGCCTCGCTGCGCGAGCGCCAACCCGCCCCGCATGCCCGTCCCCGCATGCAAGAGCGCCTCGATCCGGCGATCCGGACGTCGGAATCGCGCCCCAGCGTGCCCCATGCCCGCCGCAGAACTCGGCCCCCGTGCGCACCGGGGGCCGACCGGATTCCAACAGCTGCAGCTCGCCGCCTAGATGAGGTGGGTCACTTCCCCGTCGTCATCCCCACCGTGGAGCTCGTCGATGGCCTCGTCCACTGCCTCTTTCACCTCGGCGTCGTCGATGGAAGCCACCGCGTCCTTCGACTGCAGGTCGACGTCGGGCCAGTCGTGCGAGACCTCACCAGCCACCTGGGTGTAGAGCTCGGGCGCCGTCGGCGGCTCCACGCCACCGTCATCTTTCACGGCGGGCGGCACCTGCGTCGGCGCGTCCGCCGGCTCGCCCATGACGCCGGTGCCCGGCTCGGGTGGCGTCACGACCTCCGTCCAGCGGGTGGTGGCGGCCGTGGCCGTCTCGTAGAGATCCTTCTCGGTGGGCGGCGTCACCTCGCTCTGGGGCACCTCGGGCTTGGGCTCATCGGGAGCGGCTGGCGCCACGGGCTTCTCGGGCGCCGGCGGGCGCTCGCCCTTGGCGGCGGCCTCGACCGCCATGGCCTCGTTCACGGCCTCGGCCATCTGGGCATCGTCCATGGCGGGGACGGCATCGCTCGAGGCAAGGTCCACGTCGGGCCAGGTATGGCTCACGGCCTCGGAGGCCTCGGTGTAGAGCTCGCCCGGCGTGGGGGGCCGCACGCCATGCTGATCGGCCTTGGCGGGCTTCTCCGTGGCCTTCTCATCCCACTCCATGTGGAAGGTGGCATCGGGCGTGGGGCTCACCACGTCGGTCCACTCGGTCGTCTCGAGCGTGGCGGTGTCGTAGAGATCCTCCGCCGTGGGAGGCACCACGGGTTCGCCCACGTCCTCCGGGGCGCCGGGGGTCCGTTCGGGCTCGGGAGAGACGGGGGCGGGGCCGCCGTCATAGGGGTTCTCCATCGGATTCAGAGGGGGCATGTTCGGAGCTCCTTGCTCGGGCTCCCCAGCGTTATAGGGAGCGGGCGGGATGGTCTGGGGCACCGGCTCCGCCGGGCCGCCCCAACGCGGCACGTCGAACTGGCGCATCCAGAGGCCGACGGCGTTGTACGTGATGAGCGTGAACGTCGTCTGCACGATAGAGAAGATGTACCCAACCACGACGATGATGGGCCCGAGCCAGGAGACCGAGCCGGCGATGAGATCGATGACGCCCGGCGTGAGCGCGAGGTTGGCCTGGCTGCCGTAGTAGTAATAGAGCGTGGCGATGCGGGTGATGGGGCCGGCGAGCGCGAGGGCCAGGATGATCACCACGACGAGCGCGATGCCGAAGCAGATGAGCGCCTCGAGCAGCTGGATGCCGATGATGCCGATGAGGCCGCCGTAGTCGCGGCCCGCCATGTCGAAGACCTGGCTCAACCCGTAACCCGGGCCGATGCGCTGGTAGATGGTGGCGCGCGTGATGGCCACCATGACCACGACGTTGTAGAAGAGGAGCGCGATCCAGCAGATGACGGCGAGGATCGGGATGACCGCGACGATGAGCGAGACGATGAGGGCGCCGACGAGCCCCCAGCCGAGCGCCACCACGAAGGCGGTCCACCCGCTGGATATGCACCGACCGACATCGACTTTGCGCTGCTTGGGGGCGGAATCGATGCCCCAAGCGGTGAGGCGCGTCCAGCCCATGACGTAACCGGTGACGCCTATGGGGCCGATGAACGGGATCCAGCTCACCAGGGCGAGCACGAGGATGGGCTTCACCCAGCCGTCGTCCTGCGTGAGCATGCGCCAAGATCGGGCGAGGTAGTGCCCGTCGATAAACGCGGTGTCTGCCATGGTCATCTCCTTCGGCGATGCGTTCCCCGGCTATTTTAGGCGGCCCGCGAAGGGCAAATGGCGATGCGCGGCGCTTCGCCCGCTCGGGGCCCACGGCACGGCGCTCGAGACGGGCGCCCGGACGGATGCCGGGGTGGAAGTGGTGAGCGGCCCCTCGCCAGCGCGAAGCGGGACACGCCTGGGGCGTCGTCCCGCCTCCCCGGCAGGCGGGCGGGGCTGCCGAGCGTCGCCCCAGCGGCACCCAAGGCAAGCGCTCCGGGAATTCGCCGAGGTGCGTCCCGTTTCGCCTCCGCGAACGGCACAGCGCCCATCATTTTGGATGAGCATTCATCCAAATCGTCATAAAGTAGGGCAATCACGTGTATGAGAGGAGCGGTCATGGCCGAACACGACGAGCCTGCCGAGCGCGCCACGCACTCGGAGGCAACCGGGCGATCCGAGACCGACGAGCGCGACGGACGCGCCGTGCGAGACGGGAACGCAACGCATGCGGCTCACGTGCACCAGCACCTGCAGAACCAGCGCGTGAACGACGAGTGCTTCGTCTGCGGGTCGGAGAACCCGGCCGGGCTCCATGGGCAGTTCGTCGAGGACGAGGAGACCGGTGAGCTCGTGGGCATCTTCACCGCGCGCCACGAGCACCTCTCCTACCCCGGGCGCGTGCACGGCGGCGTGGCGTCGGCGATGCTCGACGAGACCATCGGCCGCGCGTTCATCATCGGGCATCCGGACCTGTGGGGCGTGACCATGAAGCTCGAGACGCGCTTTCATCGGCCGACGCCCCTCGGTGAGCCACTCTATTGCCGCGCTCACGTGACCAAGGAGACGCGCCGCACGTTCGAGGGCGAGGGCCGGCTGGAGACCGCCGACGGCACGCTCTGCGTGAGCGGCAGAGCCACCTATTACATATGCCCGGTGGAGAAGATCCTCGCCGACATGGGCGAGGATGGCGCCTACGTCTGGGATCCCGATCCCAGGGAGATTCCCGACGGCCTCTTCGACGAGTAGGGGCGCAAAACGACGCAAGCGCGACGGTGATGGCGGAGCTCCCGTGGGGAGACGCCCTGCCATCACCGTCGCGCCATGTACGAGCGATCAGAGCCTCTCGGCTTCGTCATGGGCCTTGTCGATGAGCTTCTGGGCGGCAAGGTCGGCGTGCTCCTCGACCCATTCTTCCTTCCGCTCGGCGTCGGCCTCGATCTTCGCAACGCGGCGGGTGGCGTACTGCTCGATCTTCTCGGCGCGCTCGACCTTGGACTCGATCGAATTCACCAGGTGCTCGTCGCGAAGGTCGTCGAACCGCTCCTCGCGCTCGGCCTTGCGCACCTCGTGGGTGGCTCTCATCTCATCACGGCGATCCTCGAAGGCGACGGCATGCTCGTCGTGCTTGGCGGCGCGCTCATCGCGGCGCTCGTCCCGACGCTCCTCGCGCTCGGCTTTGCGATTGGCATGAGAAGCCTCGCGTTCGTCGTGGCGCTCGGCACGCTCCTCGCGGCGCTCGTCCCGCCGCTCCTCGCGCGGGGTCTCGCGCATATGCTGGGGTACTTCCTGGCTCATCGTGGCCTCCTAACGGAGATGGCTTCCTTTGCTCACGCTCTTCCCTGTTCCCGCGGCCCGCGACGCCTATCGCGGCGAGTGCCCCCTCCCCAAACCTTCCATGCGAGCGCGGCGGCCGCCGACATACCGCACGTATCCCGCTACGAGCGGATACGCGCGGTTGCGTTGTAGCCCGATGCCGTTGAAAGAGGCGCTTGCTGCTCAGTTTTTGCGAATTGCTACCGCACTGCTCACGCGGGACTGAACCCGACCTGGGGTTTTGCGACCGGGCCCCGCCGCCCCGGCGGCCGAGAACGGCCACCGCAACGAACCTCCCTGAGCTCACCTGCGGTTTTGCCGGAGCGACGCGCTTCGCGACAGCCGAGAGCGGTAGCAAATCGAAAGATCCGAGCAGCGAGAGTGCGGGTTCACGACAGGGCGGTAGCGATTCGCAAGAAGTGAGCAGTTTCCGCCGCCGGCGCCTCGCGCCCTCGCGGGTTCGAATCCCCGGGAGGGGCCATGCGAAGCGGGGCCCGGC
>CANRLS010000059.1 GCA_947631545.1 uncultured Atopobiaceae bacterium
TCCACTGTCTCGTCCGTCCCAACCGACCCATCGCTCGCCACTGATGGGTCGACCTGCTCGGCCGGAGCGGCGCAGGCGCCCAATGCCATCCCCGCCACGACGGTTCCGCCCACGAGGGCCGTGCGCCGCAGGAATTCCCGCCGCTCGATCGATCTGACGACGCGCATGCTCGAACCCTCTCCCCTCACCTTTTGCTGGCGGCGACTTGAGACGCTGGGCATGACCGCTGGTCGTCGCCCTCAGGCTGAAGCGATGTCAACGCTCATGCTGGCACCCAAATGACGTTGCGTCAACTAGTTGCGCTCGCGTTGAATCGCTCCCAACGCCTGGGGCGAGCTGGGCGTGATGCGCTTCTCGCTTGGCCCGCACGTCCCCGAGGCGAGAAGGGATGGGACGTGCGGGACGAGGGACGAGGGACGCGATGGCGGCCTAGACGCGCGGCTTGTTCATCGCGAGGACGCCGACGATGTTGTGGGGCTGGTAGAGCTCCTCGAGATAGTCGATCTCCGCCTGGGTGAGGGTGAGGTCCACAGCGTCCACGATGGAGGCCACCGAGGCGGGGCGCGTCATGCCGATGACGGGGGCCGTCACCTTGGTGAGCTGCCAGGCCACGGCGACGGTGGTCATGGAGCAGTCGTGGGCCTTCGCCACCTCGGCCACGCGACGGATGATGGGCTCGTCGATGTCCTTGGTGGCGCCGTACTTGCCGCGGTTGATGTGGTCGAGCTGGCCGCGGCGGCTCTTGCCGAACTCCTCCGGGAGCCTCGTCAGGCGGCCGCCGGCGAGCGAGCTGTAGGGCGTCACGGCCACGTCGTTCGCGCGGCAGTAGGGGATCATCTCGCGCTCCTCCTCGCGGTTGAGGAGGTTGTAGTGGCCCTGGATGGACTCGAAGCGATGGAGGCCGTTCGCCTCGGCGTAGTCGTTCAGCTGCGCGAGCTGCCAGGCGAAGCAGTTGGACATGCCGATGGCGCGCGCTCTGCCCTCGTCCACGAGGGCGCTCATGGCGCGGAGCACCTCGTGCATGTCGTTCTCGTAGCCCCAGCTGTGGCAGATGTAGAGATCCACGTAGTCCGTGCCGAGGCGGCGGAGCGACTCCTCGAAGCAGTGGCGGATCCAGCCGGCGTCGTCGAAGCCCTGGGCGCGCTCGTCGTCGCCCGCCGGGTGGAACTTGGTGGCGATCTGCACCTGCTCGCGGTCGGCGAGCTCTGCGAGGGCGCGGCCGAGGTACTCCTCGCTCGTGCCCATGTTGTAGACGTAGGCCGTATCGAAGAAGGTGATGTCCTGGCGGAGCCCCTCGGCGATGGTGGCCTTGGCCTGGTCGTAATCGACGCACCAGGGGTGCTGCTCGTTGGGCTCGCCGAAGCTCATCGCCCCCATGCAGATGCGGCTGACCTCGACGTCGGAGCGACCGAGCGTAGTGCGCTTCATGATTCCCCCTCCACGGTAGGTGACGGTTCGCCGCTTCTTAGGGTAGCGGGTGGGAGCGGCGACTTCACACGGCGATCGATTCGGCGGGTCTTCGGAATCGGTGCGCCACGCTGAACGTGCACAGACGGCTGGCTGGCGTAAGGGCCTAGGCGATGAAGCGAGCATGACGGAAAGCGTGCGGCGAGGCGAGAGGGGAACCTCTTCCTGCTTGGTGAGCAGGGTCGGGACGTGCGAGGAACGGGACACTCGACGCCGTGACGAACGGCATGCGGTGACGAACGAAAGCACGACGCGGACGGCGAACGGGCGCTTCCATAGACTTCTCGATGCCGAGTCCTGCAGCGTCGGGGAGAATGGAGGGGATCGGACGAGAAGCCCTCGGCGAAAGGACGAGAGATGAACGAGAATCTGAAGGCCCTCCTGAAAGCCGCTTCCGAGGATGACGAGCTGATGGAGCAGGCGCTCGCCCTCATGGGCGAGCTCTCCGCCGCCAGCGACGAGACACGCCCCGAGGTGATCGGCCGCATCGTCGCCTTCGCCCGCGACAGGGGCTTCGACCTCGCCGAGGAGGACCTCGTCGTCGAGGCTCCGGCGGAGGGCGAGGTCTCGGACGAGGAGCTGATGGTCGTCTCCGGCGGGTGCGGGGGCTGCAGCACCCCCCAGAGCGTCTTCGACAGCTGCGAGCTCGTCCATATGAAGTCCTATTCCATGAGCTAGGCCTCGGGGGCATCGCCCGCCGATCGCGGGACGCTGTGGCGCCGGGCGTGCGGCTCGCGGGCGCGATGGCCGCACTGGCGATCGCTCGGCCCTCGAGGGGGGCAAGACGGTTGCCTATCGCCCCGCACGCGAGGTGGCGGGATGGCGCGCCTTCTCAACGACTCGCATTGGGGCGAGACAGGGGCGACGTATGCGTGATCGGCGAGAAGGTGACGAAAGCGTTAGGGAGTCGTTAGGGCAATCGATGGCTCTGGGAGGCGAGGACTCTGAGGATGGGACCGTAAGATACGGTCTCTTGAAGGAGGAACGCCATGGACCAGAGCCTCCAGTACGTCTCCGGCGGGGCCGGGGTGGGCGGCGATCGCGCTGGATCAAGGCACGCGAGAGGGGGGAGCGATTCGACGTTCGGCCCGAAGGGCAGAGCGGTGATCGCCTCCGCCCTGGATGGCAAGGGGGCAAGAAGCGACGCCGGATCGATTGACGACCACTCGGGGACGCCCTCCCCCGCGCTCTTCCGGGAGGGGCGGCCGGCCGTGCTCGAGGTGCGCGACCTCGAGAAGACCTACGGCGGCGGGCGGAGCCAGGCCACGCGGGCACTCTCCGGGGTCTCGCTCTCCATCGCCCCCGGCGAGACGGTGGCCATCATGGGGCCTTCGGGCTCGGGCAAGACGACGCTCCTCAACTGCATCGCCACCATCGATAGGCCCACGGCGGGATCGGTCTGGGTGGACGGCCTCGACGTGACGCGCCTGCCGGCGAAGCGGCTCGCCGAGTTCCGCCGCTCAAAGCTGGGCTTCGTCTTCCAGGAGTCGAACCTCTTGGACACCCTCACCTGCGAGGAGAACATCGCGCTCGCCCTCACGATCGAGCGGGTGCGCGCGGCCGAGATCCCCTCCCGGGTCCATGGGGCGGCGGCCGCCCTCGGCGTGGCGGAGGTGCTCGGGCGCTATCCCTACCAGGTCTCCGGCGGCCAGGCCCAGCGCGTGGCCTGCGCCCGGGCCATCGTGGGCGACCCCTCGCTCGTGCTCGCGGACGAGCCCACGGGCGCCCTCGACTCGCGCGCGGCGAAGCTCCTCCTCGAGTGCCTCGAGCGGCTGAACGCCGAGCGGGGCGCCACCATCTGCATGGTCACCCACGACTCCTTCGCCGCGAGCTACTGCCAGCGGGTGCTCTTCATCCGCGACGGGCGGCTCTTCGCCGAGCTTCGGCGCGGCGAGCAGCCGAGGCGGCGCTTCTTCGAGAAGATCATGGCCCAGGTGGCGCAGATCGGAGGGGGCGAGGCCGATGTTCTCTAGCCTCTGGCGCCTCGCCTGGGGAAACGTCCGCATGTCCTTTCGCGACTACGGCATCTACCTCATCACCATCTCCCTCGGCGTGGCCGTGTTCTACGCCTTCAACACCATCAGCGAGCAGACGGGCTTCCTCTCGGCGTCCACGAGCGACGTGCTCCTCTTGCTCGCCGACCTCATGCACGGGCTCACCGTGTTCCTCGCCTGCATCCTGGGCTTCCTCATGGTCTACGCCAACAACTTCCTCGTCAGGCGCCGCAAGCGCGAGCTCGGCCTCTACCAGGTGCTTGGCATGACGCGACGGCAGGTCTCGGTGGTGCTCTGCCTGGAGTGCGGGTGCGCGAGCCTGGCCGCCTTCGGCATCGGACTCGGCCTTGGCGTCCTGCTCAGCCAGTTCCTCGTCTTCGTGACGGCCGCGCTCTTCAACGACACCATCACGCAGTTCGGCTTCATCTTCTCCCAGATGGGGCTCTGGTACTCGGGCATCTGCTTCGGCTTCATGTTCCTGGTGACGCTCGCCTTCGACGTGGCGACCGTGGGCAAGGTGCGGATCGTGGATCTCATGCAGGGAGAGCGGCGGGTGGAGAGCCAACGGGTGCGGCCCGTGTGGCTCTGCTCGATCATCGCCTGCGCCGGAATCGCGATCCTCGCGGTGGCCTACGGGCGCCTGCTCACGGACGGGCTGCCGGTCATGATGGATCCCGGGAACGAGGAGATGGGCGCCTTCGGCCTGACGACGCTCCTCTGCATCGTGGGGACGCTCGCGCTCTTCTGGGGGCTCCCGACGCCCGCGATGGCGCTCATGCGCCATGTGCGGGGCTACTACCTGCGCGACCTCCACCTCTTCACCGTGCGCCAGGTGGCGAGCCGCGTGAACTCGAGCGCCATCGCCATGGGGGCGACCGCCCTCGTGCTCTTCCTCGCCATGACGAGCGTGACGGGCGGCATGTCCATCGCGAGCGGCCTCAACCTGAGCGTGGAGCGCGGCGCGCCCTACTCGGCCACAATGTCCTTCAACTATGCGGGCCTCGGCGGGATGCGGGGCATGACCGACTATGACGGCCGATCGATCGAGCCCACCACGGAGCCCGTGAGCGTGACGGACTGGTTCGAGCGGGCCTTCGGCGAGGCCCTCGGCGACGTGGAGGCCACGAACCAGGTGGACGTGCGCTCGTCGGTGCCCCTCGGCGTGGAGGTCGACGAGACGACCTACGCCACCTACGGCTATCCCACGCTCGGCGCCTTCGGCGAGATCGCCGGAAAGGAGCTGCCGGCGGGCGTCTCGGACGAGGTCTTCGCCGAACTCCAAGTGATCTCGCTCTCGCGGTATAACGCCCAGCGCGCGCTCCTGGCCATGGAGCCGGTGGATCTTGCGCCGGACGAGTACCTCTTCCTCTGCAACCTAGGGCCCAAGATGGCCGACTACTACAACACCGGGCTCGCGGCCGGCGTGCGCTTCGATGTGGGCGGCCGCGAGCTGGCGCCGGCCGAGCCGCGGGTGATCGACGATAGGTCGGCCGCGCTCTACGACGCCTCCTACGGCTCCGACACGGGGACCCTCGTCGTCGCGGACGAGCTGGTGGCTGGGCTGCCGGTCTACTACTCGATCCTGCAGATCCAATGCGCGCCCGGCGCCGAGGAGGCCCTCTGCCAGCGGTTGGACGAGGTCTCCGACGGGCTCTTCGTGGGCACCGTGGACGGGCAGTACACGATTGGCGATGGCACCGTGAGCCCCTTCCTCTACGAGAACGGCGAACCGGTCGCCTACTACTCCATGACCTCCACCCATCAGGACGCCCTCCAGACGAGCGCCACGATGACGGGGCTCATCGGCTACCTCGCCACCTACATCGGCTTCGTGCTCGTGGTGGGGTGCGCCGCGATCCTCGCCATCCAGCAGCTCTCGCAGACGGCCGACTCGCTCGGGCGCTACCGACTGCTCCACGAGCTCGGGGCGCCGGCCGCGCAGGTGAACCGCTCGGTCCTCTCGCAGACGGCGCTCTGCTTCGGCTTCCCGCTCGCGGTGGGGCTCTGCCACTCGGTGGTGGCGCTCGCCGTGCTGGCGGAGGTGATGACCGTGCTCGCGCCCATCGACGTGACGTCGTCGATCGGGCTCGCGGTGGCGATCTTCGTGGTCGTCTACGGCGGGTACTTCCTGGCGACCTTCCTCATGGCGCGGCGGCTCGCCGACGCCCGGCACCTTGGGCTTCGCACTGGGTAGCGATTCTGGCGCGGGCGAGGTCGGCCTCCGGTTCCCGGTTCCCGCACGGAGCCTGTCCCGCACCCTCCGCTCAGCCCACAGCTCCCTTCCCTTGCGGGTGAGCGCGTTTCGCCAACCCAACCGTACTTCGCTACGGGCGCAACCCTACGCGGATTCCCGAGGGAACCGGAGGCCGACCTCACCCGCCTCGATGACCGATTCTCGAGGCATTCGGCACAATGGGGGCAGGCGAAGGGGAATCATGGCGCGAGTCTTTGTCGTAGAGGATGAGCCGACGGCTCGGGAGGCGCTGAAGGCGCTGCTGGGGCGCTCGGGGCATGAGGTGCTTCTGCCGGATGGGTTCGGGGGGTTGGCGGGGCAGGTGCTGGCCGCCGAACCCGATGTCGTGTTGCTGGACCTCACGTTGCCCGTGGAGGACGGGGTGCTTGTGCTGCGGGAGCTCCGGGCCAGCGAGGGCGGGACGGCCATCCCCGTCATCTGCGTCACCAGTCGCACGGGCGAGCTTGACGAGGTGAACGCCATGGGGCTCGGCGCCGACGACTACGTGACCAAGCCCTTCTCCCCCGCCGTGCTCCTGGCCCACGTGGAGGCGCTCCTCAGGCGCTGCGCCGCGCCGGCGGCCCCGAGCCTCATCCACGGGCCCATCGCCCTCGATGTGGCGTCGATGCGGCTCACGGGCCCCGCGGGCGAGACGGAGCTCACCAAGAACGAGCTCCGGCTGCTCGCGCTGTTGCTTCGAAACGCCGGGCGCGTCGTTTCGCGGCAGGCGCTCATGGCCGAGCTCTGGGGCCAGGACGCCTTCGTGGACGACAACACGCTCACGGTGAACGTGAACCGGCTGCGGCGCTCGCTCGCCGACGTGGGGGCCGAGGGGATGCTCACGACCCATCGCGGCGCGGGCTATTCGATCTAGGCGGCAGTGGGACGGATCCCCAGGGACGCGTCCCACGTTCGCGAAGGGCGGGACAAGCATGGACGGGCGCAGGGGCTATGGGCCGGGAAGCTACCTCGCCGATCGCATCGTCTCCATCGCGCTCTGGCTCGTGGCGGCGGCCGTCATCTGCGGGACGCTCTCGGTGACGCAGGTGGCCGCGGGCGTCATCCCGCTCGTGCTCCTCGTGATGATGGGCTCGCTCGGCATCGACCTCGCCCTGGGCTACCTCGGCCATCGGCGCTTCTGGCAAGCGGTGGCCGCCGTCGCCGACGACGAGGCGGTGTCGCCCCTCGACGCCGCCCAGAACCTCCCCTACCCAGCGAGCTCCGTCGAGCGGTTGAGCGATGCGGCGCTCGCCGCCTGCGGGCGCGCCGGAGCCGACGAGGCCGCCCGGGCCCGCCGCGAGGCCGAGGACTACCGCTCGTTCGTTGAGGCCTGGAGCCACGAGGTGAAGACGCCCATCCACACCGCCACGCTCCTCTCCGCAGGCGATCCCTCCCCCACCGGCCAGGCGATGGCGGCCGAGCTGGAGCGGGTGGACGGCTACGTTGAGCAGGCTCTCTACTACGCCCGCTCCACGAGCGTGGAGCGCGACTTCGCCGTGCGCGAGACGGACCTCGCCTGCGTGGTGCGCGACGCCATCCACCAGCGCACGAGCCTCCTTCTGGCCGCTGGCGTGCGCGTGGAGCTGGGGGAGCTCGGCTACCGCGTGCTCTGCGACGCCAAGTGGGTGCGCTTCATGCTGGGGCAGCTCATCGACAACGCCTGCAAGTACCAAGACGCGCTCAGGCACCAGGTGCTCACGTTCTCCGCCCGGCAAGAGGGCGAGGGCACGGCCGAGGAGCGGGTCGTGCTCACCGTGGCCGATACGGGGCTCGGGATCCCCTCAGAGGATCTGCCGCGCATCTTCGACAAGGGGTTCGTGGGCGAGAACGGGCGCGCCGAGGGGCAGGCGGCCTCCACGGGGCTCGGGCTCTACCTGGTGCGGACGCTCGCCGCAAAGACCGGACTTGCCGTGAGCGCGGCCTCGGAGCCGGGTGCGGGGACGCGCTTTGAGATCGCGTTCCCGATGAACCGGTTCCGCTACCTGGGCG
>CANRLS010000060.1 GCA_947631545.1 uncultured Atopobiaceae bacterium
TCCGCGTGACCTTCGGCGACACGGTCTTCCTCTTCACGGGCGATGCCTACAAGGACCAGATCGACCGCGCGCAAGAGACGCCGGTGGACGTGCTCAAGGTGGCCCATCACGGCTCCTACAGCGGCACCGACGAGCGACTCATCCAGCAGCTGGATCCGGCGCTCGCCGTGATCCAGTACGCGGCCGACAACGATTACGGCTACCCGCACGATGAGGTGCGCGAAGCCCTGGCCGACGTGCCCACATACGGCACCGGCCAGAACGGGACCGTCGTGGTGGCGAGCGACGGCAAGGACCTCACGGTGCAGGCGGAGAGGGGCGGGCCCCTATGGTGATCGATCGCTTCGAGGGCGAGTGGGCCGTGTGCGAGAGCCAGTCGGGGACGCTCTACGCCGTGCCGAGGGAGCTGTTGCCCGAGAGCGCCCGCGAGGGCGACGTGGTGGTGGCCTGGGGCGACGGGCGGCTCACGGTGGATGCCGCTGCGACGAGGGCCCGCAGGGAGCGCATACAGGCTCTTCACGACAGGCTCTTCGGCCGTTGAATCGACACCAGCGACGCGCTATAGTGGGTACTCGCCCGAAAGGGCATCCCATAGTGCGGGGTGGAGCAGTCTGGTAGCTCGCCGGGCTCATAACCCGGAGGTCGGTGGTTCAAATCCGCCCCCCGCGACCAGCAAACACGCAGGTCAGCTCGCTCTATCAAGCGGCTGGCCTGCTTGCTTATCGCTGTGCGGCAAGGCGTGCGGTAAAACCTCGGGCGAGAAAGTCCGCAGAGAGTTCCGCGAATCAGCCCGCGGTAAAACGTGCGGCAAAACGGGGGCATCTTTCCCCAGCGTAGGGGCCGAATTTTGAGGGGCAGAAACTCCCTGGGAAAGGAGCAGCAGCGGAAGAAGCGCAGCTAGATTGGGGTCTGCCCCGCCCATGGGCCAGGCTACGTGGGTCGCGTCATACACGAGGCAGCTCGATCGCCGTATTCAGATGCCGCATCCAAGGCGCTCGAAGTGCTCGCCTCCTTCGCAGATGTCTCAGAGAGGGAGATAGTCTTGGCATCGGTCAACTCCTTCAACGGCGACAACACTGGCCTCGAGGCTCTCATCGGACGAAACCTGTCGAGAACCCCATCGCAACCTGAATAGGTTCCCTTACTAATCGCGTCTCCTCCCTGCGGTAACGAGCGCTCCGACGTCGTCGTCATGGGCTCGAAGATCGATCCGAATAGGGATCTGAAAAGAGGGCTATATTCAGGCCACCATGGATGGGAAGGAGCAGCCATGAGCCCTCGCACCGTGACCATGTCGGAGGCGAAGACGCATTTCAGCCGCATCACAGCGGCCGTGAACGCATCGGGAGAGCCCGTGATGGTGTTCAGGAACAGCAAGCCCTGGGTGGAGATCCGCCCTCTGGCGTCCGACGCGGCGCGCACGCTGTCGGCTCTCCCGGAGGAGACCCGTGAGGCGATGGCGCAGGCCGAGGCGATGCTGGCAGATGACAATCATGAGCGATTCACGACGATCGAGGCGCTCTTTGACGATCTGGGCCTCTGAGCATGCTGGAGCTGGCGAGAACTTCCAGATTCAAGCGCGATGTCAAAGCGTGTCAGCGAAGGCACTGGGATATGTCCGCCTTCAGAGAGGCAATCACGCTTCTGGCAAGGAGCGATGAGGAACCCGTTCCGGAGGCCCTCCATCCCCATGGGCTCCACGGGGATTTGCAGGGATACCGAGCCGTGCACGTGCCATCGCATGGGAATCCAGCCCGAGACACATGGGTGATTGTCTATGCGATCGCAGGGGATGGGCACCTCCTGCTCGTCCGCACGGGCGTCCACGATGAGGTCTATGGATAGGCTCTCCACCAGCATCGTATGCCGTTTTGCGCGAATCGCCTCGCTTGCGCTCCCAGGCTATCGCGTCGCACGACATCTGCGAGAAGCTCCACCGGGCCCAAACCCTGGAGGTCGGCGGTTCAAATCCGCGCCGAGCCTCGACGGCACGTCGGTGCGGGCAGAGGATGCTATCATCCCTCCAACAACGTGTGGGAACGACCGAGGGCGCATGATGATGTTCGCGCATCGCACCTATAGCCGACGCGCAGGTCGGCCAGACGCCATGCCGTGGGCGACGGCTGGGCGTGGAGCGCGCGTCGGTCGTCCGGATCGTTGGCAGTGCGGACCCCGGAAAATGTGCTGGGGGGGGGCGCTTTCCTAAGCGCCTTTTAGGCGAACCCCTTGCGGCTCCGATTCCATCGAACGGTGGACGGTGGTCGTTGCCATCTCGGGCGCAAGAGAAGCGTTTCGTCGACTCCCCTGTCCTCCGTGCGGCGAGCGATGGCCCAGGCCGTCGGCGCGCTGCGCGCGGGGAATCCCTATGGACTCAAGCGGGGCCCGCAGCGTTCGCCCACGCTGCGGAGACCATGCCCCGCTTGGTCGCAATGGCCCCCGGGGAGGGGCTGACCACCGCACTGCCGGCCCCTTCCCGGCGGGTTCCATCCGCCATTGTCCCAGATTCCGCGCATCGTCCGTTCGCTCCGGGAGCGGGCGGGCCGACGGAGTAGGCGCCTCAAGTCCGCGCATCCGGTTCGGATTCGCGCCGGTCTCGTCCGGTGGCGATGACGCCGCTACCGTTGCGAACCGCCGCCCGTGACGCCGAAGCAGATGGCGCACACATACGGAACGGGACGCGCGTGCCCATGGACGTCTCTATCTCGACGAGGAATCATCCCGATACGTAAGATTCTTCTGCTGTTGCACACTATCTTACGTATAAGTAAGATTCAATAGCGACGCAGAGAAATCGTACGAATCGGGAAGATTTCGACCGATGCGGAGGCATCATGCGCTTGCCGATCTTCACTCCCGGTGCCGTGTATTCCATGGAGGACCTCGGCCCGTATCTACGCCAACGGCGCAAGCAGCATGGCTATACGCAGGAGCAGGTCGCCCTCGGCCTCGGGATGAGCCCGCGCCTCATCGGAGAGATGGAGCGCGGTCGCGGCACGGTGGGTTTCGACCGCGTGCTCACCTACGCCAACAACCTCGGCATCGACCTCATCGTCAAACCCCGGGGCGCGTGAGTATGAGCGCCCAGTTGACTGGCTCGAAAGGAAACCCCGGGACGCCAATAGCGCCATCCGAGCATGGCGAACGTCAGCCGCTCTTCAGCGCGAACACGCTCGTCGAGCCGCTCCTTGTCTATCGCGAGATTCACGACCGGTACCAGCTAGTGGGTCGTTTGGAGCCTCAGGCGGATGGCGCTCGCTTTGCCTATGTTCCGCAATATTGTTCTGGTTCGATAGCGGCATCGGAACCGTCCGTCCCGATTTCGCGGGCCCTTCCCCTGCAATCGATGCCATTCAGTCCAAAAGAAACCCGGTCGTTCTTCGAGAACCTCCTACCGGAGGGCGATGTGCGACGAATCCTCGGCGATGCGATGCGCGATCGGGAGGCCGCCTATCCGCGACTTTTGCAGGCGCTCAATCATGAGTCATCCGGAGCGCTCGTCTTCGCCGGCAACGGTGATGAGCCTTGGGAGAATCAGGCCTACGAGCCCTGCGACTTCGCGCTTCTCGAGGCCTTTGCGAGAGAGCCGACGCGGGTGGCTGCCGAGCTGGATCTTTCGAGCCATCTCTCCCTGGCCGGCGCCCAGGCGAAGATCGGTCTCTATCACAAGGGAACTGACCCTCATAGGGGATGGTTCGTGCCACGTGGGACGGCGCCGACGACCCATATCGTCAAGGCCGGAGATCCGCTTCTTGAGCATGAGGCGATCAACGAAGCCCTCTGTCTCGAGACGGCTCGACGCTGCGGCTTCGATGTGGAGAAATCCTTCCTTGTCCCCATCGAGGGCGAGGCCCCGCTTCTCGCCGTTTCGCGCTTCGATCGAGTTCTGCCACGGGTTGAGGATTCGCATCTTCGAGTGAGCGAACTCCCGCGTCCTCGTCGCCGCCATCAGGAAGATCTGCTCCAGGCTCTCTCGCTGCCATCGTGGGCACGATACGAGGTGACGGGTCAGCCGAACGCGCCCCTGGTCAGCGGATTGCTCCAGCGCAATTCCGCGAATCCCTTGAGGGATCGCATGACGTTCTTCCGACTGCTCGTCTTCGATCTGCTCGTGGGCAATTGCGACAACCATTTGAAGAACCATTCGCTCCTGTGGGATAAAGACTGGCGGGAATGCCGGCTCTCGCCCGTCTACGACATCGTGAATACGCGAGCCTACGGTTTCCGGCCGGAGATGGCCATCGCATTCAGCGCATCCCGCCGAATCGATGATGTCGTCTGGGACGATGTGACCGGCACGGCCTGGGAGATGGGGTTTCCGGTGACGATCGCCGCGCGGCTCTTCGACGAAGTGGCGGATCGGTTTCTCGCAGCGCTCGACGAGGCGGAGAGATCCATCACCGCCCAGGGATTTCCGGAGGTGATGGATGTGGCGCCGTTCATCGCGCTTGAGGCGCGGGTACGGCTTGAGCGCATCGCAGCCACGAGATCACGATGACGGAGGCGGCTGGTGCCACGTCAGGGGGATCGGGCGGCTGGTGTGGGTGGGCACGAATTTGCGCCATAGCTGCACGAATGCAGGCTGCGTGATCGCCATCGCGCCATCCAACGCTTTGTTGGAAAAGATCGGTGCGACTCGTCTATGACGAGCTAGAATGGCTCCGGGCGAAAACTCTATAGGGCAGT
Source organism: uncultured Atopobiaceae bacterium (assembly GCA_947631545.1). GTDB lineage: Bacteria > Actinomycetota > Coriobacteriia > Coriobacteriales > Atopobiaceae > CANRLS01. The sequence goes on from CANRLS010000060.1 coordinate 4,684, forward strand.
GCGGTGAGGTTCGAGGCGTGCGCCTTGGGCCAACATGGATGGTGAGAGCCATCCCATGCGCGACACCGACGATTGGCTCGCCCAATCCCCGTCACAGGCACGGCTCGGGACGCAGGTGCGCTGCGCCATGGGGAGCGCTGTGCCGCGAGGAGACGCTTTCGAGCGCCACGGCCGTCACAGCGTCCGACGCGGGCACCGCGCTTTCGTATATGTAAAGGCGTCTCAATGCCCACGCGGCATGGATGCTTTTGCAAGTTCGGCGGTAAGCGCATGCGCAGGGCATCGCTCACCATCCATTTTCAAAACCCAGAGCAGCAGAGCATCGGAAGCCCATGGGCATCGCATTTCGCTTCTCGAAGCGGACTGCCGTGCCCATGGTCCTTCGCTGGCGCGCCGGCGGAGTCGGCTCGCCGTGGCCGCTGCGCGGGAGAACCACGGTGCCGATGCGCGTTGGGCGCGGCATCGCCCGGCGGTCGAGGGGGGAGTGGACCATGGGCATCTCGCCTAGGCGGCGCGACGGCTCCGAGCGCGTCGCGAACGAGCCAAAACTAACCTTCAAGCTGAACTCGAGGGTTTACTCTCAAGCTACATCGAGGATTGAAATATCGGGCCAGAGGCACCCTGATCGGCGAATCGCACCGGGGGGGGGTCGCTCCTCACTCCTCGCGACGCAGGGCCGATACCGCCTTGGGTTCCCGCGATCTGAATCCGCATTCGCGTCACATCAGCCGTTCTACCAGCGCACACGTGCCTGAAAACGAACCCCAGACGCACCACCCAGTCACGGAGACCATCATGCATGAACCTGCCCGCCATATGCGCACTGAGAATCGGGCCGATCGACGTCAGTCCGAACCGCGGCCTGGTCGCACGGCGCACCGCTCCCGCCGTCTTCGCCGATGGGGCTCTCGAGCTGCGGCGATGCTGATCCTGGTGCTCGTGACGCTCGTGAGCGCGCTCACGTTCGCCACCTTCGCCAATGCCACGCCGGACAAATACAACCAACCGACGCAGGGAGTGAGCAGCCGCGAGGCCGATCCCCGCACGATGGACGACTACATCGATCAGCTATTGGGCGGCACCTACCGCGATGGCACGACCAACCAAAACGAAGGCTCCCGCTATGCGGGACGCATCTGGTCCGACAAGACCGTCATCGCGAACGAGCTCACGGATTCCGGCAGCGGAAGTGGCATATCGTTTCCGCTCGACCCCGAGACGGACGGCATCGGGAGCGGTGCGAAAAACGTCGCGACCATCACGACGAACGAGGACTTCCTCCACGTCTACTCGGCGCTCGGCTCCAGCCAGCTCGAGAACGAGAAGTACTCCATTCCCATGGACGTGGTGATTGTGCTCGACATCTCCGGGTCGATGCTGACTGGCGGCGCGGGGCCTCAGCTGAACCAGCTCGGCAACACGAGGATTACGCAGACACTCGATGCCACGAATCAAGCGATCTACACCCTCATGAAGGCGAATCCCAACAACCGCATCGGCATAGCGGTGTATGGCTCAGCAGGAACCGTCTTCTGCCCGTTGGTGAGCATGGAGGTTAAGGACGATCCGACGGAGACCCCTCAATGGCTCAGTCTCGCTCAGTTCTCAAGAGGGGATCAGTCCAATGTGTATGCAACTGGATATGGCGACAACGAAGCTTACAAAACGAATGGCGGGAATTATCTTCTAAAGTTAGATACAACTCTCACCGCAGCTCTTGTCGATGGATCAGGTAATGCTGAGCAATATGAGGAGCTTTCCCAGATTATCGGTGAAGAGGGCGTCGGCGGTCACCAGTACGTCGGTAATTTCATGAGTCAGAGCGCGGTGTCCTCTCCCAGTACGGGGTTGGGTGGCAAGGACGGTTTCGCGCTCGGTTATTCGACCAACATCCAGTCCGGCATCGCGGCCGGTATGGAGCTGCTGGCCAAGACCGAGGTCACAACGTGGACATCAGAGCTTACGGGCAGGACGTACGACCGTCAGCCCGTCGTGCTGCTCATGTCCGACGGCCAGCCGAACACCATCTCGAACTCGCAGGGTTCGAGCTACAGCACAACGAACACTAACGCTGCGAATGACGTCGAGACGAGCTGGTATAACCCTCTGATCAGCTCTTCGAACGGAGAGTTTAATTATAACAATCAGACAGCGCAGGCCGTTCCCGCGGTCATCACCGAGTCGGTAATGACGGGCTCGTTTTATAAGTCTGCAATTGCGAACAACTATAATGATCCTGATAGGAAGGTCGGAGATACCGATATTGTGCCGTTAGTTTACGGTATCGGCGTCGATATGGATTCAACGCTCGATCCGACTACCGCGAGTCGTAAGATACCGAATGCCGCCCTCGTCTTCGGCATCATGGATCCTAAATATTGGTTCAATGCAACTGGAACATATACAGGTCCAACCGACAATCCGTACTATGAGGCGACCAACGAATCCGGAAAGGGATATAAGGTTCCGGTAAGTGAATTTAGCGGAAAACTCACACTTGATGGCACCAATCTTATGGGGACTGCCTATACGACCTATTATCAAGCGTGGGCGGACGGTACGGGTAAGGTACCTGCGGAACCGATCCCGTGGAATACCTTGAGCGGTGATTCGCTGACTGGCTGCCAGAAGGCGTATGCCCAATTCGGACAGTTGCCGGAAGAGGATGCCCCCTACGACATCACAAAAGATCAAGTCGAAAGTAATATCAACTATGTCGATACATTCATGTTGGTCGAAGGCGCCAACATGAACGACGTCTTCTCCAATATCATCAAGGACGTGGCGGGGAGTATTTTCACGCCGCTGGAGGGCGAGAACGACCTGGGGGCCGATGGCTATCTCTCCTACATCGACCCCTTGGGCGAGGGCATGGAGATCAAGAAGCCCTACTCGCTGGGC
>CANRLS010000061.1 GCA_947631545.1 uncultured Atopobiaceae bacterium
CCGTCGCGCCCGAGCCCGACGCGTCCGAGTCCCCGGCCCGCGCCCACGGCATCCGCAAGCCCCGCGCCCGGCATCGCTCGCGCGAATCCGACGCCACCGCCGAGCTCGAGGTCCCCGACGAGCCCGTGAACCCCGGCACCACCCTCGACGGCGAGACCCTGACGGCCGATGGCGAGGCCCTCACCGCCGACGGCGAGGAGATCACCCTCTCCATCCTCGGCGAGCGCACCTTCGAGCCCAAGAGCTCCAAGCGGGCGCGCATGGCGCGCCTTCGCGAGGTCATCGCCATCGTGCGCCGCTACGACGTGGTCCACGGCCTCACGCCGGTCCAGTTCAGGGCGCTGCTCGAGGAGCTCGGCCCCACCTTCGTCAAGGCGGGGCAGATCCTCTCCATGCGCACGGAGATCATCCCGCCCGCCTTCTGCAAGGTGCTGGAATCGCTTCGCGAGAACGCCGAGCCCATGCCCTTCGCCACCGTCCTCGAGGTGCTCGAGGCCCAGTACGCTCGACCGCTCTCGACCATCTTCGCCCAGATCGACGAGGAGCCCCTCGGCAGCGCCTCGGTGGCGCAGGTCCACCGGGCCACGCTCGTCAGCGGCGAGGTCGTGGCCATCAAGGTGCAGCGCCCCCACGTGCGCGAGACCATGGCGCAGGACATCGAGGTGCTGCGGAGCCTCATCGACCATCTGACGCCGTTCTTCAAATCGCTCCAGGTGATGGACCTCCAGGGCGTTATCGACGAGCTCTGGGAGAGCTTCACCGAGGAGACCGACTTCCTCGTCGAGGCCCGCAACCTCACGGAATTCCGCGAGGCCAACGCCCAGGTGGCCTACGTGACGGCGCCGAGGCCCTACCTCTCCCATTCCACGAGCCAGGTGCTCGTGATGGAGTATGTGGACGGGCTTCCCATCTCGGATCCGGCGGCCATCCGCGCCGCCGGCTACGACATCGACGACATCGGCGTCAAGCTCGTCACCAACTACGTCAGGCAAGTGCTCGACGAAGGCTTCTTCCACGCCGATCCCCACCCCGGCAACATCATGATCCGCGATCGGAAGATCGTCTGGCTCGACCTCGGCATGGTGGGGAGCATCTCGGGCTTCTACCGCCAGATCATCCGGAAGATCCTCATGGCCGTGGGCTCGCGCGACTCCGCGAAGCTCAAGGACGGCCTTCTCGCCCTCTCCGAGACCCGCGAGGTGGGCGACATCGATCACGGCCGGCTCCTCGCCGACCTCGACGAGATCGTGGCCACCTACGGCTCCATCGATCTCGCCGAGCTCGACCTGGGCAAGTTCCTGAACGACCTCGTCGCGCTCGCCCGGCGCTACAAGATCGAGCTCCCCGGCGCCATGACGATGATCGCCCGCGGCTTCGTGACCCTCGAGGGCGTGCTCGACGAGTTCATCCCCGGAATCTCGATCATCGCCATCATCGAGCGTCACCTCTTCGGGCAGGAGAGCCTGGCGAGCGCGGCGTCGCGCGAGCTCGAGGAGCTGGGCATCGAGGGCAGAAAGGCGCTCCACGGCACGCTCGAGGGCCTTGCGGACCTGGGGCTCGTCACGCAGATGCTCACGCGCGGCCAGCTCAAGGTTAACATGGACTTCTCGGGCTCGGCCGACCCGGTGGAGGATCTCTCCCACATCGCCGATCGGCTCACGATGGGCGTCATCGTGGCGGGGCTCCTCTTGGGGAGCGCCATGCTCTTCTCGGCCGGGGTGACGAGCGGCTGGATCGGCATGGCCATCGTCGCCATCGTGGGCTACGGCATCGCCGTGCTCATGGCCCTCTTCATCGCCTGGGACATCTGGAAGCGCCACCGCTCGCGCAGGCAGAGGTAGCCGCGGGGCTCGCAAGGGCGCACGGCGCTTCGCCGGATGGCCATGCGGCGGGAGCCCGCGCAGGCGGGCGGGACGACGCGCTGGGAGCATCGCGAAGGCATCGCCTCACGGAAGGGCCCCTCCGCAAAGCGCTGCGAAGGGGCCCCGCCGCACAGGTTCCGGTTGCCGCACTAGTAGATGGTGAACCCGCCGTCCACCACGAGGTCCTCGCCGGTGATCATGTTGGCCTCGGCGCACGAGAGGAAGAGCACCGCCGCGGCGATCTCGTCCGTCTCGGCGAAGCGGTGGGCCGGGATGGCGCGGATCATGTTCTCCTTGACCTCGCCCTGCCAGGCCTTCTCGCCCATGTAGGTGTTCACCACGGTGGGCGCCACGCCGTTCACGTTGATGCCGAACTCGGCCCACTCGAGCGCGCAGACCTTGATCATGCCCACCACGGCCGCCTTGCTCATGGTGTAGCCCACGTGCTCGTTGATGGCGATGAAGTCGGCCTGCGAGGTCACGCAGACGATCTTGCCGCCCTTGCCCTGGGCGATCATCTGGTTGGCCACGGCCTGGCACACGCGGAAGACGCCCACGGCGTTCACGTTGATGTGCTTCTCGACCGTTGAGATGTCGATGGAGGCCGCCGGATCCAGGTGCACGTAGCCGGGCATGGCGGCGAGCACGTTGATCTCGCCGAAGGCCTCGACGACGTCGCTCACCATGGCGTCGACGCTCCTCTGGTCGGTGACGTCGCACCTGACGCCGAGGGTCTCGACGCCATAGTCCTCGGCGATCGAGGCGGCGACCTCGTCCACGGTGTCCTTCATGTCGGCGATGGCCACCTTGGCGCCCTTCTTGGCGTACATGCGCGCCGTGGCCTCGCCGATGCCGCCGGCGCCGCCGACGACGATGGCCGCCTGCCCGGTGAGGTCGAAATCGCCCGCGACCTTCTGATACTGGATCATCTGCCCCTCCTCCAATGGGTGCTGCACCGTCGCCACCAGTGTAGTGGCCCAACCGTTCGGGAATCCCCGTCCTCCGCCATCCCGCCGATGGCCCGCCCTGAGGCCGCCGGAGGCCTCGCGATCCCATCCCCTCTCGTCTCGCAGGCCCCATCCCATTCCGTCTCTGAAACCTCCTCAGGCAGGTACGCCGCAGATGCACCCATCTGGGGCTCGCGAGACGGCAACGCACGCGCTCGACCCCCCGGCCGCCAGCCCCCGTTGCACGCCCATCCAAGCCGCAAGCGCCCTCGCCCCGATTCCCCACGCCGAAGAAACCACATGAAACCCCAGGTACCATACAATTCGCGCATAACCAATCGACCCTGAGGAGCGCCATGGAACTCCGCACTCTCGAGTACTTCCTCGCCATCGCCCGCGAGGGCTCGCTCACCCGCGCCGCCACGACGCTCCACGTGACCCAGCCCACGCTCTCGCGTCAGCTCGCCTCGCTCGAGAAGGAGCTCGGCCAGCAGCTCTACGTGCGCACGCACTCCGGCATCCAGCTCACCCAGGCGGGCGAGGTGCTTCGCGGCTACGCGGCCTCGATCGTCGAGCTTTCCGAGAAGGCCGAGGACGCGGTGAGCCTCACCGAACGCGAGATATCCGGCCCCGTCTACCTGGGCCTTGGCGAGACGGCGGCGGTGTCGGTGCTCGCCCGTGCCATGGCCCGCGTCCGCGCGGAGCATCCCGGCGTGACCTTCCGCATCCGGAGCGGCAACGCCGTCGACCTCATGGACGGCCTCGTGAGCGGCGCTTTCGACTTCCTCCTCGAGTGCGACGTGCGTCCGCATCACGACCTGAACGAGCTGGACCTCCCCGACGCCGACTACTGGGGCGTGGTCGTGCGCGACGACGACCCGCTCGCCGCCCGCTCATCGATCCGCATCGCCGACCTCGCCGGCCGCGACCTCATCGTCTCGGGACAGGAGGAGCGCACGGTCCGCGACAACGGCGCGGCGGGGGACAGCTACTCGCTCGTCTCCCAGATCGCCCGGGCGGGGCGCGTCGTCGCCACCTTCACGCTCGCCTACAACACGCGCTACCTCGTGCGCGAGGGCCTGGGCATCGCGCTCGTCTACGACAGCCTCATCGAGGTGGGCGGCGATACGGGCCTCACCTTCATCCCCATCGAGGACGCGCCGGGCGAGGGCGGTGGCGCGTCGTCTGGCGATTCGAGCGCGGCTCGGCGCCGGGTCTATGCCCACCACGGGCTCCTCTGGCGAAAGGTCCTCCTCACCAAGCAGGCGCAGGTCTTCCTCGATGCCGTCCGCGCCGAATGCGAGGCGGCCCGCTCGCCGCTGCACTGACACGCGCGAGAGGCTCACACGCGACCTTAGGCCAGGACCTTAGGCCAGGAACACCACCACGAGCGTGTAGACGATGAGCGACACGATCATGTAGAGGCTCAAGAACGCCGAGACGAAGCTCGCGTCCCGCTCGTCCTTGTAGAGCGGCTCGATGACCGGCGCCATGCCGAAGCCCGTGGGCGCCGAGAAGTAGATGAGCACCGCGATGAGGAAGAGCGAATCGGCCATGCGATCGGGGAAGAGCAGGAAGAACCCGACGACGATGAGCGCGCTGAGCCCCACGCGCACGGCGAGCAGCTTCAGGATGGGGGAGAGCGTCTCGCGGTCGATCGTGAGGTCGAAGCCCAGGATGAAGAGGATCATCCCCACGATGGGCGCCGTCGCCTGGTTGAGCGTCCCCGTCCACGCCGGCCCGAAGGGCGAGGCGACGATCCACTGGTAGAGCCCGGTGAGGTTGAACACGAGCCCCAAGATCACGGCGATCACGAAGCTGTTGGTGAAGATGTTCTTGAGGATCGCCTTGGCGTCCGACTCGCCCGAGGCCGCCTCGCGCGCCACGACGATGGGCGCCACCACGAAGGCGATCGAGAGCCCCGCCATGTCGAAGATCACGGTGAGGCTCGACGTGCCCACGATGGAGAGGTAGAGCGGAAGCGCCACGTTGCCGCCCTCGTGCGAGACGAGCAGGTACTTGGAGATGTGCTCGAAGCGCCGCCCCGTGAAGCGCGCCGTGAGCGGTCCCACCACGAGCAGGATCGCCAGGTAGAAGAGGAAGAGGTAGGCAATCACGGTGAGGTCCGAAACGTCGAACGCCGCCGTGCAGAGCAGGTTGAAGATGAGGATGGGGAAGAGGATCCCGAAGACCACGGCGTTGGCGCCGGCCTTCTGCTCGGGCGTGATCCAGCCGGTGCCCCGGCAGATCATGCCGAGGACGATCATGAAGAAGACGGGAAGGAGCGTGGTGACGGCTGCCATGCGGCGTTCCTCCTGCGGTCGGGTGGGGTTCGGGTGGTCTGGGCCAGGTGGCCCCGCGTCATCTGTAGCCTACGTCATGTCTCGCACCATGGATATTGCCTATGGAAGATAAAGTAATATGCAATGAACGTATGAAACTTCACCATCAGGCCGTTCACGATGCGATCGGCCTCCATGCCGTGGCCGGCCAAGGGCATCCCCTGTCGCGAAAAGAGCCCTGGGATGCGCACTTTTTGCGATTCCCTACCGCTTTCCATCCGTCGGCCGCGAGCCGACCGATGAAACCCCAGTTGGCGAATGGGCAAACGGGTGACACGAACCCCCTGTCTGGCACTGGGCTCGCATCGGCGTGACAAAACCGCTGGTAACGAACGAGCGCATTCAGCCCAAGCGGTAGAGAATCGCAAAAACCATGCGGCGCACGAAGGATTTCAGAACACATCCGCGCCAGACGTGGGATTATGGGTCCGGCAAGGCAGACGGTTCAAGCGCCCGCGCGGAGCGGCAACGAGCGGGCCATAGGAACAGGGGGCGTTCGATGGCTCTTGAACCCCAGGACGACTTCACCGGCACCACCTCTCATGTTGCCGGAACCGCTGGCAGCGACGTCGAATCAACCGCCGTCGCAAGCGACGCCACCCTTTCCGTCCGCGCGAGCGTCCCGCCCGCCCCCGACCTCGCCTGGTGGCAGCGGGCCGTGCTCTACGAGTGCTATCCCAAGAGCTTCCAGGACACGCGCGGCCAGGGTGTGGGCACCATCCGAGGCATCATCGAGCGCCTCGACTACCTGCAGGAGCTCGGCATCGGCGCCCTCTGGCTCACGCCGGTCTACCCCTCGCCCATGAAGGACAACGGCTACGACGTCGCCGACTACAAGGGCATCTCGCCCGAGTTCGGCACCATGGACGACATGGACGAGCTCATCGCCAAGGCCGCCGATCGCGGCATCCGCATCGTCATGGACCTCGTCCTCAACCACACCTCAGACGAGCACGAGTGGTTCAGGGAGTCCGCGAGCAGCCGCGAGAATCCCAAGGCCGACTGGTACATCTGGAGGGATCCGCTCCCCGACGGCTCGGCGCCCACCAACTGGCGAAGCCACTTCGGCGGCTCCGTCTGGAGCTGGTGCGAGGAGCGCCAACAGTACTACTACCACACGTTCGGCGACTTCCAGCCCGACCTCAACTGGGAGAATCCCCAGGTCCGCGAGGCGCTCTACGACGTGGCGAGGTTCTGGCTCGCCAAGGGGGTGGGCGGCTTTCGGCTGGATGCCGTGGTCTACGTCAAGAAGGGCGCCTACGTCGACCTTCCGCCCGACGGCCCCGACGGACTCCACAACGCCCACGACGCCACTTGCAACACCCCCGGCTGCCTGGACTTCCTCCGCGAGTTCCGCCATAGGACGGTGGACGGCACCGACGCCTTCCTCGTGGGCGAGGCGGCGGGCGTCTCGGCTGCCGAGCTCCCCGAGTGGGTGGGCCCCGACGGCGCCTTCTCCATCATCATCGAGTACAACCACATCCACGCCGTCCGCGGCTATGAGAACGACTGGTTCCGCCTGCCCGGCTGGCGGCTCTCCGACCTCACGAGCGTGATCACGGCGAGCCAAGTGGCCACCGAGGGCCGCGGCTGGAACTGCGTCTACTTCGAGAGCCACGACAACCCGCGCTCGCCGAGCCAGTTCTTCTGGTATCCCGGCCACGACGAGGCCAAGGCCAAGCTCCTCGGGCTCGTGCTCCTCACGCTGCGCGGCACGCCCTTCATCTTCCAGGGCGAGGAGATAGGCATGACCAACGAACACAAGAAGACGATGGAGGAGTACACCGACATCGAGACCTGGGGCCAGTACCGCCGGGCGCTCGAGTACGGCATCGAGCCACAGCGCGCGACGGAGCTCGTGGCCGCCTACTCCCGCGACAACTCGCGCTCGCCCATGCAGTGGGACACCTCGGAGAACGCCGGCTTCACCACCGGGCGGCCGTGGCTCCCGGTGCACGGGGACTACCTCACGGTGAACGCCGCCACCGAGGCGGCCGACCCCGGCTCCACGCTCTGCCACTACCGGCGCCTGGTGGCGCTTCGCAACTCGTCACCGCTCCTCGTGGCGGGCGCCTTCCGCGACCTCCTGCCGGGCGACGAGGCGCTCTACGCCTACGAGCGCGCGCTGGGCGATGAGCGCGCCGTCATCGTGGCGAACTTCACGCCCGAGCCCCAGACCTACGATCCGGCGCTCGTCGAGGGCCTCCGCCCGGTGATCACGACGACGGGCTACGCCGAGGACGTGGTGGCGGGCCGGCTCGACCCGCTCCAGGGCGTGATCTTCCTCAACACCTGACCCCGGCGATTTCCCCGAGCGGTCTGGAAGGCTTCCCCAGGGGAACCGTCCTGTCATTCGGCTCCGAATGGGCGAGATACCCATCGCGGGAGTGTCTCCGTGGGGAACGTATCC
>CANRLS010000062.1 GCA_947631545.1 uncultured Atopobiaceae bacterium
GCGAAGAGGAGCTGGCGAGGGCGCGAGAGGTCTTCGACGTCGTCATATTCGATAGCTTCGACCCCGCGGGGGAATGAGGGGTCGAAGCGCTGGGGGCGCAGATCCGCGGTTCAGAACGCTTGTGCAACGAAGAAGAACATGGTCAGAAGGAACACCCCGATCACGCCCATGATCCCCATCATGATGAGAACCATCACGAAAGCTGAGACGATGATGACCAGCACGGGAGCTATGGTCGTGGCAAGGGCGAGCGTCGCAAAGCAGGGCTTTCGCATCAACAGACCCACGAACTTGCTCACGACGATGAACCCCAAGATGAGGGCGAGCATCCACTCGCTCCATGCGGGGAAGGGATCCAAGCTGAACGTCCCTGCGAACTGGTTCAGCACCTGATGGCCGACGCCCCCCGCCTCCAAGATCATGAAGAGCAGCGCCGAGCCGTACGCGCTTACCGTGAAGACACTCTCTTCCGCTTCTGACATTCCAGGAGCATCTTCTCGCAGAAGCCTCGGCATGTGCCGCAGCACGCAGCAGACGCCACCTGTTACGAAGAGGCCGACGGCCATGACGATGAGCACGATGGGCAACGGGTCGGGCATCGGTGCCATTGCCGTGTTGTTCATCGGGATGAGCAGGATCCCATTGAGGGTCGCGGCAAAGCCAACTGCGATGATGCCCACGATGTCGAGGATGACGAGCGCAAGCTCGCGATAGAAGTACTTCCTCCCGGATACAGCTAAGCGCTTGACTTCCTCTTCATCGAGCACCCGGAACGTGATGCCCGGAAATTCCGGCATCTGGATGACGCGACCCTTCTCTGATGCGGAGTCCACGAACTCGTCCATCTTCTCCTCCTTCGAATCGTCTGCTTTCAGCCGACATGTTACCAGTAATACTGGTAATCTATCTGCGCAAGAGATACGATACCACTGAAGGACGACGGCAATTCGCAAGGAGAGGCCGATGGCACCGCAGATGAGACTGGGGGATTTCCTGGCCGATCATCCCCGTTCGCTGCTCTTCAGGGGCTTTCGCCTGGCGCACTTCGCCGCGCGCGATGGAGTGGCCGCCATCGATTCGCTGCCCGTCGTGACGGTTCGGAGTCTGGACGGCATAGCCTGCGATCCGTCCCTTTTCGACGAGCGGCCGTTCTCGCGCTATCCGCGAGGGCGCTTCGCGACGAGGGAGGGCGATCTGCTCATAGGACTCGCATCTCCCTATCGCGTGGCGTGTGTCGATGGGGACGCTCTCGATGCGGCCGTTTCGGCCTCGGTTGCGATCCTGCGTCTTGATTTCGAGGATCGAGACGAGCTCGACCCGTGGTTCCTGGCTGGCTACCTCAATTTGCCGAGCATCGAGGCGACGCTTTTGCCTTCGAAGGCATCGGGCAGGAACCTCACGCTGGACGACATTCGCGCCCTGGAAGTGCCGCGGATGAGCGTCGATGCGCAGCGCGCCCTCGGCGACGCGGCCCGTGCCCTGGGCCTCATCCAGAAGAGAAGGCGTATGGTTGGCGACATGGAGATGGCGAGCCTCATGAGCCACTACGCCGACCTTGCCGCCTCAGCGGGAGAAGAGGCCTGATGCCGTTGCGCCTTTCGCCTAGCGGGGCATCTCTGCTCGCACGCGCCATGGGGGCGCTTGGCGCCAATCGGCTGGAGCATCTCCCGCGTTTCGAGATTCTGGATGAGCTCGCCCAGGGCGAGCCATCGCAGAGTGCTCCTGCGGATGCGCTCGGAGACGATCCGTCGCTTCCCGACCTGCTTCTCACGCCGGTCGTCGGCGAGCTCCTCTCAAGCGTCCGGCAGCATGCGGGAAAGCCGCTCTACGTGGATGCGAAGCCCGCCCGCATCCTCGCGGTCGCCGTCGTGTCGCTCCTCGTCGGTCGCCATGCCGGTTGCTCTGCCATCATCCCCAACGTTGGCACTGGTCGCACGGCCTATGAGTTGGCCCGCGCTCTGGGTACCCGCCGCATCGTGGCGAGTGCGCCTACTGAGGAGTTCGCCGCCGTCGCGGAACTGGGTATGGCGCTCATGGCCGCGCATGACGCTGGCAGGGGACCGGGCGGCGACGATGGCGAATGTTCGTTGCCCACGATTCTCGCCGACGAGGACTCGGGCGTGGCGTTCGAAAGGACGATTGGGATCGCCGCGTGCGACAGCTCGCTCGAGCAAGAGGGGGATTCTCGGCGCCTTGACGCACCGCTGGCTGCGTGCGTGCACCCTCGATCGGCCGACGTCGCCCAGGCGACGAAGGCGCTTCGCGAGGACGCGATCGGATCCTCGACGTCCCCGCTTTCTGCGGTGATCGAGCTCCCGAACCTGCGCGTTCGCAACCGGCGCTATCCCTTCGGCATATCGCCGACGCCGCTGACGATTTGGGTCAGGGGCCGCGTGCCCGGAATTCACCCCGCCACCGTGCGCCTCATAGACTTATCTTCGCCGGCTATCGGAATGCATTCGAGCCCGGCTGGCTTGTGGCAGTCGCCCGCATCGGACGATGACGGGATCGCGGGCGCGGTGCGCGGGGCGCTCCTGCCATCGCCCCATCCGTCGAGCGCGTGGGGCGACGTCCCGATCGATCGCATACGACAGCGGAGGGACCTGAGCCTTCGACTCTCGTCCTATGAAGATGTGCTCGGTTCCGCCGAGACGTTCGCCAGTGATGTCCGCACATGGGATTGCGCACCCGACTCCGAGGCGTACGCACGGGCCATCAGCGATCTGGAGGCGGCGGAGCGCCTTTTCGAGGAGGCGCTCGCCCGCAGCCGCAAGTTGTTGGGCGGGTGAGTGCGATGTCGCTGAGGGCGGGGGTCTCGATGCGCGCGAACGTTCAATCCGTTCAGCCCCTCACCTCGTTCGATGCCAGCGAACGGTAGGTGCGGAATTGTTCTTCGGACGGTGCTCTACCGTGGCAATTGAAGAGAAGCCATCAGCGAAAGAGGCTGTCATGGGTGATTCAGTCGCTAGAAGTGCGATGCGCGATGACGAACAGGCTGGTGGGAGAGGAGACACTCCTTCGAACATTCTGGATATCCCACGCTTCGTCTCCCATGTGAGCGACGATGGGCGCTACGAGTCGGTTCACCAGCACCTCCAAGAGGTGGCCGACATGGCCAAGGGCTTCGCCGATGCCTTCGGGGCAGGCGAGTGGGCCTACTACGCCGGCCTCTACCACGACATCGGCAAGTATTCCGAGGAGTTCCAACGTCGCATCCTTCGAAACGGAAGGCGCTGCGATCATTCGACGGCGGGCGCGCGTGAGCTCGCCGATGCCAACCTGCTCCTCTCCTACGTGGTGGCGGGTCATCATGGCGGCATGCCGGATGGCGGCACCGACGTCGATAACGTCGATTGCCCCAGTCTTTCGGGAAGGCTCAAGAGAGAGCCTGGAGCCAAGCTGCCCGTCTACGAGGCGTTCCATAGGGACGTATCAGAGGAGCTCCCGGCAGCGCTCGGGGATGTTCCCGAGGGCATCACGCCGGTTCGCGAGACGCTCGAAGATTGCGAGTACCTTCTGACGTTTCTCACGCGGATGGTCTACTCGTGCATCGTGGACGCGGACTTCCTCTGCACGGAGCGGTTCATGCGGGGCGTGGGCCGAATGCCTGCGAGCACGGCGAGCTTGGATGAGCTCGCGGACATGCTGGAGGGGAGGCTCGCGCGGTTCTATCCGCCAGAGTCGCCCATCAACGAGCTTCGGTGCCAGGTGCTCGACGACTGTCTTGCCGGAGCGAAGCTCCCCAAGGGGTTCTTCTCGCTCACGGTTCCCACGGGAGGCGGCAAGACCTTCGCATCGCTTCGGTTCGCGTTCAACCATGCGCGTGAGCACGGGATGACCCGGGTGGTCTACGGCATTCCCTACACCTCGATCATCGAGCAGAACGCCCAGGTGTTTCGCGAGGTCTTCGGCGACGAGAACGTGCTCGAGCACCATGGTGCCCTGGAGTTCGACGATGAGGATGGGGATGCCGGCGATCGCTCGTCGCTCGCGGCGCGATTGCGACTCGCGACGGAGAACTGGGACGCGCCCCTCATCGTGACGACGAACGTGCAGCTCTTCGAGTCGCTCTATGCGTCCAAGCCCTCCCGCTGCAGGAAGCTCCACAACCTCGCCAACGCGGTGATCGTGCTCGATGAGGCACAGATGCTTCCGAGCGCCCAGCTGCTCCCCTGTTTGCGGGCGCTCGTCGAGCTCGTCCACAATTACGGCTGCACGGTCGTCTTCTGCACGGCCACGCAGCCCTCGCTGGACGAGTTCGTCGGCGAGTACGGCTTCGACGTCACGGAATTGGCCCATGACGTACCCCAGCTCTTCGAAGCGCTTCGACGAGTGAGCTACGAAGATCTCGACAGCGTGAGCGACGAAGCGTTGGCGGAACGGCTTGCCCTCGAGTCGCAGGTGCTCTGCGTCGTCAACAGTCGAGCGCAGGCGAAGAACCTCTACGAGCTGCTTAAGCGGGGATGCGATGACGGCTCGGTCCTGCATCTTTCGACACTGATGACTGCCGAACATAGGACGCAGGTGATCGAAGAGATACGGCGCCGGCTCTCGCAAGGTGTGCCCTGCCGGGTGATCTCGACGAGCCTCGTGGAGGCGGGCGTGGATCTTGACTTCCCAACGGTCTACCGGGCCAAAGCCGGGCTCGACAGTCTCATTCAGGCGGCGGGGCGCTGCAATCGCAATGGCAGGCAATCGTGGCAAGAGAGCCGCGTCTACCTGTTCGATCCCGACGAGGACTATCGACTTCCCACCGACATCAAGCACAAGAAGGCCACCGCGCACGACTTCATGGCTGATCTGCTAACGCTCGATATGCCCGAGAACGTCTACGGTTATTTCCGGCGACTCTATGGCGACAGGGAACTCGATCGGGATGACGTGTTCGAAGATCTGAGCGACCCTGCGTACGACACCGACCAGATTCCCTTCCGCACGGTTGCCGAGCGCTTCCACATGATCGACGACGGTTCCTATTCCGTCGTCATTCCGAATGAGGACAACATGGCGATCGTCGAAGCCATTCGCGACGGCAACGCCACGCGAGGCGCCCTCCGAAAGCTCTCCCGCCATACGGTCAGCCTGTACGAGAACCATCTCAAGACCCTCTGGAAAGATGGCATCGTCGAGCCGCTCCTCAAGGGTGGTGGCACGTTCGTGCTCATCGACGATGAGGCGTACGACCGTGCCACTGGTCTCACATTGAAGGCACAGGAGGGAAGGGGGTTCTTCTATTGAAGAAAGGCCCAGACCATGAGCCCGGGCCCTCTTCAAACTGACCTAATCAATATTTCAATCCACGGCAGCTACCGCCAACCGACAGTTTAAGTGTAGCCGATTGACAAGCAAGAACCATTACCTATCGTGTAACTACCTATTCAATGAAGGAAGAAAGGAGGTTAGATGAGCTACGGAATAAAAGTCGAGGTATGGGGCGATTACGCGCTCTTCACAAGGCCCGAGATGAAAGTCGAGCGGATGTCGTATGACGTGATCACGCCATCGGCGGCCCGAGGCCTCATAGAGGCGATCTACTGGCATCCGGGACTACGGTACCAAATCGATCGGATCCATGTCCTCAACCGCATCCGGTTCGCGAACATCCGAAGAAACGAGATCAAATCGAAGGCTTCGTCGAACACGATGCTCACAGCCGCGACGAAGGGCACGCCGCTGCCGCATCTCTACGCGAGCAATGAAAGGGTGCAGAGGGCGGCGCTCGTTCTGAAGGACGTCCGTTACGTGATCGAAGCGCATTTCGATATGACGGATAGGGCCGCGCCATCGGACAATCCCGGCAAGTTCTGCGACATCATCCGAAGGCGGCTGGCGAAGGGCCGCTGCTACAACCAACCGGTCTTCGGGGTACGCGAGTTCCCCGCGTACTTCAAACCCTACGAGACGGCCGCTCCACCGCAGGGGTTCTACTCGAATGAGCCGGAACGGGATCTTGGCATCTGCCTCTACGACATGGATTACTCGGATCCGGAGAACATCATGCCCCTGTTCTATAGGCCCATCATGCGCCATGGGGTCATCGACGTGGCGGGAAGCGAGGTCTACCGATGATCCTCCAAGCGCTCGCCCGCTACTACGACCAACTGCTCCGAACGAAGCCCGACGAGATAGCTCCTCCCGGATGGTGCGAGCGCCCTGTCATCGCGAAGCTCGAGCTCAGCACAGCGGGCGAACTCGTGAACATCATCCCGGCACCGGAGAAGCGCGGCTGGAGAACGCTCGTGCCGAACCAGGGGAAGAAGGCATACGGGATACTCGCGAACTTCCTCTGCGACACGTCGAGCTACCTGCTTGGCATAGATGCAAAGGGAAAGCCCGATCGTACGCTCCAATGCTTCGAAGCGTCGAAGGAGAAGCATGTGGGGCTCCTTTCCGGACTCAATTCGCCGTCTGCGCAAGCGGTGGTTCGCTTCTTTGAACGCTGGGATCCCGAGCAAGGCCGATCCAATACGCTCATCGCAGATCACGCGGAGCGGATCCTCTCCGGCGGGAATCTCGTCTTTTCCATCGAGGGACAGGGGGACGTGCTCCAGGATCCGGCAATACGCGAGCTCGTGGGGAGGATCGCGCTCGAGACCTCGGACGATGCCGTTATTATGACCTGCCTCGTGAGCGGGCAGCACGAACCCATCGCTCGTCTACATCCGGCGATCAAAGGCATCGTCGGGGCGCAGTCTACCGGGGCATCTCTCGTGAGCTTCAATGAACGAGCATTCGAATCATTCGGGAGGAGGGAAGAGCAAGGTCTGAACTCCCCCGTGGGCGTCAAGGCTGCCTTTGCCTATACGACGGCCCTCAACTACCTCGTCGGCCAAGACGACCATAGGGTTCGTTTGGGGGACACCACCATCGTGTACTGGGCGGAGCGCCAAGACGAGACGTGCTCTGAAATGGTAACGAGCCTTCTCGGAGGACTTGGCAGGAAGGCCCGAAAGGAGAAGGCCAAGGACGAAGCGAAAAGGGCCGACCGCAAGCTCGATGCCATCATGAAGGTCATCCGCAGCGGAATGCTGGCGGAGACCGTGGATGTGGCGGCGCCCTTCTACGTGCTCGGCTTGGCGCCGAATGCCGGCCGGCTCTCGGTGAGATTCTTCCATGCCAGCTCCTTCGGCGATGTCGTGGGGAATCTCGCTCGGCATTACGAGCGCATCGCCATCTCCCATGCGCCGTTCGAGCGCGAGTACCTCACGCCGTACCAGCTGCTGCGCGAGACGGAGAATCCGAAGGCAACGCATCACGCCGCCACTCCGCAGCTGGGAGGCGCTCTCATGCGCGCGATCCTTTCGGATTCGCCATATCCCGAGTCGCTCTATGAGAACACGCTCTTGCGGATCCATTCCACGCAAAACGGTGACGATGTCCACGTGAGAAAGGTCACGCGCGGGCGCGCCGCCATCGTCAAGGCCTATCTCTTGAAGAACCGAGGTGCGAGTGAACAGGAGGTCACTGTGGCACTGAACGAAGAAAAGACCTACGCGCC
>CANRLS010000063.1 GCA_947631545.1 uncultured Atopobiaceae bacterium
TCCTATCTGGCACTTGGGATGCCGTCACTCGTAATCGTCCGGGATCTCGTAGACGACCTCGTCCCCGTCGGGGTCGCGCGCCTCGTAGCGCGGCCTGGGCATCGGGGACGGGCGTCTCCCCGGAGCCGCTGTTGCGGCTCATGCTGCAGCGCGGATGCGCCTGTAGCGGCGCCTCCGCCTCCTCTTCTCCAGCCAGTCGCGGACGTCCTCGACGAGGTAGATGAGGACGAGCAGGTTGAAGAGGAGTTCCATGAAAGGCCCTCCGATTCGACTGGATTCTCGCGGCTCCCGCGAGCCCTAGTACCGGAACTCCCCGAACAGCTCCAGGTGGGCCTTCCCGACCGTGGTGTAGCGGACGGGGAACGACAGGTCCGAGTCGAACCGGCGGACCTCCCGGAGCCGGCTGCTGGTCGTATCGCCGATCTCGGTGAAGCGTGGCCCGAGGCGGTCCCAGACCACGTCCCTGCACGTCTGGAGGTCGAAGCCCCGCCGCACGTCCCACGCGACATAGTCCCTGCCGTTCGGGGCCTCGAAGAAGACCGTGATCCCATCGTCCACGGACCAGGAGACGACCGCGTCCATGCCGTGCCTCGGCGCGAGCAGCAGGAAGTCCCTTCGCAGGTCCCCGCGCCAGAACGAGTCGACGAACAGGCAGCTCTCGGCGACCTTCCCGCGCTTCAGCTCGCGCTCCCAGACCATCTTGACGGGGCTGTAGGGGAGTCGGCGGAGGTCCCCCACCATGCCGTCGAGCCCCTCCGTGTTCACGCCGTCGGCGTCGGAGAAGGAGAAGGCGAGGGCGACGTCCCTGCCGGTCGTCTCGGCGATTTCGACGGTCGTGACGTCGGTCGTCATCGCTGCCGCCTCCCGTGCCCGTGGGGCAGCGGCTCCTGGGACTCGAAGTCGATGAGGAGTTCCCGCGAGAGGACCGACGCGTCCACGTTGGAGAGGATCTGGGCCACCTCCCGGGCGAGCTCGATTTCCTGCTGGTCGCGGCACTTGGGGCCGTCCTTCTCCATCACGTCCCTGACGAGCCCGCTCGGGATGTGCACCGCCATCGACCAGAACTCGACCGGCTTCAGACTGTCGACGACGTCCCGGCCGAAGACCCTCATGCGCCCGTACCCGGCCTCGTTGACGGCGAGCTCCCACCGAAGGTCGCCCCAGCCCCTGACCGACCCGGTCGCGCGCCTCCTCTCGTCCTCGCGGTAGGCAACCCCGAGGATGACGTCGTCGAGGTCCACTTGGACTTTTCGGGGCGCATAGGGCTCGAAGAGGTTGGCGAACGCGACAGGATGGCTGATGCGGATCTCGTCGGCGGCGTCGAGGATGACGTAGTCGCCGTCGCTGAGGTCGACGCGGCTCTCCCCGCAGCCGGCGTGGTAGCCCCGCCCGTCGCGCCAGAGCCTCCCCTGATTCCAAAGCTTCCTCAGCCACTTGGGCCAGGGCTCGTCCGAGAGTCTGGCCGCGAGGACGGGGATCGGCTTGACGGCGTAAAGACATGAGCTATCCGGTTCGGCCTCGGGCGAGATGCCCTTCTGGAACGGCGTTTTTGGACCTTCCTTCATCGCTTCCTCCGATACTTGCAGGCGATGTCCGGGGTGGCGAAGTCGTCGTCGCTCGAGTCCTCTTGGCAGGCGAACCAGGCGAGGGCCTGTCGGACGAAGGGCTTGAGGCCGTCGGTCGCCATGCGCCGGTGGTTGAAGTCGCTCCCCTGGCAGTCGAAGCGGTAGTGGGGCGTAGGGTCGATGGCGTAGGCCGAGGCGTCGATGAAGACCCGGTCGGCCGGGAAGCGCGGCGAGTCGTACGCGAGCCGCTCGAAGCCGAGGTAGACCAGGAGCTCGGGCACCGCCTCCGAGCTCCCGACGAGCAGGCCCCTCGGGTGCTTCGGGTCGCGGTGGGCGGGCAGTCGCACCCATCGGATGGTGCCCTTCGAGAGTCTCCAGAGGCGGGCGTTGCGCTGCCGGTCGTGGTGGGCGAGCCACTTCTCCCGGGCGTGCGTCCCCGGCGCGTGCAGGTGGACAGGCACTGGGGCTCGTCTGTTTCGCGTGTTCACTGTTCTCGCTCCTCCTCCGGCCAGTGGAGCTGGGTGTAGTCCGGCACCTCGTAGCCGAGCCGCTCGTAGTCGTAGAGGTTCGCGTCCTCGAGGAAGTCGATGAAGTCCGCGATCTCCTGCCGGCTGAGGACCTGGCGGCCCATGCCGTGGTCGACGTAGACCGGCTCGTACATCGCGACGCAGACGTCGTGCTTCCTCGGCGACCTCGGGCGCCGGAGGTGGAAGTGGCGGGGCAGCCCGTCGCCGCCGTCGAAGGACCAGACCTCGTAGTCCAGCCCCGAGGAGGTGAACCTCCCCTCGAAGTGGAGGCCGTCGTCGTCCCACTGCCTCGAGGGCCAGTCCAGTTCGTTATCCCCTGATCCGGAGCCGTCCCCGTCGGGTTCGGTCCCGTCGGAGGCGTCCTTGCCGCCAGGGCCATCGCCGCGTCGGCGGTCGCGATCCCAGAACGCCGCCTGGAGCGAGCTCGTCGCCATGCCCTCCTCGCACTGGTCGTAGGGAGCCGCGTGCAGGACGGCTAGGCCGAAGTCGTTGACGGCGTACCACGTGGCCATCGCGAGGAGGGCGGCCCGGACGGTCGCGTCGCCCATGTCGTAGCGGCGCCTCGTCCATGCGGCGAGGGCGCGCTCGTCCTCCGGGTCGATGCCCTCGGCCTCGACCAGGTCGGCGCAGCGGTCGACGAGCACATCCTCGGCGTCGTCGAGCTCCGGGCAGTCGAGGAGGTCGTAGGGCCCCATGTGGACGAGGTTTCCCGCCATGCAGATGGCGTGCCAGTAGGGCGCCTCGCGCGGCCCCTCGGGGCGATCGCCGATCGCCTTGAAGTAGACCGCCGCCCTGACGAGCGGGTCGCCCTCGACGTAGCGGTAGCGGACCCAGCGGCGGGACTCCTCCCAGTCGTTGGCGTCCGCGCCGTCGGCGATGGCCGCCCTGCGGACGGCCCGCTCGTAGGCGAACCCGACCTCGTCCCACACGTCCTCGTCGAGGACGTCGTCGCCGTACTCGAACTTCCCCTCGACCCTCGCGGGTGGGACGCTCTCCCTATGCATGCGAGCGAACTCCGGCTCGACCCTCTTCATCAGCGGCTTCCGTCTCATGAGCGGGTCCCGTCGTCGCCGGGCCAGTGGAGCATGTGGTAGTCGGGGACGGGGAACTCGTGCTCGGCGCCGTAGCCGGGGTAGTCGGGGAGCTCGAGCCCCTCCTCCCGGCAGAGGTCCCTCCAGTCGCAGGAGATGTCGTGCCAGATGGGCCAGGGGTCGGCCCAGCTGTCGAGGCGCCACATGTAGTTGGCGAAGTCCTCGCGGTGCCGGTCGTCGAAGCCGCAGCGGCGAAGACCGCTCGGCACGTAGACGGGCTCGAAGATGCCCACGCAGACGTCGGGGACGGGCGGGACGTGGGCCATGCGCACGTGCATGTGCGGCACCTCGGAGCAGGCGCGGGACGGGCGGTGGATCGACACCTCGAAGGTCTGGCCGCAGGACTCGAAGCTGCCGATCCTCTTGAACCACATCCCGCGGTCGCCGAGGGGCTGGCCGCAGATTTCGGCCGTCAGCTCCCAGACGTAGCGCTCGTAGGGGGAGTGGTCGAGGTCGGCGGCACCCCAGGCGCAGTCCCTCATGAAGAGGGCGCGCATGGCCCGCTCGACGATCTCGTCCCTGGCCTCCGCGCGGGCGGCAACCCAGTCGTGGATGGCTTCGGCGTCGTACCTGCGATCGTCAGACGCGCAGGCGGCGACGCGGCACTCGTCCACGAGCTCATTCGCCCTGTCGACGAAGGGGCCCACGTCGATGATGTCCTCGAGGTACACCCTGTCTTTTCCCATGGCGGTCCTCCCTGTCGCGGAGATGGCAACCCGGCGGTTGCCGTCAAGAACATCCTAGGCAGCTGCAGAAACTTTTAGTCCCCTTTATGGGACAGACCTGTGGATCCCGTCGCCGGGCCTCCCCCTAGGGGATCGGACGGTGCCAGCGGGTGTCGTAGGGCGACGCGAAGTCGTGGTCGCGCGAGTCCTCGCGGCAGGCGAACCAGACCCGTGCCTGCTCTGCGAGCCTCCCGAGGCCGCCGACGAGCTCCCTTCGGTTGTGGATGTCCCTGCCGCGCTGGCGCCGACGGTCCTCGGTCGGATCCGCGGACAGGGCGGAGGTGTCGAGGTAGAGACGCTCGGGTGAGCGCCACGTCGCCTCGGGGTCCAGCCTCTCGAACCCGAGGTAGACCCGCAGCTCGAGTGCGGCCTCGGCCCTTCCGACGAGGATCCCCCTCGGGTGCAGCGGGTCGTGCCTCGGTGGGAGCCTCACCCATTCGACCCTCCCGCCGGCCAGCTTCCACTGGCGGGCGCGGCGCTGCCGCCCGTGGTGGGCGCGCCACTTGTCCTGGAAGTGGTACGAGTGCTCGTCGGGCGCCTGCACCGACTTGGGTTTCCATGGACCGCGGTGTCGCATGTCGCTCACCCCTCCTCGGGCCAGTGGAGCCGCGTGTAGTCGGGCATCTCGTAGCCGTGCCGCTCGTAGTAGTAGAGGGTCGTGCGCCCCAGGAAGTCGATGAAGTCCGCCATCTCCCGTTCGGTGAGGCCGATGCGCCCGTTGCCCTCGTCCACGTAGACGGGCTCGTAGATGCCGACGCAGACGTCGCGATGGCGCGGCGATCGGGGGCGCCGCAGGTGGAAGCGGGGAGGCAGGTCGTCCCGCTCCTCGAAGTCCCAGACCTCGTAGTCGTTCCCCGACGAGGTGAATCGGCCGATGAAGCGCGAACTCTCGAGGCTCCACTCGAGATCCTCGGGGCCCTCGTCCTCGTCGACGGGAGGGCGCTCGTCGTAGACGCCGCGGTCCCACAGGTCCCACATGACGTGATCCTCCGCGAAGTACTCCTCGCAGGAGGGCAGGGCCGCCTCGCGAAAGTCGAGGTGGAAGTCGTGGATGGCGCGCCAGACGGCCTCGGACAGGAGCGCCCTCCGCATGAGCGGGTCGCCGTCCTCGTAACGCCTCCTGACCCACGCCTCGATGGACCTCTTGCTGTAGATGTCGACGCGCTCCTCGATGGCCTTGTCGGCCAGTGCCTCGTCCATCGCGGTTCGCGCGTCGTCGAGCGCCGAGTCGTCCATGAGGCGGCACTCGCCCTCCTGCAGGAGGTTCTCCACCTGCACCAGGCAGCCCCAGAAGTAGGGCGGCCGGTGGAAGTCCTCGAAGTGGTGCCGCAGGGCCTTGAGGTACATCGCGTCCCTGACCTCGGGGTCGCCCTCCTCGTAGCGCCGTCGGAGCCATTCTCGTATCTGCTTGTAATCGCTCAGCTCGACGCCGTCCGCGACGGCGCGGGGCTTGAGGAATCGCTCGAACCGGCGCTCGAGCTCGTCCAGCACGTCCTCGTCGAGGATGTCGCTGCTCCAGTCGATCCCGTCGCTCATGCGGAGGCCCCCTCGCCGTCGGACCAGCGGAGCAGACGGTAGTCGGGCATGTCCTCGAAGCCGATGTGCGGCGGCCTCTCCCTCCCGTCCAGCTCGCAGGCCCGGTCCCAGGTGTTCTCGGCGTCGTACCAGCGCGGCCAGCCCTCGCCGGGGTACCGGAGCTCCTCCAGGAAGTCGGCGAGGTCCTCCCGGTGCCTGCGGTCCAGCTCCCAGTGCCTGTGGCCGAAGGGCACGTAGACGGCCTCGTAGAGGCCGACGCAGACGTCGGGGACGCCCGGGTGGCGCTCCATCCTCACGTGCAGGTGGGGCACGTTGCAGCAATGGCCGCCAGGGCGGTGGATCGCCACCTCGAAGGTCGTCCCGCAGGACTTGAAGACGCCGAGGCCGTAGGTCCAGAGGCTCCCCATGTTGCGCGGCTCGCCGGCCACCTCGGCGGCGAGCTCCCAGGTGTAGCGGCCGAAGGGGTCCTGCTCGAGGTTCGCGGCGCCCCAGGCGGCGTCCCGTCGGAAGAGCGCGGCCATGGCCCGCTCGACGACGGGCTCGCGGCCGCTCGCGCGCTCGACGGCCCAGGCGTGGACGGCGTCCGCATCGGTGACGTCCACGCCGGCGCGCTCCGCCCGCTCACGGCAGTCCGAGACGAGCTCGTCGGCCAGCTCCACCGCGGGCGTGGGGTCGATGAGGTCCGCTAGCATGGTTCGCCATCCCCTTCCGCCTGCGATCTCTCGGGCCAGTGGAGCGACCGGTAGTCGGGCACCTCTCCCAGCACGTGCTCCCGCGGTCCCTCCTCCGTCCCCTCGGGGCGCGCGTCGATCCACTGCGCCGCGGCGACGTCCCAGTTGGTCCACCCTTCCCTGCCCTCAGCGGGGCCCTCCATGAAGGCGGCGAAGTCGTCGCGGTGGAGGTCGTCGAACTGCCAGTGGCGGTGGTGGTGCGGGACGTAGACGGGTTCGAAGAGCCCGACACCCACGCAGGGCAGCGTGGGGAAGTGGACCAGGCGCACGAGGACGTGCGGCACCTCGCGGTCCCAGGGGTAGGGCCATTCCAGGAGCACCTCGTGGCGCGCCCCGCACGACTCGAAGCTCCCGACGGGGAAGAGCCAGTTGTATTCGCGATACCCCTCGCTCTTGCGACCGCGGCCGTCCTCCTCGATCTCCGCGGCGAGCTCCCAGGCGTAGCGATCGAGGCCCGGATGGTCGAGGTCCGCGACGCCCCAGGCGCAGTCCCTGGCGAAGAGCGCGTTCATGGCCATCCTGACGAGGTCGTCATGGGCCTCGTAGCGCTCGACGGCCCAGTCGTGGAGATTGTCGGCGCGATACCAACCTTTATCCGCAGACCTCGCGGCATCGCGGCACTTCGAAACGAGTCTGTCCGCCACCTCGAGCAGTGGGGCCATGTCGATCAGGTCCCCGAATGGGAGGCTCGCCTTCTCCATTTCGACCCTTCTCGCCCGGAGTATCCGCAGGTCATTGAAGTCAACGGTTCCGATGATATATGGGCCGATTGGTTAAGTGTCCCATTGAAGGGATAGTCGAATGGATTCACGGAATCCGCGTGCTCCGACGCGGGGAGAACGACCCGTCGAGACGGCAGTAGGCTCGACCGCGCAAGACCGGCCTTCCCATCCAGTTCGGAGCACCTTCGGGCTCGTGATCCGTCCGGTTCGACATGACGGTCCTCTACCATGGGATACGGATGGCTGATTCCCTCGTTCGTCCGCCGGTGCTTTCGCATATCTCTGACACGGAAGAGGCCGCAAGTTCAAATCTTGCAACGCCCACCAGCATTTTCGCAGGT
>CANRLS010000064.1 GCA_947631545.1 uncultured Atopobiaceae bacterium
CGAGGCGTTCTCTGCAAAGCTAGACCTTGAGTTTGCCGCTTCGGATACCATTCCCGCTTGGGCTCAAAGCCTCGTTTCCCCGGCGTACCCCGCGCTCCGTGGTCATCCCGCTTGCGGCTCGCCTCCACCGCCGGTGTGACCCGTTCGTGCCGCGCCTATCTGCGCCGTCAGAAAGGGCTCACGTCGATCGCCGCGAATCGGAGGGATTCACCCGCGACGGACTATCGCCTCCGGCATACGGAACATACGGTTGCAAAGGTGCAGCGCGGCGTGGCGCGCGTTTGCTAACCAGCATCCATGCGCTCTTCAGCGCGGGCTGGCATAGATGCTGTGGTCGCTCGCGATGGCGTCAAAGGCAGCCCGCACCTGGTGGTAGGGGATGCGCTCCTGTTCGAGCCTGGGAGCAGGGTGCTGCTTGCGGAGGAAGTCGAAGACCTCGGCCTCGGCGCTCGTGAGACGTGGCAGCACGCCCGTGTAGGGACTGGGCTCAGCGACCCAAAGGTCCTCGCACTCCTCTAGCGTTCGCTCGTCCATGAGCACCGAGACGGCCTTCGGATGATGCTTGCGAAATCCGTCGAGGATGCGGAAGCCGTGCGTGTCGAGATCGCCCCAGTAGTAGAGCTCGACCTCGTCCAGCCAGGGGACGGCGAGCCGCGACCCCACGCCGTAGCCGGATCCGAAGAGGGCGAGCGTCCCTGCCATCGCAGGCATCGTGAGCATCGAGATCAGATTCTCGCAGACGATGGCCCGGCAAGGACGGATCGCGAGCACGGAGAGCTCGGTAGCCGTGAGGCTCGCGTCCTCGAATCCCTCGGGCAAGACGCCGGCCCCGAGGGCGCGCACGCGGATGAGGCCGGGCGGCTCCTTGAAGGGCAGCGCGTCAAGGCCGAGGAGCCCATGGGCCAGGCCGAGCACGAGCTTGCCATGACCCTCGACCCACTTCGTGTCGATGCCCCGGATGGGGAGCTCGCGTATGTAGCACGAGAGGCCGCGATGCTCGTCGAGCCAGCGGAGCACCATGAGGGTCATCCCCCAGTCGCGCTCCGAGGTCTCGGCAATCGCGGAGACGAGTCGCTTCGCAGCCTTGGGGAGGTCATCAGCCGGGCGCCCGCCGATGGGTTCGACGCGTCGCCCATCCCACTGCCCAGTGGCGAGGCCCACGAGGTCGTGGGCGCGCGACGCGAGCAGCCTCCACTCGTCCCAGCACCTCGCCGCCCGGGCGATCGCCTCGATTCCGTCGAGGCGGATCCCCACGGGGATGCGCTGGGTGCCCAAGCTCTGCCAACGTCGCTCCTTCCATGTAACCTCGCCCGGTCCCGCGTAGGTCTCCCAGCGGCTCACCCACTCCCCCACGCCCGCGATGTCCCGGAGCGCGTCGCGACCGGTCGGGGGATTGAGGCTCATCGCGTAGGTCGTGGGGGTCTTCCCGTCCGCATCCGCGTCGGCGTAGCCGATTCGGGTGGCCGGTAGACCATCCGAGCCGAGCTCGCCTGCCATGAGCTCTCGAACCCAGTCACCTCGCCTTCGCCGGTAGACGCGTCGGGCGCGCTCCCGCATCTCGCCGGGATCGACCATGCGCTACTCCCCCTCCACATCCGCGTCCGCGGCGAGCTTTTGCCCGACGTCCTCGAAGACTAGGGGATGGAGCGTGGACCTCCGGGAATCCTCGCAGCTCACTATGACCGTGGAGCCCACATGCTCCTCGATGACCGTCAGATGCCTGTTCGGGGTGGCCAGCACGAGGTGGAAGCCGAAGGCCTGCAGGATCTTGAGCGCGCTCGAGGTGAACCGATAGTCGGCCTTGTCGAACGCCTCGTCGAGGACGATCGTCCCGTAAGTGGGAAGGAACCGGCTCTCGTCCGCCAGCTGGAAGCGGAGCGCTGCTGCAAGGCAGAAGATCACGAGCTTTTGCTTCTGGCCACCAGAAAGGCCCGCATCCGATTCGTAGACGCGGACCGTCTCCCCATCGGCGTTCAGCTCGCGAGCGATGAAGCGGACGTGCTGGCGCGTGTCGAGGCACTGCCTGCGCCACCGCTGATCCTCGGGTTTGTCGGAGCCGAGCATGCGGATGACGGCGGTCGCACGCTCGAAGCGCGGTTCGGACTCCTCGATCGTCGCCCTATTGAACTCTCCGGAGGTTATGGCGCCAAGATCGTTCAGGAACTGCTGGGCCAGGCGCCCGCGGCTCACCCGCGTCTCAATCGTGAGATGGGTCCCCGGCGCGTACTCCGAGCGTTTGAGCGACTCGTTCACCGGCTCCAGCTTGTTCACGATCTCGCTGGGCGCGTCGTGGATCGCCGCCGAGAGGCGAGTGATCGAATCGCGACTGAAATCGCGGAGGAGGTTCAGGAACTGGAGCTCGTGATCCGGCAGGCCCGTGGCCTCGATCTGGCGGTAGATGGCGAGATAGCCCGCAATGTCCTCGTAGTCCACGCCGAAGTCCGCTGCGGCGACAGGCCAGCCGCCCCGGTAGGCCTGCATCGCTTGCGAGGCGGCATTCTTGCGCCGGTTCACCTTCTCCGAGATCGTGGCGTACTCGTTGGAGAGTCGCTCCGTCGCTTTCCGAGACGTCAGATAGATGCCCTCGATCGAGTCCCCATAGCTCCGATCGATGTCATGGAACAGTTGCTGCAGGCGCTCCATGGCGGCATCGGACACCTCGACGGCGCCTGCGAGCGACCGTTCCCTTCGCTCAAGCACCGCTCGCCGCTCCACAAGGTCCCTTCGCGTTCCTCCAGCCGTCAGGCGGGCGTCCTCGAGCTGCCGATCGGCCTCGTCCTTGGCCCTTTGGGCCTCATCCCTGAGCGCGATCGCGGCCTGGAGCCCCTCGTTTCCCTCGCGAAGCAGGCGCAACCGCTCGTTGGCCGCCTCGAGCTCCTCCGCCCAGCTCGCCACGTCGTAGCTCTCCCAAGACCTGCCCCCGAGCGCCCGGGATGCGGCGACGAGGTTGGCGACGTCTCGCTGGGATCGCTCGACGTCCTCGGCATCGCGGAGGGCACGCGCGTGCTCGCCTTGGAGCCTTTGGAGAGCCTCCTCGAAGCCCTCGATCTTCTCGTCATTGTTCCACCCGAGGTACCAGCGGCTCCTATCCCCCAGCGAGAAGCGATCGTCCTTGATGTAGCGGTTCCCGCGCTTGACCTGCCCGTTGATCGTGAGCGCCCTGCGATGGTCGCGGAGGTCCCGGGCGGAGTCCACGCAGACGTAGTCCCAGCGCTCGGCGAGGTCGCGTCGAATCCACCGCGCGAACTCGGGATGCCCGGCGACGTCGCGAACATCGAGACGGGACGCGACCAAGCTCGCATCCCTCGCTCGGGGCTCGGCCGGCACGTCTGCGGGCACCGAGACGAATTCGAAGCGCATCCCGAGGTCTCGCTCATCCACAAGGGCGGCAACCGCAGAGGCGAACCGTTGGGGCACGAGCATCGTGAGCGAGCTTCGGCCGAAGAGCCGCTCGATCGCCCCACGCCACGGGGCGAACTCCCCCCTCACGTCGAGCAGCTCCCCAGCGAACGGGAGCATGGAGGCCTCAATTCCGATGGAGGAGGCGACGGCCCTGCGCAGCTCGTCGTAGGCCCTCGGCACGTTGGAGGTCCGCCTGCGCAAGTGCTCGAGCTCCCGTTCGATGGCGTCCAGGCGATCCTTAAGCTCGCCGACCCGTCCCTGGACGCGGCGGTTCCCCTCCCTTTGCGCGAGCTCTTGCTCTTGGGCCCGTTCGGCTCTCGTGGCGAGATCGCGTACGAGGGCCCGCCACTCCTCGAGCGAGGCGGGCAAGGCCTCTATCTCGAGCAAGGCAAGATCGCGCTTCAGCGCCTCGCGGTTGCGCTCGACCTCGGCGAGTCGATTTCGCAATCCCTCGATCTCGCGCTCCGATTCGGTGATGGCGAGGCCGCCTTCTTGGCTCACCATGACCTGCGCCTGATCCAGGTAGGCCTTCTCCCTCTTCGCGCGGCCCTCGGCCATGGAGACGACTTGCTCCTCGCGGTCGAGCTTCCGCTCGAGCTCCTCGATGGACGTGCGCATGAGGTCGACGATGAGCCTGGTCGTCGCCGGTTCAACCAGCTCCTGAAGCTCGCGATTCCGCGTTCGCTCGGAAGCGAGCTCCTTCACCTCGGCGTCGATGCCCACGAGCGGCTCCAGCGTCTCCATCTGGCGGCGCTGGTCCTTGACGCCCTCGTGCGCCTCCTCAAGCTCCCTGAACTGCTCCACCGCCCGATCCGCGTAGTGGAAGGTCTCCGGCTCGTCCAGCATGAAATTGCGGAAGAGGTCATCGAGCGAGCCGAAGTTCTTGGCGCCTTGCGTCTTGTGCAAGAGCTCCAGGGTCTTGCTCGAGTGTATGCCGAGCAGCTCGCAGAAGCGCGCCGCGAAGCGCTGGTGATTGTCATAGACGGCATCCTTGGGAAAGTCTCGACGAAACGCCCGCTTGTCGATGCCGTTCAGGGCGTAGCGCTGGAAATCGAGCAGCGAATGCTCGCCTCTCACGATCGCATAGAGCGACTTCACGTCCCGAGGGTCGTTCGAGCCTTCCTTTAGGTTCATGAGAACGACGAGCTGGACGGGATCGAGCTCCTCGTTGGGGGCGACGTCGGCCTTCGGCATCCCGTCTTCGGCCATCATCCTCACCGAGCGGTAGGTGAGGAGGATGCCACTCCAGATGGCGGTGTTCGGCCGCAGGTAGGAATTCGTGATCTCACCGGAATCATCGGTCTCCCGCCGCCAGGCGCCCCGGACGTAGGTGGCGAGGTTCCGATCGTCGCGCACGCTGCCGTCCACGCGTGCGGCGGCGTTGAAGCGACGGGTGCGCGGTGGCGTAAGCACCGTGGCGATCGCATCCAAAAGCGTTGACTTTCCGGTTCCCGAATCGCCGGTGATGTGAAGACCGCGCTCGCTGACCTCGAGCTTCGTGTGGTTCGAAAAGGTGCCCCAATTGACGAGCTCCACCCGCGCGAGACGCCATTGGGGCTCCCAGCCGAAGAGATCGTTCTCCTGGAGGCTCGTCTGCATCGTGGCCATGGGCGTACTCCGTCGGCTCGTCTCGGTCATCGGGCATCGCCGGGCGCATCGTCCGGCCCATCGAGAGCCTCGACTCCGCGCTCCTCCAGGAGCCTGGCGAACGACTCCTCAATCGCCCGGCACTCCTCGACGCCGAAGACGAGCCGGAGCACCGGGGACACCTCGTAGCGATCTTCCGCATCGGTCCTCATCAGGATGTTCGCATCCGCGAGCCGGTTCCAGGCCGCCTCCATCTGGCGCCTGAACGCCGCCTCATCGAGGTCGGTGGCGCTCCGGTACGGCTCGAGGGCCTCCACGATGTCGCCCTTGGCGACGATGGTCCTTTGGGCGACGTTGCCGAGGAGCTCCCTCCGTAGGAAGAGCACGAGGAGCGTGGCGGCGAGGGTGAGCGATTGCGTCCGCACCGCCTTCGGCACGTCGAGCCCCTCGACCTCGACGTTGCGGACGAACGCGACGCCCAGATCCGGATCGACGATGAGCTCGAGGAAGAGCTCGTTGAGCCGCGCCGAAATCGCATCCATCGAGCCCAGCAGGGCCTTCCAGAGCGTCGGCTGCCGCTCGGCGTCGATGGAGGGCCCGCGCACCAGCGCGAGAAGTGCTCGTCGCGCATCGAAGGAAAGCGTCCCCCCGTCCCCTTCCCAGTAAGGCGCGTTCCCACTTGCCTCGGGCGGTGTCCTCGCAACGCTCATAGCGGCGCAACCTCCTCATAGAATCTGAGCTGTCCGATGGCGGCGCGTCGTTCGATGCCGGACCTGGAGCTCCAGAAGACCTCCTCCACGCCGACCCCGAGCTCTCCCTGCTCCAAGGCGAGCGTCATGAGGCCGATCACGCTGGCCACCCCCTGCGTGGCTGGGAACGCGCCGAGGACGTCGGCGACGGAGACCCAGCGCTCGAGCTCCCGTCCCGTGCCATCGGCGCGCGCGAGCTCCTCGCACCTCGCGGCGCGCTCAGCGAGGCAGCGATTCACGTTACCCGCGAGCTCAACGAAATCGATCTCACTTTGGCGCGCGATCTCGCGGATCGCCTCGTAGGGGATGCTCGGCTCCTCGCCGGCTGTCTCGACCACCTCGGCCGAGCGGCTCTCCATGGGATTGCGCAGACCGAGCGCCGAGACGGGCTTCATGGAGACGCCCGAGAGGTCGAGCGACTGCGAGACGTCCGCCCTGAGGCTCAGCGCTCTCGCGAGCTGCTGCGAGAGCGCGAGCGCGTGGTCGATTGAACGCTTGAGGATGCGATCCCTCTGGTAGTTGCGGTTCTGGACGAAGCGGCGGAGCCCCCGGGCGAAGGCGGTGCGCACGTCGTCCACCTCCTCGCTCCGCCGCCGGAGGATTCGCATGAGATCGCGGAGGAAGATGCGCTGGGCCAGGGTGAGGCGACCGGCCAGGGGGTGCTCGAGGATCGCACGCGTCTCGTCCTCGAGGGCCTCCGAGCGGTTCACGTCCCCCAGGAGCTCGTAGAAGGCTCGGAACGAGGTGCCAGACGGGGAGCTCGAGATGCGATCCACCCCTGCGAAGATGTCGTCGAGAACGTCCTCGGCCCCCTCCTCCTCGTTGATGATCGTCTCGTAGAGGGAGGCGTTGATCTCCTCGAAGTCCCTCCTCACGCGACCGAAATCGAGGGGAACCTCCTCCGCGAGGGCGATGATCTCGAGCACCGCCTCTACCGCGCGATCGTCGTCCATCGTCTCAACGTGGCCGAGCTCGAGCTCCCGGAGCTCCCGGTCGAGCACAGCGCGCTTGCGCTGGAGCTCCTGCGAGCGTCGCTCGACGTTCGAATCGATGGCGAGGGCGAGGGCACCGATGCGATCGACGATGGTTGCGAGGCGCGATTCGGTGGCCACGCGCCGGGGCTCCCGGAGACCCCTCGCGAAGGCGAGCGCGACCATAGCTTCTGGCGAGGGCTCATAGCCCTCCTGCCTGCTCTGGTCGAGCGTCCGCCGTACGAGGTAGCCGTCCCGTCGCCACGCCTCGCAGTAGTCGTGGGCCGAGCGCTCGAAGGGGACGTCAAGTCTGGAGGAGAGTTCCGCGAGGTCCGCCTCCACGAGGCCCTCGAACTCGGGCACGGCGATGACGCGATGGG
>CANRLS010000065.1 GCA_947631545.1 uncultured Atopobiaceae bacterium
TGGTGCCCGAGGTGAGAGTCGAACTCACACGACCTTGCGGTCAGCGGTTTTTGAGACCGCCGCGTCTGCCATTCCGCCACTCGGGCCCTATCGAGGGCCTAAGCCTAGCACGTGGGCCGGGACGGCACCCATCCCGGCCCGGATCGGACTCCTGCAAGTCGAGGTTCGCATGCAGCTATCGCAAGAAGGTCCAAGCGCGACTACTGCAGGTAGGGGTTCGAGCGGAGCTCCGCCGCCATCGTGGTCTGGGCATCGTGGCCGGGAAGGAGCACCGTCTCGGGCGGGATGATGCCCTTCAGCTTCCGCAGGGTGCGGGCGAGCACAGCGGCATCGCCGCCCTTGAAGTCCGTGCGACCCACGGCCCCCTTGAAGATCGTGTCCCCCACGAAGGCCACGCCCTCGCCCAGAAGGACGATGCCGCCCTCAGTGTGACCGGGAGCGCCGATGACCTCGAAGGACGCATCGCCCACGGTGACGACGTCCCCCTCCTCGAGGAAGCGGTCGGCCATGGGGGCATCGTCGTCGTAGGCGATGCCGAGGCCGCCGGGAGAGCCGGAATGGGTGGCGCGCTCGGCATCGGGCTCGGCGATCCAGAAGGGCGCGCCCGTGGCATCGGCGAGCGCCCTCACGCCGCCCACGTGGTCGCCGTGGCCATGGGTGGCGATGATCGCGTCCACCTGGAGCCCCTCGAGCTCCTTGGCGAGCGCCGCCCCCGAGGCGCCGGGGTCGATGACGATGGCGTGGCCCTTTGAGACGACCACGTAGCAGTTGGTCTGGATGGGCCCCACGATGTAGGTGCGGATCTGGGTATCGGATGCCATAAGTGCTTGCTCCTTCCTTGGCAGCGCTCGGTACGGGCAGGTGCGGGATCGCTCGACACGGGCGATGCGCCCCTCCCTTGGACGGAACCCGCGAAGCGAGAGGACGGGACGGCGCCTCCGGGCGCGGCCCAGCCTGCGCGACCAGACCGGCATCCCCGATCGGGGCGCATCGCGCTCGATCGGAGTCGGGCTCCGACCCGAATCGCCCGCTCGTCGGCCGCTGCGCTCTCCCGTCGCCCGCGCGAGGGCCCTCGCCAGCCGGCCCTGGCGGGGCCGACCCGTCTCCCCTGCCGCGCCCCGTCGCTCGCCGACCCCGCGCCGGCTAGTACCTCGCCCGCTGCCTCATCTCGCTCCCGCCCTCGCCGGGCATGATGCGCCTCGCGTCGAAGACGCTCGGAACGCGGCTCACGCGCCCGAGGAGCGGGTCGAGGAGCGACGCGGCCGATATCTCCAGCGTGAAGCGCAGCCGGGCGATGCCCGTGCGGGTGGTTTGGGTGGAGGCGGCGATGATGTTGCCGCCGGCCTCGCCGATGGCGATGGTCACGTCCTTGAGAAGGCCGATCCTGTCGGAGGCCTCGACGACGATCTCGACCTGGAACTCGGTGGCGCCCGACGTGTCCCAAGCCACCTCGATCATGCGCTCGGGATGGCTCATGAGGGCCCGTGCGTTGGGGCAGTTGGCCCGGTGCACCGAGACGCCCCGGCCCCGTGTGATGAAGCCCACGATCTCGTCGCCCGCCACGGGATTGCAGCACTTGGCCAGGTGCGCGAAGAGGTCGGGATCCCCTTTGACGACGACGCCGGAGCGGCTCGTCTTTCCCTTGGGCCTCGAGCGATGGGGCCTCGGCACCGCGAGCTTGACCGTCTTGGGCTCGAAGCTCGGGGCCGTCTCCTCATGGGCCTCGGACTGCGCAGGCTCCGCCTCGGCGAGGGCCGACTCCACCCGGTGGGCCGCCTGCTTGGCCGAGAGCTTGCCCGCGCCGATGGCGGCGAAGAGGTCGTCGGGCTCGCGGAACTTCAGCTGCTCGCAGACTTCGGCGATGGCGCGCACCGAGCGGCGCGTGGAGATGCCGTGCCCCGCCTTGCGAAGCTCGGTGGCGAGCATCGAGCGCCCCTGCTCGGCATCGATGGACTTGTTGGCGCTCGAGAAGTACCTGCGGATCTTGGCCCTCGCCGATGGCGTGGCGACGATGTTCAGCCAGTCGGCCGAGGGATGGGAGTTCTTGTTGGTGAGGATCTCGACCCGATCGCCCATCTCGAGGTGGTAGGTGAGCGGCACCACGGAACCGTTCACCTTGGCGCCCACGCAGTGGTTCCCCACCTCGGTGTGCACCTGGTAGGCGAAGTCGAGCGGCGTGGAGTCCTGCCTGAGGCTCATGACGTCGCCCGCGGGCGTGAAGACGAAGATCTCGTCCTCGAAGAGGTCGACCCGGAGGTTCCTGAGGTACTCCCGGGGGTCTTCGATGTCCTCCTCGGCCGCCCAGTCGAGGCTCCGGCGGATGCGCGAGATCTGGGAATCCACCGTCCGGTCTTCCCTCGTCATGTTGCCCTGGGAGTTGCCCGAGGACTTATAGAGCCAGTGGGCGGCGATGCCGTACTCGGCCTGCTCGTGCATCTCGACGGTGCGGATCTGGATCTCGAGCGTGCGGGCGTTGGGCCCCACCACCGTGGTGTGGATGGACTGGTAGAGGTTGGGCTTGGGGTTGGCGATGTAGTCCTTGAAGCGCCCGGGCAGGGGATGCCAGAGCGAGTGCACGGAGCCCAGCGTGGTGTAGCAGTCCCTCACCGACTGGGTGATGACGCGGAGCGCGATGAGGTCGTAGATGTCCGAGAACTCCTTGGACTTGCGCCGCATCTTCTGCCAGATGGACCAGAGGTGCTTGGCGCGGCCCGTGATGGTGAAGTTCCCGATGCCCGCGCGGCGAAGCTCGTCGTCGAGGA
The DNA here is from genome assembly GCA_947631545.1 of uncultured Atopobiaceae bacterium. Lineage (GTDB taxonomy): Bacteria > Actinomycetota > Coriobacteriia > Coriobacteriales > Atopobiaceae > CANRLS01. The sequence goes on from CANRLS010000065.1 coordinate 2,763, forward strand.
CCTTGATGGCCTCCTGGGTGACCTCCTCGCGCTGCTCGCGGCTCTCCTGCACCATGCGGGCCACCCGTTGGAACTCCTCGGGCTCGAGGTACATGAACGAGAGGTCCTCGAGCTCCCATTTGATGGAGGAGATGCCGAGGCGGTCCGCCAGCGGGGCGTAGACGTCCATGGTCTCGCGCGCCTTGAAGCGCTGGCGCTCGGGCTTGAGCGCCGAGAGGGTGCGCATGTTGTGGAGGCGGTCGGCGAGCTTGATGATGACGACGCGGATGTCCCTCGACATCGCGAGGAACATCTTGCGCAGGTTCATGGCCTGCTTCTCGTCGGTGGTGCTCATCTGGATGGTCGTGAGCTTGGTGACGCCGTCCACGAGCTCGGCCACGGCGTCGCCGAAGTTCTCGCGGACGAGCCCCTTGGTGGCGGCGGTGTCCTCCACCGTGTCGTGCAGGAGCGCGGCGCAGATGGTGTCGGCGTCCATGCGCAGGTCGTGGGCGAGGATCGTGGCCACCTCGACGGGGTGGTTGATGTAGGGCTCGCCCGAGCGCCGGCGCTGGGCGGCGTGGTAGTCGGCGGCGAAGAGATAGGCGTCCTCCACCTGCTTGAGGTCGGCGGGCGAGAGGTAGCGCTTGCAGGCGCGGCGAAGCGCCGGGTAGTTGTCGGCCTCGACCTCGGGGCGAGGCGCCGGCTGCGGCTCGGCCTCGGGCTGCATCGTGGCGTTGAGCTCCGCGGGCGCGCTCTCATGGGCATCGCCCACCAGCGGCTCGGCGGCCCGGCCTCGCGCTCGGGCGGCCGAGGGCGCGGGAGCGGGACGCGCCGCGGCGCCTCCTTGGCCGGGCTTCTCCCGGGCGGCGGCGTCGGCGCCCTCCCGAGCGGGGACGCGGGCATCCAGGGCTTCGCTCACCGGCTCGGCCATGGCCCCTCCCCTCCTCGAAGCTCGCTCGCGCGCCTCGCCCCCTCGCTCAGGGGGCAACCGGCGTGATGGGTCTGATGATACGGTCTCTCAGCTCTCCCGTGCTCGCGCGAAGCACCCAGCGCCGGAAATCGTCGAAAGCGGCGAGGGTGCGCTGGCCCTCCAGGTAGCGGACGGAACCCTCCAGCGGGGCGTTCGCCGGCTTCTCCGCCAGGGCGATGACGGGAGCGCCGCCCGAGAACCCGGTGGCGAGGAAGCCCAGCTCCTCGAAGATGCGGATGCCGGGGGCCACCATGGCCTCCGGGAAGACGTCGAGCCCCGAGCACTCCCTCGCGGCCGCCGCGAGGACCGAGTCCACCTCCTGGAAGCGCGGGCCCACCTGGGCGCGGACGGCCCTGAGCGCGTTCCAGAGGGCGACGAGCGCCTCGCGCGTGGGAGCGTTCCTTGCCAGCACCCGCTCGTTCACCTCGGCATCCTCCTCGCCGAAGGCCAGGTGCACCCAGGCCTCGGCGCCGTCGCGACCGGCGCGGCCGCTCATCTGGTTGAAGGCCGTGACGTCGTAGGGCAGGTGGTAGAGGGCCACGTGGCGCACGTCGGGCAGGTTGATGCCCTCGCCGAAGGCGCTCGTCGCGACGATGGCGCTCACGACCCCTTCGCGGAAGGCCCCCTCGACCCTCGTGCGCTCCTCTCGGGTGAGGCCCGCATGGTAGTGGGCGATGCGCTGGCCCATCCGCGGCAGCCTATGGCGGAGCTCGCGGGTGAGGGTCGCCGCCCCCGTGCGGGAGCTCACGTAGACGATGGTCCTATCGCCGGAGCCCACCACCTCGGCCACATGGTCGTCGCGGTCGGGATCGTCGCGATCGTCCACGAGGAGGAGGTTCTCGCGCACGGCATCGTCCACCACGAGCTCCGTGGCGCCGAGAAGGCGCATGGCCTCGGCCGCCACCTCGGTTCTCGCCGTGGCGGTGACGCCCAGGCAGACGGGTTCCCCCAGGAGCGCGCGGATGCTGGGAAGCTCCTGGTAGGCGCTGCGGTTTCCGCCCTTGGACTCGCCCGCATGGTGGGCCTCGTCCACGACGAGGAACCCCACGCGCCCGCACCGTGCGACGTCCCTTGCGTGGAGGGCCAGGTACTCGGGAGTCGTGAGGAGCACGTCCACCGCCCCTCGGGCGAGGTCGGCGTAGATCCGGCGGCGCGCTTGCTCGTCCGACTCGCCCGTGAGCGTCGCGACCCCCACGCCAAGGCTCGAGAAGGCGTCGCCCATGGCGCTCGCCTGGTCTGAGACGAGGGCGCGGAGCGGGTAGACGATCACCGTGGCGCGACGGCGCGAGATGGCCTCGCGAAGGGCATGGAGCTGGAAGATGAGCGATTTGCCGCGGCCCGTGGCCATGACGCAGAAGGTCGAGGCCCCCCTGGCGAGCGAGGCGAACGCCTTCGCCTGGGCGGGGAGCAGCTCGTGGTCGCCGATGAGGGCGCGGGCGAGCTCGCGGGTGAGGCCCTCCTCGGAGAGGCCCGTGAGCGCGGAGCGGACCGCGCTCCCCTCCTCCGTCGCCGCCTCGGGTGCCCGCACGGATCCCAGGAGCCGGTCCGCGCTTGCCGGGTAGAGGATCTCCTCCACGCGGAGCTTGGCGCGGGTCCTTCCCTGCCAGGTCTCGGCCGCCGGCCGGTAGATGAGCTCGACGGGCCCGTCCCAGGCGAGCGCCCGCGCCATATCGGGCTCGCGGAAGCGGATGCCGCCGAGGCTCCGCTCGCCGTCCGAGACCCAGAAGCGCAGGTGCGTGCCCTCGCGACCCACCGCTTGGCGGTCCGTGAGCCAGACCTTCTCGGTGCAGAAGACGGGCGATGGGTTCTCCTTGCCGAAGGGCTTCAGCCGGTCGAGCTCGCGGATGTCGTCGAGGGAGAGGTCCGAGAGCCGGAGCTTGGCATCGAGCGGTTCGGCGGAGACGAACTGCTCGGCGGGCAGCTCCCCCAGAACGGCCTCGAGCCGCATGCGGAACTCCGCCAGGCGCTCCGCCGCGACGGTGACGCCCACGGCGCCCGCATGGCCGCCGAACTGCAGGGTCGCATCGCTCACGCGCTCCACGGCGTGGTAGAGGTCCACCGAGCCCACCGAGCGGCCCGATCCCCTCGCGATGCCGTCATGCACCGAGAAGAGGAGCACCGGGACGCCGTAGGCGGCCACGAGTCGCGTGGCGCAGACGCCCTTCACGCCCTCGTGCCAGCCCTCGCCCCCGAGGACGATCGAGCGGTCGCCCTCGACGTACGTGAGCTCGGCCATGGCGAGCGCCTCTTCCGAGAGCTCCCGCTCGGCCTCCTTGCGGGCGTTGTTGAGGTCCTCGACGGCGGCGGCCAGCACCTGGGCCCTGGCCGGATCCTCGGTGAGCAGGAGCTCGAGCGAGACGTCGGCGTCGCCCATGCGGCCGGGCGCGTTCAGACGGGGCACCACGCAGAAGGGCAGGTCGTCGGCCTCGATGGCGCGCACGTCGCGGTTGGCCGCGGCGCAGAGCGTCTCGATCGAGGCGCGCGGGGCCGTGCGCATGAGCTCGATGCCCGCCGTCACGAGCGCGCGGTTCTCGTCCACGAGCGGCATGAGGTCGCTCACGGTGCCCAGGGCGGCGAGGTCGAGGTAGCGACGCCAGAGATCCGCCTCTCCGAAGCGCGACGCCACGGCTTGCAGGAGCTTCAGCGCCACGCCGGCCCCCGCCAAGTCGTGGGTGCCGGGACCGGATGCGAGCTTGGGATCGACCAACGGCACCCCCCGGGGCACCGCGTCCCCCGGCTCGTGGTGGTCGGTCACCACCACGTCGATGCCCTCGGCGAGAAGCCCCGCCACCTCGGCGCCCGACGCGATGCCGGTGTCAACCGTGATGACGAGGCTCGGGCGCGCGAGGGCCTTCGCGCGCTCGAGCGCGGCCTCGCTCATGCCGTAGCCCTCGCTGAAGCGGCGCGGGATGAAGGGCGCCACCCTGCCGCCCAGCTCCCGGAGGCCCAGCGTGAGGAGGCTCGTCGCCGTCATGCCATCGACGTCGAAGTCGCCGAAGACGCAGATGGACTCCCCGCCCCTCACCGCCGAGGCGACGCGGTCGGCCGCCTCGGGGATGCCGGGCAGGTGCTCGGGGTCCAGCCAATCGCGCTCGAGCGATGGATCGAGGAAGCGGGCCACCGCGTCAGGATCCTTATAGCCCCTCGCCACGAGCGTCCTCGCCAGCGGGGCGCCGAAGCCGAAGCGCTCTCTCAGCGCCGCCTCGGCCAGGGGGTCTTGCGGCAGAAGCTCCCAGGCCGTAGGGCTGCCAATGCTCACCATGCAAGTGCTCCAACGACACGTGAATTCGATTCCGCTTCGGATTATCCACCTTGGGCGAAGGACGATTCGCGACGTCCATCGCGTTCTGCCGAATGGCCCGCGGGCGCTTGGC
>CANRLS010000066.1 GCA_947631545.1 uncultured Atopobiaceae bacterium
GCTCCCCGGCCCCTTGGGCCGCCCATCCATCATCCGGAGAGCGAGGAACCATGCCGGACTGGCCCGCCATCGACGCGCTGAAGGGGCATCCGCTCCTCGCGTACCTCGACTACCCAGCCGGCTCGAGCATGGGCTTCTTCTTCCCGTATCCGCAGTTCGACCTCGGGGGCGAGGGCATCCTGCCCATCGACGGGCAGGCCACGTTCCCCAAGCACGGCTCCATCTACGTGCGCGTGAGCGGCGCCTCGGCGCGCAACATCAAGGATGACTACGGCAACATCGCCATCGTCAGCTTCACGGACATCCAGCATAACGACGGGGATGCGCACAACAGCGAGTTCCACACCGTCTGCAACGCCTACCGCGCGGACAGCCCCTTCCGAATCGAGCGGATCGAGACCCGCGCGCGAGACATCCTCCCGATCGTGGACATCGTCGACGATCCGGCGCTCGAGGATCCCGGCCGCGAATCGGGCCATCTCTTCGACCTCGCGCCCGACGCCCCCACCCAGCTCCCGGCCACCATGAGCCGCTGCCTCGTGCGCGTGCGGGGCACCGGCGGCACCGCCCATGCGCTCGGCCCCTTCCGGGCCACGCCCATCTACGACCGCGACCAGGTGCGGCTCGAGGCCCTCGCCGAGCGCGACTACCGGGTGTTCGACTTCAACGTGGTCGACCTGGGCATCCATTCCCTCGGGAACAACCATCGCCAGAGCGTCTTCCAGTTCGTCGGCAGCAGGGACTTCGATGCGCTCGTGCACGAGGGCCGCCAGGCGAGGACGATCGACTGGATCGGCAACGACCAGCTCGAGCGCTTCGTGCTGAGCTCGTTCAAGGCGTCGGATTCCTACGCGCAGCTCACGCGCGGCGACGGCGCCCAGGAGCCGTTCGACGAGTTCTTCTTGAACTGGCTCGACCAGACGATCGAGGTCAGCCCCGACGGCGCCCGCTCGGCGCGCATGGCCCAGATCGCGGCGCGGCTGCACGCATTCAAAGACGGCTCGCCCGCCCTTGCGAAGGACATCGCGAAGAGCCTCCCCGTCGAGGGGATCCGACAGCTGCTGGACGATCCGGAGGCCCTGGACATCATCACGGACCGCGCCAGCCGGACGCGGCAATGGGGCGAGGCGCTGCGCAAGTCGCGGCAGGCCCTGAAGGAGCGCTACGACGCCCAGGTGGCCGAGCTCAAGCGCGTTGAGCGCGAGGTGGAGGAGGCCACGGCGGAGCTGGATCGCCGGCGGGCCGAGCTCGCCAGGACGCCCGAGCCCCCGGCATCCCCCTCCGCGTCGACTGACGCGGCAGGCGCGGCCGACGAGCGGGACGGGCTCGCGCGAAGGGCCGAGGAGCTCCGCGGCGAGGTCCAGCGCCTCGAGGAGGAGAAGCGCGACCTCGAACGGGACATCGACGGCATCGTGGACCTGCTCGGCGATCGCCGCGAGCTCACGCGAGAGGTCCTCAAATCGGAGGCGATTCGACGGGTCTCGGCCGTGGCGGGCAGCTCGTTCGGCGAGGAGCGGCTGGAGCGGCGGCCCCCGCGCTATGACCTGCTCAGCCCGGCGGAAGACGACGACGCCGTGCGGTCGCTCCTGGAGGGCGCGCTCCAGTGGATCCGCTCGCAGGGGCGCTCGCTTCAGATGACGGAGCTCATCAACTACCTCGTCTGCCTCGCCCAGGGCTACGTGACCACCTTCGCGGGCCCGCCCGGCTCGGGCAAGACGAGCATCTGCCGGCTCCTCGGCCAGAGCCTCGGCCTCACCGCTGAGAACCGTCGCCTCGTCGAGATCAACGTGGAGCGCGGCTGGACGTCGTATCGCGATTTCATCGGCTACTACAACCCGCTCTCCCAGAGCGTCGTCCGCACGAACCCCAAGGCCTACGACGCCTTCGAGGACCTCTCCGAGCAAGCCGCCAGCGAGCCCGGCGCCGTGCCGCCCTGCTTCTTCATCCTCGACGAGGCCAACCTGAGCCCCATCGAGCACTACTGGGCGAACTTCTTCGAGGCCTGCGACTCCTTCGAGCTCGCGCTCCCCATACGCAAGGGCGACCCCCTCGTCATCCCGAGGTTCGCGCGGTTCCTCGCCACGGTGAACTACGACCACACCTCAGAGGAGTTCTCGCCGCGCTTCCTCGACAGGAGCTGGGTCATCTGGCTCGCCTCCCAGGGCGGCTACACCGAGGGCGGCCTCTACGACGAGCGCCTCGAGCGCGGGCGGATCGGGCGCACGGCGCCCGCGGAGGCATCGCTGCCGGAGCGCTCGATGTCGTACCGGATGTTCGAGGACATCTTCGCACCGGCCGACCCGCCGCCCATGGAGGAGGAGATCGTCGCCATCTACGAGGCGATACGCCGGATCTGCCAGACGTCGATGCGCCCCATCTCGCACAGGAGCAATGCCATGATCTGCTCCTACGTGCGCAGCGCGGCGCGCCTCTTCGAGCTCTTCGGCATCGGCTCGCCGCAGCTCACGGCCCTCGACTACGCCATCACGCAGAAGGTGCTCCCCACCGTCCAGGGCACGGCCGGCGACGTCGAACCCTTCCTCGATGGCCTGAAGACGGTCTGCGAGAGCCTGCGGATCGCGAGCGGACGCATCGACGACATGCTCGCGAAGGGCAAGGACTATGGCTACATCCAGTACTTCGCCTGAGCCGTCTGCCGTCCCGTTCGCGATCGAGGCGGACTCCGGGCCCTCCGCGGAGTCCGAGGTCACGGCCGCGCTCTACGCCCTGGAGGTTTGGAGCGGGCGGATACATCGCTTCTCTCTGTCGAGCGCCTACGTCGATGACGCCGAGGTCCACCCGGCTCCCACTCCGGCGAGCGAGCAGGGCGACTACCGCCTCCTCATCGTCTGCGACGGCGGCGGCTTTTCGAGCGAGGCGCGGGTCGTCGTGAACGACGGATCCGGCAACGACTGCCGGGTCGTCAAGGGCAACGAGCTCTCGGACGAGGGGATCCAGCGGGAGGATTTCGAAACGCGGAGATGCCCCAAGTGGAAGCCCTTCCAGAACATCTTCGGCTACGCGCGCGCAGAGGTGACGGTCCTCCTTGGAGGGCGCGAGACGAGGCTCTCGACCCTCGACATCCCCGTCGGCCCGGTCGAGGGCGACGCCGAGCGCATCGGCGGGATGTACGGGACGCTCTTCGCCGAAGAGCGCGACCGGGCGATCGATTGGATGCTCGAAGGGGTCGAATCGGAGAGGGGCCGCCACTCCATCAGCGCCGGGCCCTCCGACGACCGGGCGCCGGGCGAGCCGGAGAACGCCGATGGGCCGGGGGGATCGGGCGAGCCCTGGCAGCCCGAGCGCTCGGACCCGTCCCGCTACCTCGCGCGCGCGAAATCCGTGCTCGACGGCTTCGAGCGCTGCCTGCCCGTCCTGCGCATGCGGCCCTACGAGAAGGTGGGCGTGCAGAGCGACATGGCCGACTGGGACAAGGTCCACCGGATCGGCCAGCACGAGATCCGCTGGATCGCCCGGCATCCCGCCCAGCTGCAAAGGACGCCCGCCAGAACGGGAATCGGCGATGGGCGCGCCAGCTACCTGCCCCGCAGGATCGAGACGTCTCGCCGGGTGACGACGCTCGACGTCTACGAGAACCGCGCGATCCTCGCCTTCCTCACCCAGTGCCTTGGCGAGCTCGAATCGCTGAGCTCGAGGCTGCGGCGGCTGCTCCCCCGTTCCGCGCCCCGAGCTGTCGAGCTGGGCATGCGAGGCGATGTCCCCGAAGACGATCGGGCGTCCGCCGCCCGTCCCTCCCCATCGATCCTGGAAGGTGCGCGAACCCAGGCCATCAGACGGCTCCTCGGCAGGGCGCGGGATCTGCGGGACCGCGCGAGGGGGCTCCGCCTCCGCTATCGCCAGGCGCTCCCCGGCGCCGGGGAGGAGCGGTTCCGCGCGCTGCAGATGACCGCCGTCTTCCGGGAGATGCGACCCTACGACGAGCTCTATCGGCTCATGTGCGCCTGGCCCCCGCTCGCCGACGCCAGCAGGGACAGCTCGCGCCTGGCGCTTCTGAGGCCGCAGATCTCCGACGTCTACGAGCTCTACGTGCTCCATGGCCTCCTCTCCGCGCTCGCCGGTGCGGGATTCGGCCCCGAAGCATCTATGGATCTCGATATCTTTTCGGCTCCGGGGGCGCCGGTAGATCGCCTCCCGTCAGCCGTCTTTCCCATCGATCGCGTGCCCTACGAAGGGGGCCCCAAGCCGCCCGTCGTGAACAACCTCTACCTCCTCAGACGGGGAGGCGAGCAGGTGCGGCTCTACTACCAGCCCGTCGTGCCCTTGGAGGGCGAGCCGCAGTGGGGCCTCGGCCTCAGGCGCACCACACCGGGCAAGACCCCGCACTACTCGCCCGACTTCGTCCTTCGCCACCGCAGGAGCGCAGAGGATCCATGGCGAAGCATCGTGGTGGACGCGAAGTACAAGACGATGGCGAAGGACATCGAAAGGCCCAGGACGCGCAAGCGGCCCTCGCCTGAAGAAGAGATCGGCGGCTTCTCCCGAGAATTCATCGAGTGCCGCATGCGCTATGCGCTCAACTGCGTCGATGCCGGCACGGGACGGCACCCGCAGTGCGTGTGGCTCGTCTACGGCAGGGAGGACGAGGGCTACCTCAAGCCCTACGAGCGCATCCCCGAGCGGCTGATCGCCGCGGGCACGGCGCTCCCCTCGGGGGTGGCGGCGCTCACTCCAGAGTGCGGCTCCGCCGAGGAGCTGCTCCATCTCCTTCGCATCATCTGACCCCAGACCCATCGGCACCCATCCTTGGAGGCGCACATGGCAGAGCACAGAAGCGAGACCGGCGAGGGCACCACGAGCCGCGCCGCCGAGAACCCCATCTTCTCCTACATGGCCGAACTCGACCTCTACCGGCAGAACCGCCTCGACGACGAGCATATGGGAGCGCTCTCGCGCGCCTTCAGCGACGTCGTCAAGGTCTCTAGCTCGGTGAACGGCTTCAGATACATCGAGCGGCACTTCGAGACGACGGATCTTCCCACCATCACGCGGCGACTCGCCGCCGCCTGGGCGATGGCCCTCGACGCCGGGGCCGTGCGCATGGGAACCCCGGGCACGGACGATGAGCGGTGGATGTTCTTCCCGTCCGGCTACGTCACCGACACCGACGACATCTACGAGATCGTCCTCTGCGCGAACAGCTATCCCCACGAGCGCCAGCAGTGGTTCGTCCTGGGCGTGCGAAAGCTCGACGCGGCCAACCAGCAGCAGGTCCTCGCCGCCCTCGAGCGCTATCAGGACGGCCTCCTGGATCAGGGCGTCTTCGACCTGCCGCCATGGCTCTTCTTCCCCGGGGACGAGGGCGTTGCGGCGAGCGAGGGTGCGGGTGGCGAGGACATGGCCGGCGAGGACGCGGCCAGAGAGGTGGATGGTGCGGCCGATGGCGACGGGGGCGACGGTGTCGACGTACCCCGAGCTGCGACTGGCGCGGGCAGCGGCGGCCCCGCGCCGTCGGATACCGCGCAAGCGGCGCAGCCGGCGGATCCGGCGGGTGCGGCGCGACCGGCGGGCGCGGCGCGATCGGCGGGAACAACGCAATCATCGGGCGCGACCGAACCGGCACCGCCGGCAGCGCCAGCCCGTCCAGCCGCCGGCGCCTCCTCCCCACACGCCCACAAAGCGCCGTCGGCGCCAGCTGGGACGGCATCGCCAGGGCACCCCACGCCCGGCCAGGGGTTCGAGCGAACGACCCCGAGCCAGGCGGAATCGTCAAGGGCCCTCAGCGGCATCCGCTTGCTCAGGCACTTCACCAGCGGCATCTACATCCCCTTCACGATGAAGACGAGTCTCGAGCGGCTCATCGGCAGCTCCGGCGACCTCACGAGCCAGCTCGACGCCGGGCTCTCCCGAGCAAGGGCCGATGGCGCGTTCACCGAGACCAGCTTCAGGGGCCGTCCGGCCATCGCCTTCGACATCCCCTTGACCTCCGACGCCGAGGCCTTCAGCGTCAGGGCCTATGTGAGCGTCACCTCGCCCGGCGACGCCAACCCGTACAAGAAGCCCTGGATCCTCACCCATTACGAGCTCGACCGGCGCATGGCGGCGGCGAGCGCCGACGGGACGCTCCTCGGAGAGCTCGCGAGCCAGGTGCACTTCGACTCGTGGTCGGACAGCATCCGGCTGCTCTCGCGCCAGATCATGCCCGAGGGAGACGACGCGTGGTCCATCAAGCGCGACGTCGTGGCCCTGGGGCGCGCGCTCTCCTTCACCTATTCGCGCGTGCGCAAGGCCGGCAAGCTCGCCGTGAACGAGGAGCGCGGGAGCGCCGCCTTCGACACCGGCTTCATGGATCGCTACTTCCAACCGATCTACGCCCTGCTCACGCGCTACCGGCCGGGCCACGGCGGAGCCGACCACGGGGAGGACGCTGGCGAGGGCCGCGAGTTCGAATGGGAGTTCGTCGCGTTCTGCACGGCCTGGGACGGCATCAGCGGGCTCCAGCTCGGCCGCGAATTCGACCCGCTGCCGCAGCCGCTCACCATCGCGGACGAGCCGGAGCGCTACGCCTTCGACGTCGCGCGCCCCATCCATATGAGCTACTACCACATGGTGCAGCAGCACGCCGAACGGTTCCCGGTCGGGCTCCTGGAATCGCTCTGGCCCGAGGACGAGGAGCTGCGGGGCCTCCTCGCCAACGTCCGGGCGGCCGACCCGTGGGATGCCATGGCCAGGGTCGATTCGATGCGGAAGATGGCCACCGCGATGCACCAGCGGCCCGCCGCCTGCGCCGCCCTCCGCCAGATCCTCGATCGCGCCGTCGAGCGGGCGCGGCAGATGGCGGCGCTCGATCCCAGGATCGCCATCCCCGCCTTCTACCCGCGAAACGATGCCGACAGCTTCCTCCTGCCGCTCTGCTTCGGCGAGTCCGACCGGGTGGACCTCGCCCTCGTGGTGAGCGTGGATCCCCAGAGCGGCGCCTACTGCGCCAACACCTTCTACACGCTCGACATGGCCCGAAAGCCCGCCCGCTACGTGGGGCGGGCCGCGAGCACCTGGCTCTACACGGGGAGCGTCTTCGGGAACGCGGCCGCGCAGGCGGGCATGGTGCCCGCAGGCACCG
>CANRLS010000067.1 GCA_947631545.1 uncultured Atopobiaceae bacterium
AGGCCTTGACACGGGCTTTGGCGGAGCGGCGGCCCTTCGCGCCGCCCGGGGCGAGCGATCGGGTGCCGGCGCCGCCTCGGGCGCGCTGACGACGGCCTCGGCCGCTGGGGCCGGAGCCGACGCGGGCACGGGAGCCGACGCGGGCGCGGGAGCCGACGCGGGCGCGGGAGCCGGCGTCGGCGCCTCTGACCTCGCGGCGCCCGCTTCGAGCGCGCTCACGCGCTCGGCGAGCGCCTCGATCGTGAGGTCGCATTCCGGGCGCGCGAGCTTCGTGAGGGCCACCTCGAAGACGAGCCTCGCGTCGGGAGCGCTCCGCATGGCGTAGGCCACGCGATCGAGCTCCTCGAGGCCCCGTGAGAGGCGCTCCGGCCCGGCGAAGAGGGAGGCCTCCCTTTGGAGCTCGCGTCCCTCGTCCTCTCCCGCCGAAACCACGCCGCAGATGACGCCCGCGACGCTCACCACGTAGAGGTCGCGCAGGCGCCCCATGAGCTCCGCGTTGAACTGCTGCAGGTCGCGGCCCTCGGCCACGACGCTCGCCACAATCGAGAAGAGGGTCGCCGCGTCCTTTGCCGCGAGGGCCTCCACGAAGCGGACGAGCAAGTCCTCGTTCGACTGGCCCAGGAGGTCCTTGGCCATGGCCTCGTCCACGGCGCCATCGCCGAAGACCGCCAGCTGCTCAAGGGTCGAGATGGCGTCGCGCATGCCGCCGTGGGCGTGGCGCACGATGAGCGCCATGGCCTCGGGAGTCACCCGGAACCCCTCGCGCTCCGAGATCGCCTCGAGGCGCGCCGCGATGTCGTCGTCGGCGAGCGGCGCGAAGTTGAAGCGCTGCACGCGGGAGAGGATCGTCGGCGGCACCTTCTGGGGGTCGGTGGTGCAGAGCACGAACACCACGTTCGCAGGCGGCTCCTCCAGGGTCTTGAGCAGGGCGTTGAAGGCCTGGGTCGAGAGCATGTGCACCTCGTCGATCACGTAGACCTTGCAGCGCCCGCGCGCCGGGGCGAAGTTCACCTTCGAGATGATCTCGTCGCGGATGTCGTTCACGCTCGTGCGGCTCGCGGCGTCGATCTCGAGCACGTCGGGATGGATGCCGAGGGCGATGGCCTCGCACTGCTCGCAGGTGCCGTCGGGAAGCTCGCCCGGACCCCTCTCGCACTCGAGCGCCTTGGCGAGGATGCGGGCGAGCGTGGTCTTGCCCGTGCCCCTCGGACCGCAGAAGAGGTAGGCGTGGCCCACCGTCTCGTTGGCCACGGCCCGCTCGAGGGCGCCGACGATGGCCCTCTGACCTGCGACGTCCTCGAAGACCTGCGGTCGATACTTGGTGTAGAGCGATTCCATGGACCCTCCGATGCGGCCTCGCGTATCCGGGCCCCATCGAGTATATGGGAGCCGCGAACGGGAATCCCCGCCTTCCGAAGGCGCCGCTTCGACGACGGCAAGGCGATCGCGACACCGGCTCCGGCATCTGTCCTTCGCGTGGAGCCGCCGCCAGGCGCCTCCATCCTCGGTATACTGCATCGCTGAATGCGTTGGATGGGTTCGGGCGACGCGATACCTCGAACCTGGTCAGGGTCGGGAGACAGCAGCCATAAGGGGTCCCTCACGGGCGCCCGCTCCCATCGAGCGCATTCGAGCGAACGGAACCAGACGCCTCGCGAAAGGTGGCCGTGGACCTCATCAACGCCATCGTGAGCCTGCTCCAGGACCCCATGGCGGCCATCCAGGGCTGGATCGCCTCAGGCCCGGCCGTGGCCTACGGCTTCATCTTCCTCATCATCTTCGTCGAGACGGGCGTCGTCTTCATGCCGTTCCTCCCCGGCGACTCGCTCCTCTTCGCGGCCGGGTTCTTCGCCCACAACTCGGAGCTCGAGATATTCATCCTGCTCCTTGTGGTGTGGTGCGCGGCCATCATCGGCGACCAGAGCAACTTCATGATCGGCCACTTCCTGGGCAAGCGCATCATCGCGAGCGGCAAGATCAAGTCCCTCACCCCCGAGCGCATCGCCGAGAGCGAGGCCTTCATGGAGAAGTGGGGCGGTCTCTCGATCTTCCTCGGGCGGTTCTTCCCCTTCATCCGCACCTTCGTGCCGTTCCTCGCGGGCATGGGCGGCATGCGTTGGCACCACTTCTTCGGCTTCAACGTGCTGGGCGGCATCGTGTGGTCCACCCTCTTCACGATGCTCGGCTACTGGTTCGGCGACATCCCCGTGGTGCAAGAGCACTTCGAGCTCCTCGTGGTGGGCATCGTCCTCGTGAGCGTCATCCCCACCGTGGTGGGCGTGGCCAGGGCGTGGCTCAAGAATCGCGCCACCGAGCGGGAGGTCTTCGAGGAGACCGAGGACGCCTAGGGCCGAGCGCGGCGACGGGCGCCGCGCCCCGTCCCCCACGGCATCATCCACGTTGCCGCCCGGTTGGGACCGGAGCCGATCGCTCATGCTCTCTTAATTTTATTAAGTGGCATATTTGGTAACATAGACTCTCGGCAGCCTATCTCTATCGCACAGCTTCGCCCTCCGCCCGTGAGGATCGCCATGGCCCAACGCACGCCCGCACCCTATCGACCGCTCGCCAAGCTCTTCTACATGGACGATTCCCCCGAGCGCTTCAGCGCGCTCGAAGCGCGCGCCGCGGCGCGCCTCGAGGCGGATGGCACCTTCCGAACGGGCCTCGCGACCGCAACCGGCGAGCTCTTCATAGCCGTCCCCAGGGAGCTCTCCCTCATCGCGGAGCGCGTGCTTCGCCGCGAGCGGGCGATCTCGCTCGCCTTCGATCGGCTGCCGGGCATCGCCCGCAAGGCGATCCTCGACGACCTCATGGTCGAGGAGGTGGTCTCCTCCAATGGCCTCGAACGGGTGAGGAGCACCAAACGGCAGGTCATCGACTCCCTGAAGGCCGAGAGGTCGGGCAATCGCAGGCGAAGGCCCCATCGCTTCGCGGGGTTCGCCCAGCTCTACGAGGACATCGCCGAGCAGAGGGCCGTGCGACCGAAGACCCCGGCCGAGATCCGCGCCATCTACGACCGGGTCATGAGCGGCGAAGAGCTGGGCGAGAGCGCCGTCGATGGCGGGCTCTTCCGACGTGGGGGCGTCGATATCGTCGGCGACGGCGGCACGGTCATCCATAGCGGCATCGAAGGCGAGGCGGCCATCGAGGCGGCCTTGCGCGACCTCCTGGCATTCGCCGACGACCCTGACGTGCCGGCCCTCTATTCGGCCATCGCGAGCCACTTCTACTTCGAGTACGTCCATCCCTTCTACGATGGGAACGGCCGGTGCGGCCGCTACCTCCTCGCCCTCTACCTGAGCCGGCCGCTCTCGCCCCTCACGTCGCTCTCCCTCTCGAAGACGCTCTACGAGCACGGCGATGCCTACTACCGCTCGTTCAGAGAGGCCGAGAAGCCGATGAACCATGCGGAGCTCACGTTCTTCGTCATGAACATCCTGGAGAACATCCAAGAGGCCCAGGCGCTTCTCGAGAATCGGCTCGCCCGGGCGCGAGAGGCGCTCGCGGCGGCCCGGGAGACCCTCGCGGCCCTCAAGGGGGAGGGCCGTCTCACCGAGCGCGAGGCCACCACCCTCTACCTCTTCGCCCAGAGAGCGCTCTTCGTGGCCGATGGGAGCGTCTCGTGGGACCTGACCGCGGAGTACCTGGGCCTCTCCCGGCAAACCGTGCGCAAGACGCTCGCCGCGCTGGAGGAGCGCGGCTATCTCTCGATCGTCACGAGAAGGCCCTTGAGCTATGAGCTCGATGAGGGCGCCGCCAGGGCATTGGGGCTCGGACGATGAGCGGCTATTCCGAAGCGATCGGCCAGATCCTGCGGGGAAACGTCTGGCTCGCCATCTGCTGCGGCGTCTACCTCGCGTGGTGGTGCATCGCCTTCAACCCCGTGCGCGACTTTCCCATGGGGCTCAAGGTCGTGGGATTCTGCGCCACGCTCGTCTGCGGCGTCTGGGGCGTCGTGCTCCTCGCGGGCGGCATGGGGGCCCTCCCGGCCGACAGGCTCGCGCTCCCGGGATGGGCCGTCTGGCTCATCGGGGCCGGCGCCTACGGGCTCCTCCTCTTCGTCACGTCGAAGCTCTTCCAGCGCCAGGTGACGACGGAGCTCCTGCTCATCGTGGCCTGGGCCACCTTCGAGCTCTCCTGCGTGAACGCGCTCTTCGGCGTGGGCGCCATGGGCGGCGCGGGCATCGCGGTGGCCATCATCGCCATCGTGGCCACCATCGGCATCAGCATGGGCTGCTACCTCGCCTATTACGAGGTCCCGCCCGTTCCCGCCTTCGTCCTCGGCATGGTGCCCCTCATCCTCATCGGCGTCTCGGGCCTCATCGTCAACGCCTGCGTCGCCTGATTGCCACTTCAGAGGCCTAAAGTCGATCGACTGAAGGGACGTCAGTCCATCGACTGATCGGCTATCAGTGCATCAGTCACTCGATCAGTTACTCGACTGATGGGACGTCAGTTCATCATCTGATCGGCCATCAGTGCATCAGTTCATAAACTGACGGCCATCAGTGCATCGGATAATCGACTGAAGGGGCATCAGTCCATCAACTGATGTAAGAAGCCGCTACAAGCGCTTCCGGACGTACCAGGCGCGAGCGACGAGGTAGCTGGCGAGCCAGGCGCCGGCGGTAACGGCGGCGCAGAGGGCGAGGAGCACCCATTCGCCCAGAGACGAGATGAAGCCGATGACGCCAGCCGCCTCCTCGCCCGAGAAGAACACGGCGATGGCGATGGCGAAGACGACGCTCAAGAGGACGATCCAGCGCAGGGAGTCCGTCGTCCCAAAGCGAAGGAGCAGGGGCAGGATCGCCGCCGTGCAGAGCATCAGGCAGAGATAGGTCATGAGGGAGGCCGAAATCGTCTCCTCGAGCCCGAGACCGAGATTGACCGGATCGCCGAGCGGACCGAAGGGCGAATAGGTGACGATGGCCCAGATGACGGCGCTTATGGCGAGGACGAGCGCCAGGTCGACGGCACCGAAGACGAGCATCGCGAGGTAGCGGCCGGCGGCCGTTTGCCGGCGCGAGATCGGCAGGCTCGCCTTGAAGCTCTCCCAGCCCGCCTGGCCGTCCCACTGGGTCGCCATGATGGCGGCGCTCAGCACGAGGGAGCCGATGACGCCCGCTTCGGAGACGCTGTTCACCAGCACCCCCAGGACGATGGAGAGAGGGACGATCGTGAGCAGATAGCGCCTCATGGAACTCGATATGGCGAAGAGGTCCATGCGACAGGCGACGAGGGCGCCTCTGGCACCGTGACGTTGGTCCGGACGTGCGGTACCGGTCTTAGCCATCGGGCTGGCCGAGCTCAGGGCATCGACGGGGCTCACAGCGCTTCCTCCTTTGGCGTGACACCGCAACAGGCTCCGCGGCGATCGTTCGAGCCAGAGGGGCCGATTGGCGCAATCCATGCGGTCGTGGAATCAGCGGGGTTCATAGCGCTTCCCCCTTGGTCGTGATGAGGAGGTAGGCGTCGATGGTGGCCGGCTCGACGCGGATCTGCGGGAACCACTCCGCGAAGAGGCGACGGTCCGGCACGAGGAGCTCAGTGGAGTAGGCCTGGCGTCGGCCGATGAGCGAGCCGGGCGCGAAGAGGCCGCTGGTCAAGACCCGTTCGAGCTCCTCGGCGGTGAGCCGGGCCACGCCCATGACATCGCGGAGCACGTCCTTGTCCATCGCGAACGCGATGCGGCCGTCGTCGATGCCCACCACCACGTCGGCGAGCGACTCGAGGTCGCTCGTGATGTGGCTGGAGAAGAGGACGCCCCGGCGCTCGTCCCCATCGAGCCAGCCCCGCACGAGCTCAAGGAGGGTGTCCCGGGCGATGGGGTCGAGTCCGGCCGTGGCCTCGTCGAGGATGAGGAGGCGCGGATGATGGGCGAGCGCGAGGGCCAGCTGGAGCTGCATGCCCTGGCCCCGCGAGAGCTCCCTCATGGACCAGAGGCGGGGCTTGAGCCCGAGCGCCCCGCGCACCCGCTGGAATTCGTCGAGGTCGAAGCCGCCGTAGGCGTGCTCGTAGATGGAGACGACCTGCTTCATGGTGAGCGCCGGCAGGAAGGGCAGCGTGTCGAAGACGACCCCGACCTCGCCCCGAGCGCGCTCGCAGGCCTCGGCGCCGGCCTCCGGCGAGAGGCGCTCGCCGAGCACCGTGCACTCGCCCGCGTCCGCGGCCGTGATGCCGAGGAGGCAGCGGATGGTCGTCGTCTTGCCGGCGCCGTTCTGCCCGACGAAGCCGACGACGCAGCCCTCGGGAACGGTGAGGTCCACGTCCTCGAGCGCGAAGCCGGATGCGAAGCGCTTGCAGAGCCCCCGCGCCTGCGCGAGCGGCCGGGCGCAGGCGAAGGCCGAGGCCAGGGGCGCGCCAACCGGGGCTAGCGGGAGCTCCGCCGCCACCTGTGTCGGTGCGGGCCGTCTCTCCGACCGTGCGATCAAAGCGCTGGTCATGACTCCTCCTTCAGGGACTCGCTCAGTTCCTCGAGCGCGATGTCGCCATCGAGGAGGTCGATGAGGCCCTTCACGTCGCTGCTGGTGAGCCCGAGCGTCCGAGCGTCGTCGAGGAGCGCCGAGAGCCGCTCTTCCAGCTCCCGCTGCCGCCGCTCGCGAAGCAGCTCCACCTTCACCCCGGCGACGAAGCTCCCCTTGCCCGGCACCGTCTCCACGAATCCGAGGGCCTCGAGGTCGGCGTAGGCGCGCTTGGTGGTGATGACGCTCACTCGAAGCGCGCTCGCGAGGTTCCGGATGGAGGGCAGCGGCTCACCCGCCACGAGGCCGCCCGTCAGCACCTGGTCGCGGATCTGGTCCACGATCTGCTGGTAGATGGGCTTATCGCTCGCATTGGAGACGACGATGTCCATGGGCCTCCCCTGCTGTCGGCGGCCGTGCTTGCGAACCTATTGTATATATACGTTATGTACGGTCAAGGGAGACCCGGGGCGGCGCATACGGCCCCGTTGGATTTGACACCCCCAGCGTAGGGCGGCTACAGTCCCCTCAACGCGAAGGCGTTGCAAACCGTTGAAGCGGAAGTAAAGCCGTCTGCGCGCGAGACC